>JAMCYS010000141.1 GCA_023473795.1 Chloroflexota bacterium | reverse complement strand
GAACCGCGAGCGGCCGTCGAGCGGCGCCCGCGGCGGCGCGACGGCAGAGTTCGCCAGCACGGTCATCATCACAGCACCAGCAAGGTCGTATGAGCCAATACTCGTTGATCAAACACTAGGGCCTAGGGGGTAAGAGAGAGCATGGGGCAAACCAGGGAGGAGCGGGCGGGTGCGGCTCGCCAGGACGCCGGAGAAGTCACGGACAGTGGTGTGTCGACCAGCCAACAGGTGGTCTTGGACCGGCCATTCAACATAATCGCGTTCGACTGGGACGGCACGGCCGTGGTGAACCGTGCGGCAGATGCCACGTCTGTTCGCCAGGCAATCGAGCGACTTCTCGACCTGGGCGTTTACGTGGTCGTGATCACCGGCACCAACTTCCAGAACGTCGACCGGCAGCTCTCTAGCGCCATTCGGGGACCTCACAAGCGTAGGCTGTTCGTCCTGACCAACCGAGGTTCGGAGGTCTACGGTTTCGCCGAGGATTCCCACCCCATTCTCCTGTGGCATCGAGTGGCCAGTCCCGAGGAAGATCGCCAGCTCACCGAGATTGCCGACGCCGTGCGCGATGCCATCGAGGCTCGGACTGGACTGAGAATCGAGGTCATCTATAACCGCTTGAATCGGCGCAAGATTGACCTCATTCCAGTGCCTGAGTGGGCCGATCCGCCCAAGTCGGTCATTGGCGACCTCCTGCAGGCCGTCGAGAGCCGGCTGGTGAGCGGTGGTCTGAGCGGAGGCCTGCGCGAGGCTTTCCGGCTGACGGAGGAGATGGCCGCTGCCAAGGGGCTACCGCAGGCCCGCATCACGAGCGATGTCAAGCACATCGAGGTGGGCCTGACCGACAAAGAGGACTCCATCCGCTGGCTTATTGAGCAACTGGCACCCCGGGCTGGCCTCCCTTCCTCCGCCATCCTCATCGGTGGTGACGAATTCGGGCCTATCGCCGGCTTTGAGGGCAGCGACTACAAGATGCACACGCCGCTTGCCCAGGGCGCGACCTACGTTTCGGTGGGCAAGGAGCCCAACGGCGTGCCGCCAGGCGTGATGCATATCGGCGGCGGCCCCGCCCGCTTTCTCAAGCTGCTGGAGAACCAGGTGCGTTTGCACGAGGCGAGCACCGGGACGGACTTCCGTCCGAGCAGCCGGACCGCCAGAGCCAGGGGAGATGGTCGTGCCCCGATCAGCCCCCCGCTGCCGGCCGCCGACGCGGCCATTGACCCCGGCTGGGCGCTGCTCGAGCGGGGCTTCGAGCCGGGTCGCGAGCACGAGGTCGAGAGCCTGCTTACCGTGGCCAACGGCTACGTCGGCGTTCGCGGGTCGCTCTCCGAGGGAGTGCGCGAGTCGCGCCCGGCGACCCTCATCGCCGGAGTCTTCGACCAACCGACCGCGGCGGTGACGGAGCTGGTGGTCGAACCCGACTGGACACGCCTGCGAATCTTCGTCGAGGGGCAGGAGGTCCGCCTCTACAGTGGCGAGACCCTGGAGCAGCGGCGGCTGCTCGACATGCATCGCGGCTCCTACGTGCGAGAGTGGCGGCACCGTGACTCGGCTGGGCGCACCACTCGCCTCCACTACACCCGTTTCGTGTCGCTCGTCGACCGGCAGGCATGGGTCGAATCGGTAACGATTACCCCTGAGAATTACAGCGGCCGCGTTGCCGTGGAAAGCGTCGTCGACGGGCGAGTGCTCAATACGACAGATGGCATCAAGCACTTGGAGACGCTACCGCCGTCGCAGGGGGCACAGGGTTCGAGCGCCGAGGAAAGCGTCGAGAACCCACCTTCCCCCCTCGTCCTGCGCGCCCTCGCGCGCCAGTCCGGTATCGAGGTCGCCTATGCCACGACAGGTGTCCTAACCGCCGGCGTGCCGGTCGAGGCCGAACGCGGAGTTGCCGAGGTGGAGGGCTTGGTAGGCGAGCGCTGGCAGTGGCAAGCCCAGTTGGGAACGCCCTATCGCTTTGACAAGTTAGTGGGTGTTGCCACGTCCCGCGATGTCCCCCGGCCCGTCGATGCGGCAAAGGAACAGCTGGCGAGTCTGCTCTCCCAAGGCGCGGACGCTGCCTTCGAGCGCCACGTGGCCGCCTGGGAATCGCGCTGGCAAGAATCGGACGTGCAGCTGCCGGGCGAAAGGAACGACCAGCTGGCGTCTCGCTTCGCGGTGCACCACCTAGTGCAGTCCGCCAATCCTGGGGACGAATACGTCTCCATTGGCGCCAGGGGGCTCACGGGAGAGGCCTACAAGGGCCACGTCTTCTGGGATACGGACATCTACGTCGTCCCCTTCTTCACGTTCACCTATCCGGAGGCGGCTCGTTCGCTATTGCTTTACCGCTACCATACGCTGGCAGGCGCGCGCGCGAAGGCCAAGGAGATGGGGTATCGTGGCGCCCTCTATGCCTGGGAGTCGGCCGCCGACGGGAAAGAGCAAACGCCCCGCTACGCCCTCGGCGTCGGGGGCCAGATCATCCCCATCCTCACCGGCTTGCAGGAGCACCACGTCAGTGCCGACGTGGCTTACGCCTGCTGGCAGTACTGGCGGGCCACCGGCGATGACCAGTTCCTTCGCGACGCCGCGGCGGAGATTCTGCTGGAAACCGCGCGCTTCTGGGCCAGCCGTGTGCGCCCGGGCGACGACGGGTTATACCACATCGACGAGGTGATCGGACCTGACGAGTTCCATGAGGGGGTCGACGACAACGCCTTCACCAACGTCATGGCCCAGTGGAACCTCGAGCGGGCGCTAGATACCGTGGACCTATTGCGTCGGCGCTGGCCGCGCACCTGGGCCGAGCTGGCATCTCGGCTGAGCCTCGACGACGCCGAGCCGGCGGCGTGGCGAGACGTGGCCGAGAAGATGTACACGGGCTTCGATGCCCATAGCGGCCTCTTCGAGCAGTTCCGCGGCTACTACGACTTGGAGTACATCGATCTCGCCAAGTTGGAGCCACGCACGGCCTCGATGGAGGTCGTAATTGGGCGGGATCGCTTGCTGCGTTCGCAGGTCATCAAGCAGTCAGACGTGGTGATGCTGATGTACCTGCTCTGGGACCGTTTCCCGGCGTCGGTGCGGCAGGCCAACTTCCGTTTCTACGAACCTCGCTGCGCCCACGGCTCGTCGCTCAGCCCGAGCATTCACGCCCTGATGGCGGCGCGTCTGGCGAATCACGATTTGGCCCGCCACTACTTCCGGCAGGCGGCAGCGGTGGACCTGGCGAACAACATGGGCAACGCCGCCGGTGGCGTGCACACCGCCTGCCAGGGCGGTCTTTGGCAGGCGCTAGTATTCGGCTTCGGCGGACTGTACGTCCACGACGAGGGGCTGAGCTTCGACCCTCGACCGCTGCCCGAGTGGGAAGAGGTTCGCTATGCAGTCCAGTGGCAGGGCCGGCGCCTGGCAGTCAAAGCGGGTGCGAGACCGCAGTCCCTGGAGCTGGGGCTGACTCGCGGCGAGCCTCTATCGGTAGGTCTTGGCGAACCGGTGAGCGCACAGCTGGCGCTTGCCCGGGGCAAGCGCTACTACGGCGCTATCGAGAAGGGCGCCTGGCGCCCACTAGAGGAGCGGTAGCAATGAGCGAGCCACCAACCCAGTCCGGGCCAGAGTTGCCAGCCGGCGGGCAGCCGGAGGCGGGTAACCCCGCGGCCAGCGAACGACGCGCGCCCTGGTGGCACGATCGGGCGCCTCTCATCCTGGTGCCCCTGGATGGTTCGGAAGGCGCCAAACTAGCCCTGGCAGCGGCACGCCGGGTCGCGCCCCTCGCCAACGCCAGTATCCAGATCCTTTACGTTGCCGATGAGCCAGTGGCGTCGGCGGATGAGCTGCTGAAGAGGGTAGGCCTGCAACCCTCCGAAACGACTGGGCTCGTGGTCGAGCAGGCGACCGGTGAGCCGGGTCAGGCGATCGCGGACACTGCCCAGCGCCACCAGGCCTCGCTTATCGCAATGACAATTCGGGGTCTGTCCAACAGCGACCAATGGCAAGTCAGCCCGGTGGTGGAATCCGTTCTCAACCGAGCGCCCTGCCCTCTGTTACTCCTCCGCGCCGAGCTCGCCCCCTGGCTGGCTCAGCGCCAGCGGGCGCAGCGCGTTCTGCTGCCGCTCGACGGCACCCCCTCGGCGGCGGCTGCCATCGGGCCGGCGCTCGAGCTGGCCGATCACATCCACGCGGACGTCGACATTCTCAACGTCGCCGTGCAGGCTGAGCCGCCAAGCGAGCGGGGCAGCCTTACGGCACCCCAGTATATCGACCAGCCGCATTACGAGTGGCCCGCCTGGGCCCAGGAGTTCGCCAGCCGTTTCGGCACCGCCCTAGGTCAGTACCGACCCAGCGCCAAGACTCGCGTTTTCGTGCGCAGTGGCAACGCGCCGGAGGAGATTCTACGCTTCGCTCGCGAGGAACAGAGCGACCTCATCGTCTTGGAGTGGAAGGGTCGCTTCTCGCCTGAACCCGGCAAGGTCATCAAGCAGGTCCTGGCGGACATGCCCTGTCCCGTGCTGTTGCTGCCCGAGCGGGATGAGTCATTGGGCTGGTAGGCGCCCGGTGCGGCCAAGTTAGCGGCGGTTTCGTGTCTAGGTGGGGGTGTGGGTAGCGGTCGGCGTGCCGGTGGGCGAGGGCGTCAAGGTGTTGGTCGGATGCGGCGTGTTCGTTGGGGCGGCGGTTGGCACCGTTGTGCCGGTTGGCGCTGTTGTGGGCACGTGGGTGGCGCTCGGCGGCACGGTCCCAGTTGGCGTGGGGGTCGCCGTGAAGGTGGCGGCGCTCGGCGGCGCGCCCGTTGGGCTGGCCGCGGCCGTCGCGTTCATAGCGGGTGTGGCCGTGATGGTTGAGGTGGGCGTTGCAGTCGCGGTCAAGGTCGGAGTGGCAGTCGCGGTCAAGGTCGGTGTTGCCGTCCAGGCCAGGGCGGTTGCGGTGAGGGCGGCCGAGGCCGTCGCCGAGGCGAAGATGTCCGGCGTAGACGTGGGCGAGGGCGTCGCGGTGGGTGCTTGGTAGTACACGTCCATATATTCGTACACCACCATGTAGCGACCGTCTTCGACGAGGAACTGGTACAGGAAGCTGCCGAGTTCTTGGGGCACCACCGTGTAGCGCCAGGTGTACCCGGACGGCGTCTGCCAGGCGCCGACGTATTGCGGGTCGAACGGTCCAGTCAGTTGCACGTTCTGGTAGGGGTAGCCGCTCTCGAGCCAGATATCGACCTGCTGGCCGATGACAGCGCTGCTGGGCACGAACGTCATCGTCGCCGCGACCGGCGCGAACGTAGCGGTCGCGGTGGGGCTTCCGGTGCTCGTGGGGCTGCTGGTGGGCGTATTCGGGAGCGGAGTCGGCGTCGCGTAGGGCGTCGACGTCGGCTCGGGGCTTGGCGTGGTGTCGTGCACAGTGGGCACCACCGCGTCCAAGGCCACGGCCGCCGCGGTTGGAAACGCGGGCAAGCGGCTACCCGGGGTAAACGTGGCCTGTACGAGCACGGGCAAGCCGGCCGGTAGCGAAGGCGTCGGCGGGACCAGGACCGTGACTACCGGGGTAACGGTCGGGGTCGCGGTCGGGTCGGGCGTAGGCGACGGTATCAGAGGCGTGGGAGTGGCCGACGGCGTGGGCGTTGGCTGCGGTGGAACCGGTCCGGCACTCGAACTGGCCGGACTGGGGGTGCTGAGGACGCTCCAGGCAAGGAGAGCCACCGCCACGGCGGAGAGTGCCAGCCCGAAACGGGCGCCTTCGTGGTCCTGCCAGAACAAGCGCAGCCGACCGGCGCCGGCTCGCACCAGGCCCCCGGTCTGCCGCAGCCCAACCACCACCCAAGCCATCAGTCTGCCCGCATTAGCCTTCATAAGTAATCACCTGCTCTCAGATGAGCTTGGCGTCGGGCGTGACCGCCTATGGTTGTGCCGGCGTCGTACTTCCTGCCAGGGCCACCAGGGCACGGTAGCGTGCCATTACCCTTGCCGCCGCCGCGTCGCCTCCAGGGTTGTAGTAGCGAGCGTAGGCCAGAGTCGGGTCGCCGTACAGGCGTATCCCTTCGGCCAGGGTCTGAGCCCCGTACCAGATATTCAGCAATGGGTCGTAACGCAGGTCTAAAAGGCCGCTGCCCACTCCCTGATCGTGCAGCTGCATTAGCCCGACTGAGTGCCCCTGGTCTCCCACTGCCGCGGGGTTGCCGCCGCTCTCTTCGAGCAGTACCGCCGCCACGAAGAACGGGTCGACGCCGAACCAATCGGCATAGGCCTCGATCTTGAGCCACCAGTCGGGATTGGCGTCGCCGGTCGCGGGGGCCACGGCATTGGTAGGCGGTGCTGGCGTGGTGATTATGGGGTCTCGCTCCAACCAGAAGCCGACTGTGCCCGCAGTCTGCCAGGTTTTCTCCTCATCAACCGCCAGGATGCGGTGTTGGCCGAAGCGGGGCATCGGCCAGGCCGGGTCGTCATACAGCAGCTGGTTCTCGGCAGTATAGCCCACCGCCACCACCCAGCGAGCTCTGTCGGGGTTCGTGCCTCTGCCGAGGAAGAGCAGTGCCGGCCGGCCGGCCGCCAACTGCGTACGCAGCCGCCTGGCGTTCGCCAGGGGCGTGGCCCTGAGGCCATGAGCCCCAGCCAGGGCCATCAAGGAGAGCGAATCCGCCGGGACGTGGGCGATACCTGTCATAAGATCGATTTCCTCGCGCAGCCTGGCCGTGCTCCAGTCCTGACCGTAGGCGGCCAGCACCATTCCTAGCCCGGCCAGGCCGGCGTTCTCGCGCTGGTCGGGCTGGCCATCGACCTGACTGCGCCAGGGCAAGTCGATCAGCACCGCCGCGACCTCGCCCGAGGCGGTCTGGGGCAGCAGCAGCGCAGCAAGCAAGACCATCGCGACGGCGATAGTCTTTAGACTGTAGGCACCACGGTAGCGAGACTTCTGCCTGGCGGAAGACATAGGTTTGAGCCTCTTGGTCTGCCGGGAGGCGGCGTTGGTGACGAAACGGCAAGGCCCAAGTTGGTTGCGCTATAGATAGTATAGCATCACCTTGCGCAATGTGTGAGATAGAGTGACCTAGTTGGCCTGGCGGGAGCGCCACCGGCCCAGCGCTCGCCGGAAGAAAGGTAGGCGGAGGATGAGTAGGAAGACGACAACGGCCGCATAGCGGAGCGGCTGGCCAACGTCACCTTTGACCAGCCAGAGGTAGTGGCCCACGTCGAGCAGGACCGCCAGGTATACCAGGCGATGCAGCATCGTCCAGCGGGGGCCCAACCGTTGCCGCCAGCTGCCGGTGGAGGTGAGAGCCAGGGGTAGGAGTAGCAGAAAGGCACCCAGCCCCAGCAACGCATAGCGCTTGTCGAGAACGTCCAGTCGCAGGAGAGCCAGGTCGAACTGGTAGTCCAAACCCACGATGATTGCCAAGTGCGCCGCCGCGTAGAAGCAGGTCGCCAGGCCGAGAGCGCGGCGAAACCATAGCAACGCCTTGAGGCCCAACAGTTGGTAGGCAGGCGAGGTGGCGAGCGTCGTCACCAGCAACACGAGCGCCACCTTGCCCATTCGCAAGGTGGCTTCGCGGATAGGGTTCGCGCCCAACTGGTTCTGCACGGCGCTGCTGAGCAGCAACAACAGCGGCGCCAGCAGCCCCAAGCAGGCCAGCCACCGCGCCGCTCGTGCGGGAGTGAGGGCCACCGCTCAGAAGTTCTTCGCCAGGTCAAGCCCCGCGTACAGCGGCGCCACCTGTTCGGCATAGCCATTGAAGAGGAGAGTGCGCCGCCGGCCCGACTCGCCAATGCGGCGCTCCGTGGCCTGCGACCAGCGCGGGTGCGGCACGTCGGGGTTTACGTTGGCGTAGAAGCCGTATTCGTCGGGGGCGCTGGCCATCCAGAACGAGATCGGCGTCTCCTCGGTCAAGGTAATCTTGACAACGGACTTAATGCTCTTGAAGCCGTACTTCCAGGGCACCACCAGGCGTAGAGGGGCGCCGTTCTGGGGCAGGGCGGGCTTGCCGTAAAGCCCGGTGCTCAGAATCGTCAGATCGTGCATCGCCTCGTCCAGGCGGAGTCCCTCAACGTAGGGCCAAGCGAACATATCGCTGTTCTGCCCGGGCATTTGCTGGGGGTCGAACAGGGTCTCGAAGCGCACGTACTTGGCTTTAGCCTGCGGTTCGGCTTCCTTGAGCAGGCTGGCCAGGGGGAATCCCAGCCAAGGAATCACCATCGACCAGCCCTCCACGCAACGGAAGCGGTAGATACGCTCGACCGAGGGGAAGGCCTTGGCCAGGTCGTCGATGCCGTAAGTGCGAGACTTGTCGGCGAGTCCATCCACCTGCACCGTCCAGGGTGACGTCTTGAAGCCCTGGGCGACCGTGCCCACGTTCTCCTTGTCGAGAGAGAACTCGTAGAAGTTGTTGTAACCGGTGGCCGCCTCGTAGGTGGTGAGGACATCGGCAGGGGGTTGGACGGTGTCGCTAGTCCCCGCCGCCGGGCTGCCGCCAGCCGGCGCTGGCGCCGCAGCGGTACAGGCGTCGAGCAGCAAGCCGGCCGCCAGCGTGCTCGCCCCGGCGAGGAAGCGCCGCCTGGAGAGGTAGACGTGTTCGGGCGTTATCTCGGATGACTTGATGCCTTCCACCCTGACCTCCTCGCCGGAAGCGCGTCGTCTCGCCGGCAGAGCGCGATTGTAGCAGAATGGACAGATGTTGTCTCGCTGGACAAGACGTGAGAGATTGTCCAAAATGGCCCCCGTTCGCCGTTCCGGCGGTTAGCGAGTGCGGCGGCCAGAGTGGCCGACGCTGCTACCTTGGTTGACGCTTGATCGCCGTCCCACAGCTGGCTGTACTGGTTGCCAACCTGACGGGCCGGCTGCCCTCGCCGGCCCAACAAGGGAGGTAGTAGCAGTGGAAGAGAGGATCGTGGGCATTAGCCCCCAACGTCGCCAAGCCAAAATCGTTCGGTCGGTCCGATGCGTTTGCGCTAGTCCTGACCGACAAGCGGCGTGTCTCCGTCCTAGCGCAGCCGGGGCGCGACGTAGGCGACGACGTCCTCAACCAAGCGCTGCAAGTAGGCTCGGCCTTGCTCTGGGCTGGCCTGCCGGGGGTCTCCCAACACCCCTTCTGGGCTCACCGCCACTACCCCCTGCTGGAAGAACACCGGCAGGGCCTCTGCCGCCGGCCCCAGGTAACCGGTCCTGGCGCGGTCCATTCTCACCAGCTCGGGCCGCAGCGCCAAGACGAGCGAAGTCTCCAGCTCCCCCGAGTGGAGTCCGGAGGCTTCGGCCGAGATGCCGAACTGGGCCGAAGCCTCGGCCAGCACGGTGGCGAAGTGCTCCAGATCGGTGTAGGCCACAATGTTGGCGTCCGGCCTGGACTGCCGTAGCTGGGCGACGATTTGAGCCAGCGGATTGAAGTTGCCGCCGTGGGTGGGCACTACGACGATGTTCTTGAACCTGTGCCTGGCCAGGGAGCGAACGTAGTCTTCCAGAAGGGCGGCCAGCGTCTGCTGACCGAGGGAGATGGTGCCCGCCAAAGCTAGGTGGTGGTCGGAGCAGCCGATAGTGATCGGCGGCGCCAGCAGCGCCCTGCCCAGCCTCGCGGTCACCAGTTCGCCGATCGCCTGCGCTAGGATGCTGTCGGTGCCTAGTGGCAGGTGCGGGCCGTGCTGCTCCGTGGCGCCGACCGCAATCACCGCCGTGTCGATCTCCCCCGAGTCGATCAGCCCTCGCACGTCCGGCCACGTCAGTTCTGACAACAACACGCTTCTCACCCTATCGTCCTCCCTCCACGGCTTCCGGTCCCCATTATCGAGTCGCTGCCCCGTTTCGTCCAGTGGCCAGCTCAAGGGGGTCTCCGTCCGTAACGAGAAAGTACTGGTAGGCGCGGGCCTCGCGAGTCTAAGGACGTAGAACGACTCAAGGTGCTTCAGCTACGTTCGTACTCTGATATCAGAACGCGCCTGGCGTGCACGAATCCCCAGGGCTGGCCTGCCGCGGGTGGAGCAAATGGGCGCCCACGCCGGCCGCCTACTCGTAGCGCAACGCCTCGATGGGATGGAGGCGGGCGGCGCGTAGGGCCGGGTAGATGCCGAAGAAGAGCCCGATGGCCGCGGAGACGCCTGCCGCCAGTACTATGGCATCCGCGGTGACCACCGCGGTAAACGTCTGGCCGGCCAGGCTCAGGCCCGACACGAAGTGCGCGACGGCTACCCCTACGGTTATGCCGGTGGCGCCTCCAACCACTGCCAGGAGAGCGGATTCGAGCAGGAACTGGGTCAGAATGTCCCGGCGGCGTGCGCCCACGGCCTTGCGGATGCCGATCTCGCGGGTGCGTTCGGTGACGGAGACCAGCATGATGTTCATGATGCCGATGCCGCCGACCACCAGGGAGATGCCGGCTATGGCGCCCAGTAGGACGGTCATCACGCCGGTAACCTCGGTGGCGGTCTCCAGCATGTCCTCCTGACTGCGGATGAGGAAATCATCCTCTACCACCTGATGGCGGTCGCGCAGCACGTTGCCGATCTGTTGCACCGCCGCGTCCATCGACCGTTCGTCGCTCACCTGCACGTTGACTGTGGAGACGTTGCGTGCCCCCTGGGCGGTCCGCTGGTTCGACAAGCGCTGCTGCAGGGTCGTGATCGGCACGAAGACGACGTCGTCCTGGTTCCCCATCGCCTGCGAGCCCTTGCTCTCCATGACTCCGATCACGCGGAAGGTGTAACCCGTAGACCCCGCTCCCGAGCCGGTCGTTAGCCGGACGGTCTCGCCGATGGGTTCCCCATCGCCGAAGACCTGCAGGGCGGTATTACTGCCCAGAACTACAACCATGGCGTTGCTGTCGACGTCTTGCTGAGTGAAGAACTCGCCTCGTGCCACGTGGAAGTTGCGCACTTCCTCGTATTCCGGTGTCGTGCCGGTCACGCGGGTGCGCGTGTTGGCCGAGCCGTAGATCACCTGCACGTTCGATGCGGACTCAGGGGCTACCCGCATGATCGGCGGGCCGCTGCCGGCGATGGCCACCGCGTCCTCGTAGGTGAGGGTGGGAGCGGTGCCGGCGCCGGCGGCCACGCCCTCCTGACGCGTTGAGCCCGGCGTCACGAAGAGCAGGTTGGTGCCCATGCTGCGAATGCGATTGAGCACGCTCTGCTCGGCGCCCTTGCCGACCGACATCAAGGCGATGACCGCGCCGACGCCGATAATGATGCCGAGCATCGTCAAGGCGGACCGCAGCTTGTTGGCCGACAATCCTCTTAGAGCGACGTGCAAGCTCTCAAGCGGACCCATTCTCTCCACCCCCTCGCTCGCCGTACTGCCGACTTGACTAGACTCGGCACGACCCCTGAACGTAAGCCTGGCGTCGCGGCCACGGCCGATGGACTGAATAGCGCTCAGCCGGCCCTCGATTGTGCTAGCGACCGCCGGGGAAGCCACCGCCGGGGAAGGCGCCGCCTGGCGCGCCGCCCTGCAAACCCGGCACCCGCGAGGCCGCCGTGCTCGTCGTCGTGCCCGTCACCACTACCTGGTCGCCTTCCGCCAGTCCAGCCGTGATTTCGGTGAATTGCTGGTCCGCGGCGCCGATGGTAACAACGCGCGACTCTATCTTGTCTCCTACCACCACGTCGACCACCCGGTCGCGACCCTGAGCGCGAACGGCGCGGTTGGGGACGACCAACACGTTGTCTTTGCGCAAATACTCGATGCTGACGCTGGCGGTCATGCCCGGTTTGACCTTGCTGAGGTCCACCTGCGACTGCGCCGCTGCCCTCTGGCTGCCGCTGGCGCCGGCCCGGGTCCCCTGCGCCTGGTCGGCGGATCCTGCCGTCCCCTGGCGCTGCTGGCCGCTGCTGCCCGTGCCCTCCTGAGTAGCGCCATTCTGTGCCCTGTTGGTGAGCGTGTCGATGGCGATCACGGCCGGGTAGGTCGCCACGCCTGACTGCACGGTAGCTTTGGGAGTGATGTACAGCACTTTGCCCGTCACTTGCTGGCCGCTCAGGGCTTCGAAGGTGAGGGTGGCTTGTTGTCCTACCTCCACCTTGGCCACGTCGGTCTCCGGCAGGGCAATCTGCAGGCGCGGGGAGCTCACGTCGAGCAAGCTCACGACGACTCCAGAGACGGTGGCGCCCACCGTGCCGTTCGCCGCCGCGACTACCCCGGCGAAGGGAGCGAGCATCGTCGCATCGTCCAGGGTATTCTGGGCGCTCTGCGATGCGGCTCTGGCTTGTTCGACTGAGGCCTGTGCTACCAGCAGATCGGACTCGGTCGCCGGGTTCAACACGAGGTCCAGCTGTTTCTCGGCCTGACTCACCGCCGCCTCCGCCGTGGCCAGCTCATCCGCGGTCGGCCCCGCCGCGAGCGTCGCCAGGCTGGCCTCGGCGGTCGCCAGCTGAGCCTTCGCGCTGGTGACGCTTGCCGCGGCGATGGCTATGTCCGTTGTCGTGGGGCCCGCTACCTGGGTCTTGTAAGTTAGCTCGGCTGCCTGATAGTCGGTCGTGGCCTGCCAGAGATTCATTGCCTCGGTCGTGGCCGCCGCGTCCGGTCGCCAGGAGATCTTGTCGTAGGCGGCCTGTGCCGTGTGCAAGGAAATCTTGGCGCGCTCCAGTGTTATCTGGGCGCCGGTGATGCTGTCCTGGGTCGGACCGGCTTTGAGATTGTCTAGGTCGGACTGGGCTTTCGCTAGCTGACTCCCGGCCGAGGCGACGCTGGCTTGCGCGGACTGCAGGGCCGCCGCGGTCGGGCCGGCCTCGGTTGTTGCGAGCTTGGCCTGGGCGACCAGCAGTTGCGCCCGGGCCTGAGCGATGTCGGCCTGCGTGCTACCTGCCTGCAGGCTCTTTAGCTTGGCCTCGGCGCTGGCCAACTGAGCCTTAGCCTGCACAACATGCAGTTCCAGGTCCGACGTTTCCAGGCGGGCGAGCACATCACCCTTCTGCACCGCTTGGCCGATGGTCACATTCAGTTCCTTCAGCCGCCCGCTGGCGCTGAAGGATAGATCGGCGGTGGCCGCCGGCACGACCGAGCCCGTGGCGCTCACCGTCGCGACGACGGAACCCCGGCTGACGGCGACCAGTTGCGGGGCAGCCGTGGTGATCGGCTGAGGCTTGAAGAAGCGGTCGTAGGCAAAGTAACCGATGACCGTGCTTATGGCTAGAACGGTAACGAGCGTGAGGGCGCGCCTGGGCCAGAGCCCGGCTTCTGCCCGTCCTGACCTAACGGCTGTCCTGCCGGCGACTGCCTTCATCTCAACCTCCACAATCGATCACCCGCTGCCCGGGCACGCCGGTTCCCGCGGTGCGTCAACTCACCCGCATCTGGGAACGCCAATCGCCAAGTGGTACTAACGTCCTCTGTCAAGAACCTACGGCAACGCGGACCTTGCTCTGCGGGCACGCTAGCGGGAACTTGTTGGCGCCATATGAAAAGCGTGTAAACTCCTGTCGAGGGCATCCAGGCCGGCAGAGTGCCATCCCGGCCCGTATCCTAGCAGGAAGCGGCTGAGGAGTGTGGACGATGGCCACCATTTGCCGATCGCTGCTACAAGGTGCTTATAGGTCAAGTAGTCGCACCTTGGCGTGCTGGCAGATCTGAGCGACCAGGCTCCGACGGCCCTGGGGGCGGGAGTAGGACCAGGTTGCGAACCACGGATGAACTATGCGCGCTTATCTGTGGCTCGCACCTGTCCTGCCGCGCGCAGACTGGCCCCGGTGTGGGAATCGGGCACACGGGCGATGTCCTCCGGCCTGCCGCTCGCCAGCAGCCGGCCGCCGGCCTCTCCTCCCTCCGGCCCCAGGTCGAAGACCCAGTCCGCCGCCCGGATGGTATCGAGGTTGTGCTCCACCAGCACCACGGTGCCGCCCGTGTCGACCAGCCGCTGGACGATCGCCAGCAGCCGCGCCGTGTCGGCCGGGTGCAGGCCGGTGGTCGGCTCGTCCAGCAGGTAGAGGGTGCGTCCGCTGACCTTGCGCCCCAGTTCCTTGGCCAGCTTCACGCGCTGGGCCTCGCCGCCAGAGAGGGTGGTGGCAGGCTGGCCAAGCTGCAGGTAGCCCAGGCCCACGTCGGCCATCAGTTGCAGGCGCGAGACCGAGGCCGGCACATCGGCGAAGAGGTCGAGGGCCTCGGCAATCGTCAACTCCAGCGCCTCGGCGATGTCGCGCCCGCGGTAGCGGGCGGCGAGCACCTCTTTGCGGTAGCGCCGCCCGTGGCAGGCGGGGCAGCGCACGCGCACCTCGGGCAGGAAGTGCATGCCCACCGTCACCACGCCCGCCCCTTCGCAGCGCTCGCAGCGGCCGCCGGGCACGTTGAACGAGAAGTGGGCCGCCGTCAGCCGCCGCTCCCTCGCCTCGGGTGTGGCGGCGAACGCCTCGCGGATAGCGGCGAAGGCATCGGTGTAAGTGGCGGCGTTCGAGCGCGGGCTGCGGCCGATGGGCGTCTGGTCGATGGCGACCACCCGGTCCAGGTGCTCCCAGCCCTCGACGGCCTCGTGCAGGCCGGGCGCCGGCCCGGCGTCTTGAAAGTGGCGGCGGGCGGCGCGGTCGAGCACGTCGAACACGAGGGTGGACTTGCCCGAGCCCGACACCCCGGTGACGGCGATAAAGGTGCCCAGGGGCAGGCTCACCGTGATCCCCTTGAGGTTGTGTTCGCGTGCGCCCACGATGGTAAGGTGGCTGCCGTTGCCCAGCCGCCGTTGCGACCGGAGAGCGGGAGTGCGGCCGGCCAGGTAGCCGCCTGTGAGGGAGGCGGGATTGCCGGCGACCGCCGCGGGCGTGCCCGCCGCTACCACCTGCCCGCCGTCGCGGCCGGCGCCCGGGCCCATGTCGACCACGTAGTCGGCGGCCGCCACCACCTCCAGGTCGTGCTCGACCACGAGCACGGTGTTGCCCAGGTCGCGCAGCCGCCGGAGGACGGCGATGAGCAGGCTCGTGTCGCGGGGGTGGAGGCCGATGGTCGGCTCGTCGAGCACGTAAAGCACGCCCGAGAGGCCGGAGCCTAGCAGCGAGGCCAGGCGCAGACGCATGGCCTCGCCGGCCGAGAGGGTGGGCGTCGAGCGCTCCATGGTGAGGTAGCCGACGCCAACGTCGAGCAGGCGGCCGATGCGGTCGCGCAGGTCGCTCAGGACGGGGGTGGCGACGGCCTGCTCGTCCGCCGTGAACGTGGCCGGCAGCTGTACGAGCCAGTCCGCCAGTTCGCCTAGCGGCAGCCTCGCGATGGCGACGATGTTGCGCCCGGCCACCGTCACCGCCCGGCTCTCGGGCCGCAGGCGTTCGCCCTGGCAGTCGGGACACACCTCGGCCACCAGCAGCTGCTCCATCTTCTCCCGGGATTCCTGGTCGCGTGCGTGCTCCTGGTAGCGGCGCAGGATGCCGGTAATGACCCCCTCGAAGCGACCCTTGGCGACCGTCTCGGGCGGCTCCTTTACGGGGAAGTAGCGCCGAAACTGGGGGGATTCGACTCCGTAGAGCAGCAGTTCGCGTTGCACCCGCCCGAGCTGCTTGATCGGCAGGTCTGGGTCGAAGGCAAAGCCGTAGTAGGCGGCTGCCAGGCGCAGGGTGCCCGAGTAGCGGGGGACCTCGTAGGTCTGGTCCCAGCGCAGCACGCCGCCCGCCGTGACGCTGCGCTCCTCGTCGAGCAGGCGCGCCAGGTTCGCCCGGTGCACCGTGCCGAGGCCAGTGCAGGTGGGGCAGGCGCCGGCGGCTTTGTTGAAGGAAAAGTGACCCATCAAGAGTTCCGGCACGTCGGCGCCGCAAGCCGGGCAGGCGATATTGTTGTCGGAGCCGGGGGCCACGTCGACCTCACCCTCGCCGGGCTCGTCGTCCCAGGGTTCGGCCGCGCCGGTGAAGGCAAGTGGCAGCGTGGCCCCGCAGACGGGACAGGGGCGGCGGCCTAGACGGGCGTAGAGCGCCCGCAGGTAGGTGTAGACGTCGGTGGCGGTGCCCACGGTCGAGCGCGGGCTGCGGTTGCTGAGGTTCTGGTCGACGCTAATGGAGGGCGACAACCCGCGGATGGCGTCGACCCGGGCCTTGGTGAGGTTATAGGACGCCAGCCCCAGCGATTCCAGGTACTGGCGCTGTCCTTCTTTGTGGAGCGTGTCGAAGGCGAGGGTGGATTTGCCCGAGCCGGAGAGCCCCGTCAGCACCACCAGACTGTTCTTGGGTAGGCTGAGCGAAATGTTCTTGAGGTTGTGCTCCCGCGCCCCGACGATTTCGATGTACTCGTGCACCGGCGCCCCCCTTACTGTAAGTGCCAGGCATCTGCAATTGCATCCTTGCGGGGAGCGCGCGCTCCAATCCTAAGGTGCCATGCCGCGGTAGGTGTATTATCGCATATCCACAGCTATGGCATTGCCTGACGCATTACACGACAAGCCCGGTGAAGGGCCGGACTGGGTTCCACTATATCATCTGGTTAGGGCGTTTCCAGCGTTGGGCCAAACAAAACCGGGCATGCCGGCCGTTTGGCCAACATGCCCGGGCATCCCTAGCCGGGTACCCCCAAGGGAATTCGAATCCCTGTTTACGCCTTGAAAGGGCGTCGTCCTAGGCCTCTAGACGATGGGGGCGCATTTTGCCCGGCTGCTCGCCGGGACGACATTCAGTATAGCATGAAGCCCGCTTGCTCTACTAACCGTTGGGGAGTACCCCGCGCGGACCGTAGGGCGGCAAGCGAACGAATAACGGTGGGCAAGAAGAAAGCCTTCCTGGCGGCCGTGGCCCCGCAGACGGGACAGGGGCGGCGGCCTAGACGGGCGTAGAGCGCCCGCAGGTAGGTGTAGACGTCGGTGGCGGTGCCCACGGTCGAGCGCGGGCTGCGGTTGCTGAGGTTCTGGTCGACGCTAATGGAGGGCGACAACCCGCGGATGGCGTCGACCCGGGCCTTGGTGAGGTTATAGGACGCCAGCCCCAGCGATTCCAGGTACTGGCGCTGTCCTTCTTTGTGGAGCGTGTCGAAGGCGAGGGTGGATTTGCCCGAGCCGGAGAGCCCCGTCAGCACCACCAGACTGTTCTTGGGTAGGCTGAGCGAAATGTTCTTGAGGTTGTGCTCCCGCGCCCCGACGATTTCGATGTACTCGTGCACCGGCGCCCCCCTTACTGTAAGTGCCAGGCATCTGCAATTGCATCCTTGCGGGGAGCGCGCGCTCCAATCCTAAGGTGCCATGCCGCGGTAGGTGTATTATCGCATATCCACAGCTATGGCATTGCCTGACGCATTACACGACAAGCCCGGTGAAGGGCCGGACTGGGTTCCACTATATCATCTGGTTAGGGCGTTTCCAGCGTTGGGCCAAACAAAACCGGGCATGCCGGCCGTTTGGCCAACATGCCCGGGCATCCCTAGCCGGGTACCCCCAAGGGAATTCGAATCCCTGTTTACGCCTTGAAAGGGCGTCGTCCTAGGCCTCTAGACGATGGGGGCGCATTTTGCCCGGCTGCTCGCCGGGACGACATTCAGTATAGCATGAAGCCCGCTTGCTCTACTAACCGTTGGGGAGTACCCCGCGCGGACCGTAGGGCGGCAAGCGAACGAATAACGGTGGGCAAGAAGAAAGCCTTCCTGGCGGCGGCCTATTTTCCCGGAGGGTTGCCCCTCGAGTATCGTAGGTGCTGGGGCCTTTCACTGCCGTGTTCGGGATGGGAACGGGTGGGACGACCCCGCTAGCGTC
>JAMCYS010000138.1:27724-60920 GCA_023473795.1 Chloroflexota bacterium | reverse complement strand
CGGGCGCTGCCCGGTCTGTGGGGACGCGACCTCTGGGGCGGCCTGGCCAAACTGGCGACCGCCGCCCTAGCCACGGGACTGGCCCTGCTGGCCGCCGGGCCGGCGCTGGCAGCGGTCTGCGACCTCTCCTCCCCCTGGGGCCAGCTGGCCTACCTGCTGGCCGCCACCGCCCTGGGAGGAGGCGTCTACCTCGCCGCCGCCTCCCTCCTGCGAGCGGAGGAGCTATCCCAGACCCTCGCCCTCCTGCGCGGAAGGACCGGGTGAGGAGTACGGACCACAGATGCACACAGATCCAGCCTCACCCCCCCATCCCACCGGCTTGTCTTCAGTAGCTTGATCGCTTCTCTATCTTGCCTATCCGCGTCCATCTGTGTCCATCTGTGGTCGTTATTCCCGCCCCCCGAAGAGGGTGCGACGGATGCCGTCGCTCAGCTGCCGCTTCTGGCGGCAGTCGGGGCAGAGGGTCTCGCCGGCGAAGGCGGGGTACCGGGTACCGCAGCGGGCGCAGCGGGCGATGGCCGCCGAGCGTAGGACGAAACTCGCGCCCGGCTCCGGCAGGCTCGTCGCCGGGGTGAGGGTAACGGCTTCGCGCGGGCAGACCTGGACACAGAGCCCGCAGCCCAGGCACCACTCGGGCAGGAAGACGATGGCCGCCTCGCGGCCCCGGCGCTCGGCTCGCAGGGCGCCCGTGGGGCAGAAGGTGAGGCACTGGCCGCAGCCGTCGCAGGCCTCGCCCAGGGATAGGTCCCAGAAGGGCAGGGGAGGGGCGACAGGTGCGCCACCGCCCGGCGCTGAAGCACCGGGCTCAACCAACGAAGCCCCCTTGAAGGGGGCTGGGGGCGAACCCCAGCCGGCTTGAGCCGGCTTCGTTTCCTTAGCCCGGCCATCAATGGCCGGGCGACCGCTCCGCGGGGACGAGGGCGAATCGGTCTGGTTCTCCCCGCCCCCCAGGGCAGCGAGGGCCGCCAGCAGCTGGCGCCGTCGCGGCGGCTGCAGCCAGGCCCGGCTGGCCTGGCCCCGGGCCAGGGTGCCCCAGGGCTCCGGCACCACGGCCGGGCGCGCCCTGGGCGCCGGACGCCTCAGCCAGGCCAACAGCTGCCGCCGCGAGACCCCCGGCTCGCCCGCGTAGGACCGCTCCCGCACCAGCCGCAGCCGCTCCTCCCGCCCCAGCGCCGCCAGAACGACGTTGGCCTGGGCCAGGGCTGCCTCCACCTGCGCCAGGGCCGCCCGGTCGGGGCAGGCGGCGCAAGGGCCCGCGTCCAGCGCCGTTGGCCCGCCTCGGCTCACCGCCAACAGCAGGGCGCCCGCGTCCAGATAGGCCAGGCAGGGCAGTGGCGCGCGCCCCCCCGCCGCTCGCCGGCAGAACAGGGCCCCCTCGTCGCAGGCGGCAAAGGCCTCCGCCAGGCTGGGGCTGATCAGAGCCAGCGCGCCCGTGGGACAGACGGCCGCGCAGGCGCCGCAGCTGGCGCACAAACCCGCGTCGACGGTAGGGCCCGGGGCGAGCGCCACCGCCGCGCGCGGGCAGGCCTCACGGCAGGCCTGGCAGTCGGCGCCGCGGTGGCGCACGCGCAGGCAGCGGTAGCGGTCGATCTCCAATGGTCCTAGCGCTGCCTGCAATTCCCCCTCCCCGGACGGCCTTCGGCTTGCCCATGACTGGGGCAGGCCCGTGTCACGCCGATCATCCACCTATTAAACCACATGATAGGATAACCTATGGCCCAGGCGGCCTATGGCCGAGCTCTGGTTTTCGATTGTCACGGCGGCAGGACTGCTAGTAAGGCTCGGAGAGCTTGCGAGAGAACGAGACAAAGCCGGCCGTCGCCGGCTTTGCTGCCGACAAGGCAGCCGAACTGGAGGCGATTCGGGCCCTCCTACGGGAGCGGCGAGGCCTGGACTTCCGCGTCTGCCGTCGTAGTATGGTGGAACGCCGGGTGCTTGGCCGGGCGGCGCTGGCCCGCGCGTCCGACCTGGGACAGTACCTGGCGAGGCTGCGCCGGGACGAGTCTGAGATAGAGGCACTGATCGGCCATCTCACCATCAAGGTCAGCCGCTTCTGTCGCGACGCCTACGTCTTTGCCAAGCTCGCCGAGCTGGTGCTGCCGGAAAGGGCTCGCTGCCGGCGGGGAGCGGCTCTCTCCCTCTGGAGTGCCGGTTGTGGCTGGGGCGAGGAGGCCTACAGCCTGGCACTGCTGCTGCGCCGCGCCGGCCTGGCAGGGAGCGTTCTGGGCACCGACGTGCACGAGGGTGCCCTGGCCGTGGCTCGCGCGGGTCTCTACCGCCCGGCGGCACTGGCGGAACTGCCCGCCGAGCAGGTGGCAGAGTATTTCGCCTTGCAGGCGGGACGTCACGGTCCCAGTTACCTGCTGGAACCAGCCGTCCGCGAGCTGGTGCGGTTCCAAGCGCACGACCTCACCGCGGCGGGGCCGCCGGGCCGGGACTTCGACCTGGTCCTCTGTCGCAACGTCTTGATCTACTTCGACTTGCCGACCCAGCAGCGGGTGGAGAGTTTGTTGGCCGCGAGCCTGGCCCCGGGCGGCTTCCTCTGCCTGGGAGAAGCCGAGTGGCTGGGCGAGCCGCCTCTCTCCGCCTTCGCCGTGGCCGACCGGCAAGCGCGGCTGTTTCGCAAGGCGTCTTGAACCAGCCGTGGTTGACCAGGGCATCGGCATCCCGCCTGACGCCGCGGCACAGCTCTTCCGCGCCTACTTCCGCCACGACGAGGCGAAACGGATGACGGGCGAGGGCATGGGCATCGGCCTCTACATCAGCAAGCAGTTCGTCGAAGCACACGGTGGACGCATCTGGGTCGACAGCGCGGTGGGCCAACGCAGCGTCTTCCACGTGGCCCTGCCGCTGGCCGACGCCGCGGTTCCTGTGCCGGAGCGATAGGCCGCGCCGTGGGCGGGACTCTCCTGGGCGCTCTTCGGCCCGTTGCTCCTCTGGCTGAACTGGGGCCAGCGCCAGGGCGAAGCTCATCCCGCGGCCCCTGCCCGCCGGACCCGCCACGGCAGGGGCCAGGTTGGGGTAGCCAGAAAGTACGGCCTCCATTCCCTCGCCGCCTGTAACAAGCCAGTGGCAGGCGCGTTATAATAGCGTCGATGACCAGGCGCACCGGCAAGCGTGCGCGCGGCGGGGAAGTGTCCATGCGCTGGCTGTTGGGCGCGGTGTTCGTGGTGGCTTTGGCGGTGGTTGGCTGCGCCTCCGGCGCGCCTGCCCCCTCCCCGGTCGCCGTGGCACCAAGCCAGCAACCGTTCAGTGCCTCGACCAGTACGCCGACGCTTGTGGCCGCGTCGCCCACCAGCGCCGTTGCCCAAGTCACGCCGACCGGCAGCGCGCCGGTCGCCACGCCCGCCCGAGTCGGCGTGGTGCCCAGCGCCACGCCGACTCGGGCGGCGATCCCGGCCAGAGTGCCGACCGCCAGCGGGCCTTTGTTGCTCGCGGTCGACGAGCCGGCCGAGGACACCGTGGAGGTGCCGGCCGCGGCCCGGACGCTAACGGTGGCGGGGCGGACCCGTCCCGGCGCGGTGCTCAGCATCAACGGCAGGCTGGTCCAACCGGACGCCAGCGGCGGCTTCCGGGCGGACGTGCCCCTGGACGACGACATGACGCTGGTGGAGATCATCGCCAGCGACGCCGCCGGCCAAGAACTGCGGCAGCAGATCGTGGCCGTGCGAGAGTAAGAGGCACGAGGTGATGGTTATGTGGCGCAAGGCGTTGTTGCTCGTCGGCGTTCTCCTGCTCCTCCTCAGCTCGGTCGGCACGGTGTTGGCCGATCCCAAGCCCAAGGACGACAAGCCGGACAAGGGCCCGAAGGTAGAGGCCACCGCCGAGGCCACGGGCACGCCTTCGGCTCTCAAGGGCAAGACCTTCCAGGGCCAGATCACGGCGATAAATGGTGACGACAAAGACCAGTGGACCGTGAATAGCGCCAAGTATGGGGACGTCCTGGTCGACGTGTCGGACGCCGACATCAAATGGCCGGGGCGCAAGAACGCGACGCTCACCGCTTTTGCCGTGGACGACGTGGTCGTCGTGCAGCTGCTGAACAAGACCACGGGCGACGGATACCAGATGGCGCGGCGGGTCCACTTGATCCCGGGCAGCGCCTTCGTCCACGTCACCGGCACCCTGGAGGGCGTAACCAACACCTACACGGTGACGGTTACGCCGGCGAATGGCGGGGACGCGATCGAGTTTACTGCCGGCGACGGCACCACCGTCAAGAACGGTCCCACCGTGACGACGTTCAAGAGCGGCGGCAATTACTTCGACTTCGGTCCGTGGACGGGCAAGATGGTCACCGTCGTGGCCCGCGAGTCCGATAAGACGGCCACCGCTATCGTCCTCCACGGCAACCACGCGGGCCAGCCAGACGGCGACGGCGAGGAGGCCGAGGACTAACTTCGGCCCACGATAAGCCCAGGCTCGGGCAGGACCCGCCGCCTCGAGCACCTTCTCCGTGCCTTCACGTGGCCGGCAGCCAAGGCTGCCGGCCACGTTTTTCCTCTACCGCTCCCCTGCCGAGCGGCGGCGCGTGTGCTCCCTTCAACTCCGCAATAGGTAACTAGGGTTCTACGCCTAGGACTATTTGCCTATATACGGTCGTAGTCTGACCCGTCATACTGGCGGCAGGTTGCGCGACAGGCTGCGAAGGCCGATCTCGCTTGTCTGTTTCGCCGCCTGTAATTACTGGCCAACCCCGACGGCGAAGGAGGCGCAAGCCCGCACAAGAGGGCGCGCGGGTCGTCTGCCAGGCACTCGCCCAACGCGAACGGCGAGCAAGTTGGCGTATCGATCCGGCTGCCGGTGACGGGGGCTCGATCGGGGGTGGCAGCAAACTGGAGGGGGATGTGGGGATGGTAGGGAACCGTAGAGACCGGGACTCGGGCAGGGGATGGTTGCGCGCCAAGCTCCGGCGCTCGGGAAGAATGCTGGCGGTCTATGGCTTGCTGGCGATCTTCGTCCTTCTCTCGCTCTCCGGCAGCACCCGGGCGATTGACCGCGTGTCGGCGGCAAGCCCAGACAAGGCTCTGACCGGGACCGCGACTGGGCTCGGTGACGCAAACCGCTCCCCTAACTCCAATCGCGGCGGCTCGCGGCAGGACGCCACGCCGACCAGCGTGCCGCCGACGCCCACTACCGAGGCGACGGCCACTACGGTGCCACCTACCGCGACGGTAACAGGCGCTGGTCCCAACCTCGCCCTCCAGCGGCCCGCGACGGCCTCGTCGCTCGAGTCCGCCAGCTACACTGCCGGCTTCGCCGTCGACGGCGATACCAGCCTCCGTTGGTCCAGCCAGTTCAGCGATCCGCAATGGCTCTCCGTGGACCTCGGCCGGACCTACGCGGTCAACCGCGTCAGGCTAAACTGGGAAGGAGCCTACGGCAAGGCCTACCAGATTCAACTGTCCGACGATGCGATCAATTGGCGGACGGTCTACTCTACTGCCACCGGCGGCGGAGGGGTGGAAGACCTGGTGGTGAACAACAGCGGCCGCTACGTGCGGGTCTACGGCACCCAGAGAGGCACCGAATGGGGTTACTCCCTTTGGGAGATGGAGGCCTATGGCACGGCAAGTGTAGCCCCCACCAATACGCCGGTCGCCACGGCCACCACGGCACCGGTCGTGGTGCCGACCAACACGCCGCGGCCCGCGACCTCGCCGACGGCCAGTTCCGTCCCGGCGACGCCCACGGCTACCGCTACGCCACCGCCGGCGCCGACGGCAACCCCGACAAGTTCGGGCAACCCCGGTCCTCTGGGTGACTCGTCCCCCTGGAATCTGGCCTTCCGCGACGAGTTCGACGGTGGCCTGAACACCAGCAAGTGGACCACCTGCTATCCTTGGTTCAACGCGCAGACGGGCTGCACCAACGCGGGCAACAACGAGCTGCAGTGGTACTTGCCGGACGGCGTCTCGGTTGGCAACGGCGTGGCGAAGTTGACCGCGCAAAAGCGCACGGTCACCGGCACGAACGGTAAGACTTACAACTATACGTCGGGCATGATTTCAAGCGGGCCGTCCAAGTTCTCTTACCAGTACGGGTTCATCGAAGCGCGGGTGAAGCTGCCGGCCGGTAAGGGGATGTGGCCCGCCTTCTGGACCCTGCCGGCCGATCAGAGCTGGCCGCCCGAGGTAGATGTCCTGGAGAACTGGGGCAACCCCAACCAAGTAACCTTCAACGTCCACTGGAACGGCGGCTCGGGGCACCAGCAAGACCTCACCAACTTCACCGGGCCCGACTTCACGGCCGGCTTTCACACCATAGGCCTATCCTGGTCGCCGACCTCTCTCGTCTGGTACGTCGACGGCGTGGCCAGGAAGACGTTCACCAATACCGCGGGTATTCCGGCGAAGCCGATGTACATCCTCTTGAACCTGGCGATCGACGGCAACAACCCACCGGATGGCAGCACGCCCTTCCCGGCCGCGATGGAGATCGACTACGTGCGGGGCTGGACCAAGTAGCGCCTAAACCCGACACCTGCTATTGAACGGCGAGGAGTCTGCCTTTACCACGGGGCAGGCTCCTTTTACTGCCACCGCGTCGGCACCCCGTGACCTTCCTGGTCGCTAAGCTGACTGAGAGGCTCCCCACCAGGCTGCCTGCCCCGCCAACCGGTAGATGTATGGCACGGTTCGCGCTATAGTAGACTAGTAGGCGTTCATTCGGGCAGGAAAACGGGCGGTCCGGCAACGTTATGAAGAAGGCCAGCTTCGGGATATCAGTGGCCGTCTACGCGCTCTTGACCATATTGGTGATCGCCGTGCTGGCCCTTACCCTGCCACCCCTGGTGCACGTAACCGCGCCCCCGCCCCCCCTAGCGAAAGTGCCAACCCCGACGGCCACAGCCATCCCGCCCACGCCGACGCCATTGCCGACCATAGCCGCCTTCGTGCCCGGCTCGGGCGCGCCAGCGGCCGCGGCGCCAGCGGAGGCTACGGCCCGCCCTCCGGCGGCCCTACTGCCGGTTGGCCGGACCACAGGCTGGAACCTCGTCTTCCAGGACGAGTTCGCCGGCGCTGCCTTGGACCGCGGCAAGTGGACCACCTGCTACCCCTGGTTCGAGCCGGCCAAAGGCTGCACCAGCGTGGGCAACGACGAACTGCAGTGGTACTTGCCGCGGCAGGTGCAGGTAGCCAACGGCCAACTGGACCTGAGCGTGCAACCGCAGCGTTACAAGGGCACGGACGGGCAGACCTATGACTACGTCTCGGGCATGGTCGCCTCAGGCGCCGGGCCGGCCACGGGTCCAGGGTTCGCCTTTCAGTACGGCTACGCGGAAGCCCGCCTCAAGATCCCTGCCGGCAGTGGCGTGTGCCCGGCTTTCTGGCTAAACCCAGCGAACGGGTCCTGGCCGCCAGAGGTCGACATCGCCGAGAGGGTCGGCAATCCCGATTCGAACAAGATAGAGATGATCGTCCACTACCTGCTGCCCCAGGGAGGGCACGACTTCAACAGCACCCACTTCACCGGACCCGACTTCTCGGCTGACTGGCACGTCTTTGGCATCGAGTGGACGCCCAACTCGCTGGTTTGGTACATCGACGGGGTGGAGCGCAAGCGCTTCACGCCCGTCGATCGCATCCCGCACACGCCCATGGTTATCTTGTTCACCCTGGCCATCCGCGGCGATCCAGGTCCGGACGAGACCGTGACTTTCCCAGCCACGCTGGCCGTGGATTACGTACGGGTCTGGCAGCACTGATCGGGCACCAGCCGCGTCAAGCGGACGCCAAGAGGACGGACACTAGCCGCTCCACGACGGCCGCCGAGAACAACAAGAGCAGCGGCAGCACGGCGATGTTGAGGGCGCGCATCCGCCGGTCCGTCTGCGGCCAACCGTAGGCCCGCAGCAGCTCCTTGGCCGTGAGGGCGGCTATGAGCAGCAGGCCCAGTATCCAACCGTAGCTGCCCCAGGACTGAGCGACGTCGACGGCGGTCCGCAACAGGACCGTGACCGGCTGCTCCACAAGGGCATTCATTGGAGGAGCCCTCGACTTTCTCGACGGCTAGAGGCAAGCAGGTCTGCCCCAGCGCCGGCGACTGCGACTATGATCAGTATTGCCAGGGCGGCGCCGGCAGACCACAGACGTGTCATAACCAAACCCTCGGCGACAGCCGTGTCAAGAGCCAGGCTGAGGACGACCGCCAAAGTGAGCACCGCGCCGGGCTGGGAGAGGCGCAGCAGTCGCACCAGCGGCAACCCGGGGCCGATCACCAGAAACGCAAACACGAGAAGGGGTCTCCAGGGCTGGCCGAAGTCGGCCACGATGGACAGGTCGGCGATCAATGCTAACAGGATCACCAGTACCGCTGGCCAATTCAAGCGCCTCATCTAGCCACCTCCCGCTGACTGGCAAGGGTCATGATCGTGGCGTCCTGGTTCTGGTAGATGACTTTGTACTCGTCCGACTGCAGGAGCGCCTGCTCGATCTGATCGACGGTTCCGGCTGGTAGTATGCTATCCATCTCTATATGAGCCTTTTGACTGCGGGTGATAATCAGGTAGGTGGCCGCGTACGTTGGGTCACTCATCACCCTGGTGACGGCGGTCACGGGATCGTCCCGCAGCCGCTCGAGCTGGCTCTTCGTTATGCTCTGCCCCGTCAGGGTGACGTGTGTGTACTGCTCGTAGTTCGTGAAGACCGAAGGGTAGTCGTAATCAATGCCGACCACGAGCGATTTGGGCGGGGCAGTGTTGTAGAGGTAGCGGGCGGCTGTCACCTCTTCCGGCGTGAAGTAGTTCATCCGCTCTCTACCATAGTAGGCAAGTAACAGACCGGCGAGCAGCAGAACGCTCAGTCCAACCAACGCCAGGGTCACGCGCCGGGACCCGCTAGCGGCGGGCGAAGGGTACAACAAGCCGGCGGCCAGGACAGCCACGAAGGGCAGGGCGAAGAAGTAGATTCGGAAGGTGATCTCACCGCTGTACGAGTTGGCAAAGACCATGGGGAGGGGCGCTACCGCCAGAAACATGAACGAGACATCCCGCTGGCCCCAACGCCAACGGCGAACGGCACCGGCAATCCCCAGCACGCCGATGAGCAGGGTCAGCCCCCGCGCCGCCAGGGCGACCACCACTTGCCCCTGGCTGAGGTGCGCGAGGTCCGTCACCGTCGAGTTGCGGTCCAGGCGGCCGAAGGAGTGGATGATCCAGGTCAGGTTGCCACCCACGAAGGCCCAGGCCATGTATAGCATCCAAGTCGCCGTGATTACGGCCATCAAGACCGGCAGCGTGCGCGCGCTAATGCGGTAGGCTACCGCCAGGGCGCCGAGAGCCAGAATGACCATGAACGGCGTCAGCTGGTGGATGCTGGCGACGACCCCTAGCAGAAGTACGATCAGCGCCATGAGCCCCAGCCGCTGCCCGGGCGAAGCCTTGACAGCCAGCGCCGTATCCGATCGCTCAGGGCCGAGCAGGCGATACCAGAAGGCTTCCAGCCGGGCCTGAACATCCCAACGGCCGCCGACTTTCACCGCGGCCCTGGGCCGGGTGCTGAACCAGGCGAGGGTAACGCCGATCACCGCCAGGAAGAAGAAGTAACCCAAGGCCTGGGGGGCGAAGTAGTCCTGGCCGATCCAGTTCGCCAGGAAGAAGAACCACAGCGCGAGCCAGCGCAAGCGCCGGTCGCGGACTAAGGCACTCGCTATCAACCAGAGCGGCCCGATGTCGACGATGTTGAAGAACAGGGGCGCCAGTCCGGCGAACTGCAGGGCGCTGGCGAAGCCGCCCGCCTGCGTGAGCAGCGCCCCCAGGGCAAAGAACCCCGGCCAATTATGGTAGGCGCTCAAATCGGCCAGGGAGGTTATGCTCGGATCGACCATTCCCCAACGCTGGATGTAGTCGACAATGCCCACGTGCTTCCAGGCCCAGGAGTAGCGTAGCGTGTCGTAGGCCAAGGAAGGGGTGCCGTAAACGAACAGGATCAGAAACACGATGTGTAGCAAGAGAAGCCAGCTCGGCGTCAGCCGGTTGTTCAGGGCCCAGCCGAAGCTGAGGGTGACTAGAGCCAGAGCCACGAAGTAGGCAGGCGGCAACACGGATACGAGCCCGTAGTCGTTGATCTGTCGCAGGTCGAGCCCCAGCAGCGCCGAAGCCCAGGCGGCGCCAGCCAGAGTCAGGGCCAGGCCAGGGACTAGTATTGCCCCGACCGCTGCGACCCGGGCGGCAGGCCACCAGGTACGCTCCGCGTGTAGGTCGCGAGTGTTCATCTGTTGGTCCTCCTCGCGGCTGCCGCGGGCGTTGCCAAGGATGCCCGGCTCCACTTTCTGGCAGTTCTCATCGTCGATCCTCGCAATGACTGTAGATGATTGCGCCTCCTGGGCCCGGCAAACCATTGGCCGGCCCCCCGGGCCTCTGTTCAGAGTGCGCTTGGCCTGGCCGCCGGCTGCAGGAGACGGCCCCGCAGGACGAGCAGCACGGCTGCGACCGCGCTCTGGCTGACCAGCCAGGCGAGACCGACGCCGACGATGCCGACCGATTGCAGCAGCACGAAACTAAGCACGAGCACCGAGACGCACTGGGCCACAAGAATGCCGACTATGGCAACGATCTGGCGTTGGGCGCGGGCGACGCTGATGGCCAGGGCATTGACCACGTTGGGTATGGCCGACAGGGCAAGCAGCCGCACCAGGGTAGTGCCCTCTACCGCATAGCTGTCGCCCAGTAGCCTCAAGACGTAGGGGGCGACCAGCACCAGAACTACGACCAAGGGCAAGACCAGGCGGGCCGTCTGGAGCAGAGCCTTCCTGCTGTAGGCACCTAGACTCTCGGGATCGAGAGCCGAT
Organism: Chloroflexota bacterium; assembly: GCA_023473795.1. Lineage (GTDB taxonomy): Bacteria > Chloroflexota > UBA6077 > FW602-bin22 > JAMCYS01 > JAMCYS01. The sequence continues at coordinate 50,129 of JAMCYS010000138.1, read as the reverse complement.
TCGACTATCAGCGAGGAGCCCATGCCCGGGGCCACCAGATACAGCGAATAGGCAATCGTCCAGGCCAGATAGAAGTGGGCCGTCGCCGCCGGCCCTTCCAGTTCTGACACCAGCACCGGCACCAGCATTGTCGCCGCCAGCCAGGCCAGGGAACCGGCGTAATCGGCGGCGGCGTAGCGCAAGATCTGGGCTTGGTTCATCTGGAGGTCGTCCGCCCGCGGCGCCGCCGGCAGGCCCGCGGCCAACTGCCGGCGCACTAACCAGCCTGTTGGCCCGAGCAGCAGCACCGCCGCGATGATCCAGGAGGCGAGCATACCATAGTCTGGGAGCAAGGAGCTGAACAAGAAGAGCAGGGCTATCTTCCCCAACGCGAAAACCGCGTTGCGGACCGGCACCCAGGTGGCCCGCCGCAGACCCGTGAGAACCCCCTCCTGCAACACGAAGACGCCCCAGGCTGCCGTGGCCATCGCGAAACCGCCGACGAGCAGCGGGCTGGCAAGCAGGAAAGCAAGGCTCGGCGTCCAGATGTCGATCCCCAGAACGAAGACAAGGCCGGCCAACAACCCAGCGACCACCGTGACAAGCGTGGCTCGATTGTTCAGGCTCAGCGCGGCCGTGCCGGCCCGGGGAATGAAACGAACTAGGACGTTTGCCAGGTTGAACTGCGCCAGACCCGCCAGAAACATCAGCGCCGACAGGGCCGCCGAATTGAGCCCCACGACTTCGGCAGGGTACAGCCTGGCCGCCGCGAGCCAGTAGACGAAGCCAAGGCCGGACGTCAACCCCGTGCTCAGAATCAAGGCGTAGGCGTTGCGGTAAAGGGGCGTGCGCAGATGACCCCCGATGCGGTCCACGGTCGGGCCTACCGACTGCCTGCCCGGGGGCACCGGCAAGGCCAGGCGTACCTTCAAGACTCCAAGAATGGCTCTTCTGGCCGGGGCGCTCACCATGCCGCTCTACTCCCCAGCGAATGCGACAAGACGTTCCGCGCGGCACGACTGGCCGCGGCGGGACATTGGTCCACCACAGTCAACGTACTCAGGGCGCTCGTCAGCGCGGACATCTAGGGTTTGCCCTTCTTCGGCGTCGGCGTCGGACTGACCACCGACGTGGGCACCGCTGTCGGAGTCGCCGGAACGCTGGTCGCCGTTGGGGTCGCCGTCGGGGCAGCAGGAGCGCTGGTCGCAGTGGGCACTATCGTCGACGTGGCGACGAGGGCGGCGGCTTGGGTGGTCGCCGCGCTGCCGTAGACCTGGAACTCCCAGAGCGAGTAGCCCCAGGGGGTGCCTCGCTGAGTGCCGTACATCCGCACGTAGCGCCCCGTGCCGCTCACCGTCAGGTCGTTCACCCCGCCCGTGCCGGTAGTCGTGGAGTAGATCGTCGTCCAGGTGGCGTTATCGCTCGATACCTGGATCTGGTAGGCACTGCCGTAGGCCGTCTCCCAACTCAACCTCACCCGGTCGATGGCATATCTCTGCCCCAGGTCCACCGCCAGCCATTGCGGGTCGCTGAACTGGCTCGACCAGCGCGTGCCCCCGTTGCCGTCCACCGCGTTGCTCGCCGGATAACTGGCCGACTCCAGGGAAGATGCCGTCGCCGGCCGCCCCACAGCCAGGTTAGCGCTGGAGACCGCGGTCGCCGTGGGCGTCGCCAAAGGCGTGTTCGTGGGCGTCGGCGTGGCCGTAGGACCGCTGGGCGTGGCCGTGGGGACCGGTGCGGGCATGCCCAGGGTATTGTGCCAGTAGTTGCCGGTCGTCACGTCCGAGGCCAGGACCACGAGCCCCGTCGTGCCGTCGACGCTGCCCTTCTTGGAGGTAGCGTTGTTTATGTTGGTATCGTTGCTGCTCTCCATGAATGGCGTGCCCAGCCCGGTAGGGAAGTTGATCTTGTCCAGGCTCGTTTTCTTGTAGTAGATGCCGGAAGGCGGATTGCCGTTGTTGGTAGTGGCGAATACGTACAGCTCGCGGGCCGAGTTGTCGATCACCACTATTGGGCGGGAGTGATCGTCCCCCACCGTGCCAAAAGTGCGGCGACTCCAGCTGCCCTTCTGATTCAAGACCAGCAGCAGTATCTGCGGCGCGCTGGGGTTCTGGTTGGGCACGTCCTGTAGGGAGGTCTTGACCGCCGCAAAGACCTGCCCTGAGGCGTCCGCCTGCAGCGACTTCAAGTTGATGTGGTCGTCGGCGTAGCTTGGCCCCTGCAGGGCCGGGTTCTGCTGCCAGACGTTGTCGGCGGCTCCGTCCGTGTGGGACGCGAAGTACATGGTGCTGGCCGTCTGGTTGCTCCACATGACGCCGATCTTGCCGTTGTAGGCCACGACGGCCGAGAGGTCGTCGGCCGTGAGCGTCGTCGCCCCCGTCGCCGGCAGGACGAAGGGGGTGACCCAGGTGGCGTCGCTGCCGCCGGTGTGCGAGACGTAGACGCTCCTCCCGCCCTGGCCGTTGCCATAAGTGTACGTCACCCACAGCATGCCGGTGGTGTCCTTGTCCATGACGATCGCCTCCATTGGCACCGAGGCGACCACTACGGGGAAGCCGGCGTCGAGCGAATACGACTGCGTGCTGGCGTTGTAGCTGAAGCGCAGCACTCGGGCGCTCTTGTCCGCGTCGCTCATCCCCGGTTGCAGGGCCGTGGCGATGTAGAGGTGCGACCCGTCCCAGAGGGCGTCGGCGTGCGAGTAGCGGCGCGTATCAACCACCACCCCTCTGTCGCTCCAGGTCTGGGTGGCTTTGTCGAGCTGGTAGATGTGGTACTCCCCGCCCGCGCCCGCGGTTGGGTTATACAAGACGTCCCACCAGGAGCCATCGTTGAACCACAGCTTACTCTGGGGCTTCTCTCCCGTGGGACCATTGTCGGGATTGCCGAAAGGGGCCTGGGTGAAGCCAAAGGAGAAATCGCGGTAGCCGGTGTCGCCGGCGGCGCCTGCCAGCGGCGTCTGGGGCAGGGTCAGGCTGCTCACGATTAGGAGCGTGGCCAGACCGGTCAACCACAGGCTGGTCCAGCGCCGGCGCAGGGCTATTGCCCAAGAGCGAGGTGTTCTCATAGCAAGGGCTCCTCTGTCTCCAGGATAGGCTGTTCCTGAGGTTCCGCTTCCACCTGGCGGACGAGCGGCAGGCAGGATTGGTAGAGCAACGACAGGGATACGGGATAGGGGTGCAGCACCTGGTGGGCCAGCGTGCCGCACAGGGATTGCCGGAGTAGCCGTTCTTCGTGGTCGCTCGCCGTGTCCAGTAGATCGTTGTGCCTCTCCGGGAAGGCGTAGCGAAATTCTTGATAGAGCGCCGTCAGCGACCTGCGCTCGAAGGCCAGTGAGGCAATCATCCGGCGGGCGACTTCCACAGCCTCCAATGGCACCACCTGCACCTTAGGCCCGATCCCGGCCAGGAAGACCACGTCCACCGGCGCCGGACCGCGCCAGAGATTCTCGCCGAACAGGCGGGCGGGCGCCGACCGCGCCTGCCCCCAGAGGGCGTTGCCGCCGTCCAGGCTCAAGCGGCGCAGCCACTCGCCCCCCGCACCGCGTCCCCGCCATGCAGACGGTAGGAGTCCGTAGAGGTGTTGGTAGGCACGTAGCAGCCGCAAGCGATTGCGCTCCGCCGGCCTCAGCCGCCGCCAGAGGTCCGGCTGCTGGCGCAAATGCCAGTCCCAGATCTGCAGCGTGCCGGCAATGCCCCACATCTTCCCCTCGGCCGGGGAGAGAATTGTCCACTCGTCGCCAAGGTATTGGGCCCCGGCACGCATGAAGGCCAGCAGCGTTTCCGTCTTGCCGCCCTTCTGCCAGCCCGTGACTAGGACGCCTTTACCTTCGTGCACCAAAGAGGCGGCGTGCAGCATCACGTAGCCCTTAGCCAGCAAGCGCAAACCCAACACGGGCAGCAGGTAAGAGAGGATACTGACGCCCGGCTCGCAGAGGAATTCGCTAGGCCCACCCAGACGTGCGAACGGGAACGTGGCCAGCTGCCCTTGCGGACCCACGAGGTAAAACTCTTCCTCGTCGAACGCCGCTTCGTGCAGGCCGACGTACTGCAACCCCTCTCGCCGCGGCAGGCGCGGCACGTAGCGGATGGTCACGTCCGGTTCGGCTGCCGGCTGGCCCTGCGATGGGCCCAGGAGCCACGCCAGCTCGGCCCGGGCCTCCGCCGGGGCATCGACCAGGCGAATGGTGACCAGCCCGTGTAGCGTGTAATCTTCCCTCCGAACCGCCCTTTCGGCGCTGGACTGTCCTATCTCATTCACAGGCATCGCAGCACCTCGTCGATATTCCAGGCCACCCACAGCGGGTTCCGCGCCGGTCCCGTACCCTGCTCGATTATGAACCTGAGCCGGCGCAGCCAGTACAACAGCACCGCCGCTCTCTCCCCTATGCCAGCCGCCAGAAGTGGCTGCGCCAGCAGCTCACGCTCGCCGGGTTCCCATTCGGCCCTTTCCAGAACCGCCCGCACGACAGCCCCCAGCTCCCGCTTCTGCTCCACTTGGCGCCTGTGCAGGATGAGATGAAGGACATCGTGCAGCGCGAGCTCGCGCGGTGAGGCCGCACTCCAGTCCACGATGCCGGTCACCCGGGAGCCCTCCGGGGCGACAAGTACGTTTCCCAGCCACAGATCGCCGTGAATCCAACCTGTCACACCCTCGCGACCCGCCAGAACGCCATGCAATTCTCTTGCCAGGCGAGCCAGGGAGTCCTCCCGCCGGATGGGCAGACTGGAGCGCGCGGCCAGCCGCAGCAACGCCAGCGGCCGGTCGACTGCCTCGGCCACGAAGGACCCGCCGAGGATCGTCCGTTCGACCGTGCGCTGGTGCAGGGGACGAATGGCCTCTATCGCCAGCCCCAGCAGGCGCCACGAATCGACGTCCGCCCCGCCTGGCCGGGCGTCGGCCGGCAAACCAGGCAACGCCTCTTGCAGAACGTAGTACAGTCCGGCAACCTCGCCCTCGGCCACGGGCCGCGGCAGCAAGGCGTGCCAGTCGCCCAGCCTCGAGTCGGACCGCAACTGGGCCAGCAGGCTGGACTGGGCACGGAGCCCCTGGCGGGCCGTGTCGGTGAATGCCAATTTCAGAATGCCCAGCGGTTCCCCTGAGGGTGGACCTAGACCTAGATGCAGCACGGCCGCGCCGGTCTTGCTCCAGCGCGCGTCCTGCACGACCCATTCGTCGAGGCGCGACGCCCCGGGGAGCGGCGGGACGCGGGTGAGGACCAGCGGCGCCAGGCCGACGGCCCGCGCCAAGCGGCGCCCGTCCAGCCAGTCGTACCACAGGCGCCCTATGTAGGGGCGTATCCTCGGCGGGCGGATGTTCTTGAGCAAGCTGCTCTCTGCCATCATCTCAACCACGTCCGGGCTATTGCCGCTGCCCACGGCCAGCGCTGCAGTTCGGGAAACACGGCTTCAAGCGCCAGCGAGGCTCGTGCCAGCCACAGCACCAGCAGGCTGGCCACCGCGCTGAGGGGCAGCGCCACCCACAGGCTCGCCGGCAGCGCCAGCTGCAAGCCGAGGAGCGCCAGGGCAACCGCCAGCAGCCCCGCATAGGCTCTGATGTATCGTCTCTGGAAGAGGTTGATTCCCAGGTAGCGCCACAGGCCGTACTGCTTGAGGAGATTGTGGACCACCATCGTGCCACCTGTGCCGACCGCCGCGCCCACGGCTCCCCAGCGCGGGATCAGCACCAGGTTCACGGCCAGGTTGATGACCGCGGCGGCGATGTCCACGCTGACCGCGAAGCGCAGTTGGCGGTAGATCTTTAGCGTCAGCCCGTTGAAGCCGGTGAGCGCGAAACAGTAGTAGCCGAGGGCCAGCAGCGCCATGATCGGCGCCGCATCGGCGTAGCGCGCCCCATAGAGCCCGATGGTTGTCGCCCGGGCGAAAGCAAAGGTCAGCGCGAAGATAGGGAAGGAGAGAACGGTCATCCACAGCGCCACCCGGCGGTAAAGGTCGGCCAACTCCTCGTGCTCGCCCCGTGCGTACAGGCGGGCGGCCAGCGGCGTGTAGAGCACGCCAAAGGTGAGCGTGAGCGTCGCCAGGACGCGCGGCAGGGGGAGCACGGCTCGGAAGTTGGCCACGGCCTCGCTGTTCTGGAAGAAACCCAGCAAGATGGCGTCGGCAGACTCCATCAGCACCCAGACCAGCGTGGACGCCAACAGCGGTAGCGCGAAGCCGAAGATCTCGCGCACGGGAAACGACAGCTGCCGGGGCCGCCACCGCGGCAACCAGGCCTGCCGGCGAAACGTCCGCAGCAGCGACCAGGCATAGACCAGCAGGCCGAGGGCCGAGACGGCCACGTAGCCGGTGGCCAGGAAGTAGACGTCGGCCCCGGCGAACAGCAGCGCCAAGACGACGCCGAGCTTCAGCGCGGACGCCAGCACCTGGCGAAAAGCGATCGGCGCGGCGCCGGCGAGCGTGGCTAACAAAGCCGTCGCCAGGGCATCCAAGCCCTCCAGCGGCACCAGCAGGCCGAGAGCCAACAGCAGCAGCAATGCCTGGGGATCGTCGGTCGGCTTGAACCCCAGCGGCCCGACGGCCAAGTAGGTGCCCGCCACCAGCAGCCCTGCCACGCCCGCGATGGCGCCCACGGCCAGAGCCACGCTGCCCATGAGGGAGCCGTAGTCGCGGCGCTCGCGATAGAGCGGAAGGAAGCGGGCCAGGGTATTGGGCAGCTCGAGAATCGCGATGCTCTTGAGTACGACCACCACCGAGAGGGCGTAACTGAAGGCGCCGAAATCAGACTTGGCGAGGTAGCGCACCAAGAGCACTTGGGCGATGAACTCCAGGCCGTAGGCCAGAAAGCGACCCGCCAGGAGTAGACTGGAGCCACGCAGGTGCTCGGCGGTGGCGGCGCTCGGCGCCGCCCCATCCTGCTCCTGGGCAACCGGCAGACCCCGCTGAGGGGGGAGCCCGGGACTATGCTCGATCACGGCCAAGGTAGTGGCTCCAAACTATCTCCATGACATCCGCCCGCACCGTTTCCAGGGGGCGGTTGGCGTCCACGATTTGCAGTCCCGGCAGGCGCTCCCGCAGAGAGAGAAAGCGCTGCCGCTCCTCCTCCAGTCGCGCCAGGCTGCCCTCGCCCTTGCGGGCGAACATCACCTCTCCCGGTACGTCCAACACCACCGTCAGGTCCGGCGGAGGGCAGGCCCGGCTCAACAACCAGGTGTAAAGCCGGTCGCGCCGGTTGCCGGCGGCTTGGCCGGCCAGAAGGGCGTCGTAGGTGTAACGGTCGAAGACCACCAACCAGCCACGGCGCCGGTAGTACTGCCCAACCAGGTACTGCCGCCAGATACGCAGCAGGCGACTACCTAGGTTCCAACCCGGCAGCCGATCGCGAACCTCGAAATCCTCCGCCTGCTGCCAGAGACCCAGGTAGAGCAGGCGTGTGGGGAAGTAGTACGACTCGCGCAGGCGGGCGGCCAGCGTCGACTTGCCGCTGCCGTCGGGCCCCAGCAGGGCGACGGTTAGCCCCGGCTGGCTGCCGCCTGCCATAAACCTGCCGCCGGCCGTGCCTTGCGGGGGCCAGCTGGGCCACTCTTCGCTCACTCGACCGTGGAGGAAAAGTCGCAGCCAGCGGTCGCTGGGTAGGTGGTAGGCGACGTATGCCGCTGCCCCGTCTTCTCTCCCGGACTGTAGCCGCAGAAAGCCGTGGGCGAGCAGTGCCGGTCGGATCAAGCGTTCGTCAAGTCGCTCGAACCCTAGAGCCCAGCTCTCTACGCTTTCCTCCGCGACCGGATCGCCCAGGCTTCGCCAGCGCACACCGGCGCGGTCGAGGTCTTGAAGGACGCGCGCCACGAGATGGTGCGCCCCAGAGCTGACTTTGCCGCCACGCTCCTGGTAGGTGCCGACCGCGAGCGTGCCTGGTGAGCTGTTGTCTCTTGTCTTGCCGCTCGGCCCGGGGCCTGCCATGGGTCTAGGCAACGGAGAGACCCCCATAGCGCCCGATGAGGCGTCGTACCCTCTGGCGGCTGCGCATGTAGGCCAGCGTGCCATGCCAGTAGCCCGCGCTCTCCACTCGGCGCAGAGCGCGCGTTTGGGCCACGGGCAGCAGTCCATCAAGGTGGTCGACGACGCTTTGGCTGTATGGCATCCTGCCGCGAAGCAGAACGAACAACCCGTAGGGCAGCTTGACGGTGAAGTTCGGTATCAGTTGGGGGTGTCTGATTAGGCTCCTGGTGAGGAAGGCCGAAAAGCCGACCCCCCAGCCGTACATCTGACGGCGCAGCCCTTCGTAGTCGCGCCGATGGAGATGGTTCACGAAGGCCGCCGGCTCGTAGACCAGCCTGTGGCCCCGCACGACCACCTCGAAAAACGCGGCCAGGTCCTCGCCACCTAGCGCGGGCCCTGCCGGGTCCAGCGCCGGATCGAACCCCTCGATCGCCCGCAGCACCGAGGCGCGGAAGGCCATATTGTTGCCGGAGCCAAACATCATTGCCGAGAACGGATACAACGGGTGACCGGATCGGTTCTCGCCCATGTCGTAGATGCGCCGCTCGAAGCCCCGTCTGAAGCCGCCGCGTTCCTCGAGCCAGACCTGGGCGGGCGTAGCCAGCTCGCGGGGTAGCACGTTGCCGGTAACACAGCCAACGTCGTCGGCCATCCCGAAACCCTTGACCAGTTGTGCCAACCAGTAGCGATCCACCGTGACGTCGTCGTCCGTAAAGGCGACGATCTCGCCCCTGGCCTCGCGCAGACCCCGATTGCGGGCCCAGGACGCTCCCGGTCGGTCTTCCCGCAGGTAGCGCGCCCGTGGGAAGATGGTGGTCATTTCGGTCACCGCCACCTTGGTTGCGTCGGAGCTGGGAGCATTGTCGACGACCAGCACCTCGTAGTCCGGGTAATCAAGGGCAGACAAGGAGGCTAGACAAGTCCTAATTAGCTCGGGGCGGTCCCGCGTTGGTATGACGACGCTGACGAAAGGCGCGTCCTCTAGAACGAGTCGCCGATCCCGGGTGCAGGGCGGCGCCGCCATCGTTGGCAGCCCGTCCGGCCCCAGCTCTCCCACTTCAGGAAGATCGTCCTGGCGCAGGTGCTCCGTGATCCGACCCTGGAAATGCGCCCATACCTGGCTAGCGAACTCATCGGGCGCCAGGCCATGTTCGCCAATTTCCAGCCAGGCCACGCCGAGCGGGTGGGTGTGCAGGCGGACCAGCGTGAACACCCGCTTATGCGCCTCTCCCGTGGTGGGATCCACCGCCGAGACCGCCGGCAGCGGGCGACTGAGCTCGACCTCTAGCAGCAGGACCGGTCTAAATCCGTCGTTGGCGGCGACCACCGACACCAATTCGTTCACCATTTCCACCCTCCAGTCACGACGCTGGCGATCGCCTAACGACCGCAGTTCAGCGCCCTCAACGATCATCAGCTGACGCCGGACTGCCGGCCGCTCTCACGGGTGACCAGGCGCCCCGGCCGAGACCGGGCAGCCCAGCCCCTCCGGCGATCCTGCCAGCGGGCCCGCAAGTAGGCCAACGGACCGACCAGCATGCCTAGCCGCTCGATTGTTTCCAGCTCCGCGGGGTAGCTCGCGTGCTTCTTGCTGTTCTTGTCGGAACTCGACGCCAGGACATAGTGGAGGCCGGATGGCACCTTCACAGCGAACTCCGGTAGCGAGCCAGGGCTGTCTAGCAGGCACTTGGTGAGGAACGCGGTCAGCCCCACGCCACTGTCGCGGATCTGCCTCCGCAACCCCTCGTAGTCCCGTCTGTGATGGTGGCGAACGATCGCCGAGGACTCATAGACCAGCGAATAGCCTGCCCGAATGGTCGCGACAAAGGACGCCAAATCCTCGCCGCCACGGGTGGGGCTGCCCGTCCCCAAGGCGGCGTCGAAATCGCCGATCTCGCGCAAAGCGGCCATCCGGAAGGCCATGTTGTTGCCGGACCCGAATTGACCGGCGGCGTAGGGGAAGAGCGGGCTGGCCGGCCGATTCTCACCCAAGTCGTAGACCCGGCTCTGGTAGCCCTTGCCAAAGCCGCCGAACTCTTCGAACCACTCCTGCGCCTGGGTTTCCAGCTCAAGCGGCAGCACGAGACCCGTCACGCAGCCGACTCGGCTGGCCCGGCGGAAGCCGCGAGCCAGGCCGCTCAACCAGTGCCGGTCGACCACTACGTCGTCGTCCGTAAAGGCGACGATCTCACCTTTGGCCTCGCGCACCCCCCGATTGCGGGCTCGAGAAAGCCCAGGGGCCTCCTCGCGCACGTAGCGGATTTGGGCGAAGTGGCCGAAGTCGCCCTTCACCAGCTCGGCGGTCGCCTCACTTAGCGGCGCGTTGTCGACGACAACCACCTCATAGCGAGGGTAATCGAGGGCTAGAACTGATCGCAGGCAGCGCCCCAGCACCTGCTGGCGGTCGCGCGTGGAGATGACGATGCTCAGGAAGGGAGCGTCCTCCAGCAGCTGCGCCCGCTCGCGCTGGCACCCGGGCTGGCCGGTCGCCGGCAGTCCCGCTGCGCCGAGACTGGCTGCCGGCTCCAGCCCGTCGGCCAGCAGGTGATCGTTAATCGCCCCTGCGAGCGCTTGCCAGATTGACCCCGCGTACTCGGCCGCGGTCACTTCACTGTCGCCCAGCCCTAGCTCGACCGTGCCCAGAGGTTGGCCGTGCAGCCTCACCAGCACCGACGCCCGGCGGTAAGTGTCCCCACTGCCGCCGCGGGCCGCCGGCAGGTCGGGCAGGGCCTGGCTCAGCTCCACCTCCAGTTGCAGCACCGGCAGGAAATCGCTCATCGCAGTTGGTCCCCCGTGACTCGACTTGGCCTGATCACGGCCGGCGGCCGCGGGGCCCGCCTGTTGGCAAAGGTTTCAACCAGGTAGCCCGCGGTGGTCCAAGCCAGGCCCACCACTATTGCCGCCGCCTTGGCCAGGCCGCCGGCGTCACGCCCCACAGCAAAGTCGCGGACCCCAGCCGCGACCCCCCGGGGCAGCGTGCGCAACGCGTGGGCACGCTCCGACTGCAAGCCGTCCCGGCTGCCCACCAGCTGCGCCACGCGGGCCTTCGAGCGTCCCTCGAAGTAGCAGCGGGAGAGGAAGTACCGCCAGCTCGTGCGTTTGGCGGGAACCTGGTGGAAGACCTGGGCCCGCGGGCGGTGAAGAAGAATGCCGTCGGGACTTTGCTGCCGGAGACGAATGGCGAACTCGGTCTCCTCGCAGCCCATGGGCAAGGCGCCGACGCGGCCGATGCCCGACTCCGCGCCCCTGAACCCCCCCGCCGCCTGAAAGGCCGCTCGGCGGAAGGACATGTTGCAGCCGATCAGGTTGCGCACGCTGGCCTCCACCTCCGGCAACCCCCGGTAGGAACAGCCAACCACCCAGGCGAATTCATCGGGGAACCAGCCCGGACGGCCAGATTCCCAGACCGGTAGGATGGCTCCCCCCACGCCCATTACCCTGGGGTCCCGGTACCCTCGTTCCAGTTGCTCCAGCCAATCGGGCGCCGCCGTGGCGTCGTCGTCGATGAAGACCAGAATCTCGCCTCTCGCCGCCCGCACGCCGCTGTTCCCGGCACCGCTCAAGCCTACGGCTTCCAAGTTCTCAACCGCCACCACCTCGGGCCGCGTCCCCGCGCCCGTCGGCTCTATAGCTCGCGGGGACAATGCGTCACGAACCCGCGCGGCGAGGGCCGGGTTGTGGTCGGCCACGATCACGATCTCGTCAGGCGGCCGGGTCTGCCGCTCAACCGAGCGGACTGCGGCCACCAGGTAGTCCCAGCGTGCCTCGGTATAGGTGCGAATGACAACCGATAGGTAGGGCATCGCTCACTCACCTGAGGCCTGGCGGGACGCCAGATTGCCTACGTCGTCCAACCAGCGCGGCCGAGCGCGCCCCGGCGACTTGGGCCCGACCGGCCCCAATACCCTGACAGGGGAGCCAAGGCCAAGCCGCTCTTTGACGATCGTTCGCAGCACCCGCAGCCCGTCGGGAATCGCCCGTAGCCGCCCCTCGCCGAACGTCCTTCTCTCCTCGTAGCTGTGGACTTCCACTACCTTGAGCCGAGCTCGCAGGGCGCGGACGTTCATCATGGTCTCGATTTCGAAACCGTCGGCGTCGAGACCCAGGCGCGGCAGCACGTGCGCCCAGAAGGCGTTGTAGCCGTAGCATAGGTCGGAGAAATTGCCGCCGAAGGCGATCTTCACTAGACGAACGAGCATGCCGTGGCCGACCCGGCGAAAGAGGGTCATGTCGGCCGTGCCCCCGCCCTGCATGAAGCGCGAGCCCTTCGCGTAATCGGCGCCGGCCAGCAGCGCGCCCACGAAGGCCGGCATCTCCTCGGGCCTGGTCGAGCCGTCGGCGTCCAACATCACGATAATGTCGCCCTTGGCCGCCGCGAAGCCGGCGCGCAGGGCGTCACCCTTGCCCTTACCAGGTTGGGCAATAACGCGGATATCGGGCCGCATGCGGCGGGCTACCTCGACCGTCCTGTCGATCGAGCGGCCGTCGACCAGAAGCACCTCGTGGACCCACGACGGGATGGCCCACAACACGGCCGGCAGGTTCTTCTCTTCATTGAGCGCCGGTATGACCACGCTTACCCGGGGCATGTAGGGGTCGGCAAACAGGACCGGCGACGGCACGTTGCGGGTGCCCACGGGGAACTGCTTGAGTGAGCCTAGCCCCGCGGTAGCGAGGGGCGAGACTTCGGCGGCCGCTGGCAGCGCCGCGGGACCTGCGTCATCACTGTGTGCGGCTTCCTGGCGGATCGCACGCCAACTAGCGGGCTTGCGGTCCGTTCCCATGGCCGTGTCCAAGATAATCCGCGCCATATTACGTAGGCTCCTTTCAGGAGTGAGTCTGTCACGTGGGATGAGGGGCTCTCTGCCGTGCCTCACGGCCGGTGCGCCTCGGCTAGCCCATTCCGAGTATGGGTCTGTACGCTCTCTCCCTTCGGCAGATTGCGTGCCACTTGAGGGGCAATCTAGCGATATTCAGTGTTAATTTAGCTAAGTTACCCAAAGTCAGGAGCGGGCCGCCGGTGTTTCCCCGGCCGCCGTCTACTTTGAACTCCGCGGGCCCCTCGCTCTACACGAAGTCGCCGAGCCCGCGCGCGGGGAGCGCCAGACGGGTCCCCGCGCGATTGGCAACGCTGTCCGATACTCTGCCTAAGTTTAGCCGTCGCCCTCAGAATTGGCGCTCTCCGAATCCGCAAGTTGTGGGCCGCACTGGCTCCAACGGGGGCGGCCAGGGGGCCCCGGCGACTGTAGAGCGGCCTATTTCGGGCCGAGGGAATATGTTGGGGGCGAAATCAGCCGTCGACCCCTTGTTTTCCTCGTTCGCCGTGCCCTCGGCGTGCTATAATCCGATCTAGGGGCAGGCAAGCGAGTCCGCCCACTCCTCAGCCGAACGCTCAGGTTCGCCGTGACCTTTACCCACCTACACGTCCATAGTGAGTTCTCCCTGCTCGACGGGATGGCGAAGATCGACGCTTTGCTGGCCCGCGCGCAGCAGTTCGGTATGGGCGCCCTCGCCCTCACCGACCACGGCGTAATGTACGGGGCGGTCGACTTCTACCTGGCCGCCAAGGCCGCCGGAGTCAAACCCATCGTCGGCTGCGAGGTATACGTCGCCCCCAACTCCCGCCACGACAAGCGCGGCAAGGCCGACACGAGCCCTTACCACCTCACCTTGCTGGCCAGGGACTTCTCCGGCTACAAGAACCTGCTCCAGCTCACCAGCAAGGCGCACCTGGAGGGCTACTACTACAAGCCCCGGGTCGACCGGGAACTGCTCGCCGAGTTCGGGGGCGGCATCATGGCCCTCAGCGGCTGCGCCAGCGGCGAGACGGCCGAGCTGCTGCGTCAGAACGACGAAGCAGGGGCAAGGCAGGCCCTGCGACGCCTGCGCGACTACTTTGGCGACGACAACGTCTACGTCGAGGTGCAGGAACACCACATCCCCGAGCTGGCGGACCTCAACCGCAAGCTGGTCGCGCTGGCACGCGCCGAGAGCCTACCCCTGGTCGCCACTTGCGATACCCACTACGTCAACGCCGACGACGCCTCCAGCCACGAGATCCTGCTCTGCATCCAGACCAACACCACCCTGGACGACCCCAAACACCTCAAGGTCAGCGGCGACGGTTACCACCTGCTCAGCCCCGACGAGATGGCGGCCCTCTTCGGCGAGCTACCGGAGGCGCTGACCTCAACCGAGGCCATCGCCGAGCGCTGCGACCTCGTGCTGCCCAGCGGCAGGAATCTGCTGCCGCCGTTTCCGGTGCCGGAGGGTTACACGCCGGAGACCTACCTCGAGCACCTCTGTCGCGAGGGCCTGAAGCGTCGCTACGAGCGCGTCACGCCGGAGATCAGCCAGCGTCTGCAGTACGAGCTAGACGTCATCCAGCAGACGGGCTTCGCCCAGTACATCCTCATCGTCTGGGACTTCATCGACTTCGCCCGGCGCTCAGGCATCCTCTTCGGACCGCGCGGCTCAGCCGCCGGCAGCCTCGTCTGCTACCTCCTCGGCATCAGCGACGTCGAACCGCTGTCCAATAACCTCGTCTTCGAGCGCTTCCTCAACATCGAGCGCAAGGAGATGCCGGACATCGACGTGGACTTCGCCGACGACCGTCGGGATGAGATGGTCAAGTACGTCACGGAGAAGTACGGCCGGGAGCACGTGGCGCAGATCGTGACCTTCGGCACGCTCGGCGCCCGCGCCGCCATCCGCGACGTCGGCCGGGTGCTTGCCCTGCCTCTGAGCGTCGTGGACAGCGTGGCCAAAATGGTCCCGACCCTGCCGGTCGGCATGACCATCGACAAGGCGATGGAGGAAAACCCGGAGTTCAAGAAGGTCTACGAGAGCGATGAGGTAGTCCGCAGGCTGGTGGACACCGCCAAGCGCCTGGAGGGAGTGGCCCGCCACTCCTCCGTCCACGCCGCGGGCGTCGTCATCTCGCCCGATCCCATCTACGAGCACGTACCGCTGCAGCGCGCCGCTAAGAGCGACGACTGGGTTACCCAGTACACGATGACCACCGTGGCCAAGATAGGCCTGCTCAAGATGGACTTTCTGGGCCTGGCCAACCTGACGATCATCGGCCGCACCCTCGACCTCATCCGCCAAATGCGCGGCATCAACCTCGACATGGCCGCCATCCCCAGGGACGATGCCCGCACCTTCGAGGCCCTGGGGCGCGGCGACACCATGGGCGTGTTCCAGCTCGAAGGCACGATGATGCGCCGCTACGTCAAGGAACTGAAGCCCACCAGCATCGGCGACCTGGCGGCAATGGTAGCGCTCTATCGGCCGGGCCCGATGGCCCACATCCCCAAGTTCATCGCCAGCAAGCACGGCCGCGAGCCGGTGGAGTACCCGCACCCCCTGCTCGAGCCGATTCTCCGCGACACCTACGGCATCATCGTCTTCCAGGAGCAGGTGCTGCAGATCGTGCGCGCCGTCGCCGGCTTCAGCCTCGGCCAGGCGGACATCTTCCGCAAGGTGATGAGCAAGAAGAAGCGCGAGGAGATGGCCAAGCAGCGCGAGAACTTCCTCGACGGCGCCCTGAAGAACGGCATCGACGAGGAGATGGCGACCAGGATCTTCGACCTCATCGAGCCGTTCGCCGGCTACGCGTTCAACCGCGCCCACGCTAGTTGCTACGCCTGGGTGGCCTACGAGACGGCATATTTGAAAGCCAATTACCCGGTCGAGTACATGGTGGCCATCCTCAGCGCCTACTCCGGCGACACCGAGCGGGTGGCCGTGGCCGTGGCCGAGGCGCGACGCCTGGGCATCGAGGTGCTGCCGCCGGAGATCAACAAGAGCGAGGGCGGCTTCACCATCGAGAGCGACCATACCGGGCAGGCCATTCGCTTCGGCCTAGCGGCCATCAAGAACGTGAGCGAACTGGCGGTGGAGAACATTGTCGCCGTGCGCCGGGAGGGCGGCCCCTTCCGCAACGTGGACGACTTCTGCCACCGAGTCGATCTGCGAACGCTCAACAAGCGCGTCCTGGAGAGCCTGGTCAAGGCCGGGGCGCTGGACGGCCTGGGGCAGCGCGGGCAGCTGCTGGCGATTCTCGACAAGATGATCTCCTTCGGCCAGCAGGCCCAGAAGGCGGCCTCCGCCGGCCAGGGCAGCCTCTTCGACTTTGCCACCGCCGCGCCGGAAACGACCTCCATCTCGCTACCCAACGTCCCCGACGCCCCGGGCAAAGAGCGGCTGGGCTGGGAGAAGGAACTGCTGGGGCTCTACGTCTCCTCCCACCCGATGCAGCAGGCCAGCCTGGCACTGGAGGACGTCATCACGGCTTACTCCGACCAGCTCACGGAAGAGATGGCGGGACAGAAGGTGACGATGGCGGGTTTGGTGGCGGGCGTGCGCCAGCTCTTCACCAAGAAGCGGGACTCCATGCTGGTGGCCCAGATGGAGGACCTGCACGGCTCCTTCGAGGTGGTGTGCTTTCCCCGCACTTACGCGAAGACCCGCGACCACTGGCAGCCGGACGCCGTGCTGGTGCTGAAAGGCAAGGTAGACGCGCGCGGGGAGGACCGCATCCAGCTGATCTGCGAGGAAGTCACCCCCTACACGGCCTCCCCCGAGGAGGAGGCCGCGCCCCGGCCGCCCCTCGGGGCGGTGCCGCCGGAGCCCGTGACCGCCGCGCCGGTGCGCAACGGCAATGCCGCTGCGGTCGCCGAGCCTTCCCTGCCCGCCGGCGCCCACCGCCAGCCGGCGGGCCGCTGCCGCTATTACCTCCACATCACGGTGGGCCGCGGCTCCGACCCCGACGCCGACATGGAGCGCTTCAAGCAGGTCTGCGCCCTGCTCTACGCCAACAACAGCGGCCAGGACGTAGTGGACCTGACCATCGCCGCCAACGGCCACGAGGCGGTGGAACTGGAGTTCCCCGACTTGCACCTCAAGTACAACCAGCAGCTGCACAAGCAGCTCGAAGCCCTCCTCGGCCCCGGCTCCCTCGCCGTCCAGAAAGTGCCGGTAGAGACTTAGGGATCACTTCTAGCCCTGCCGGCTGCCGAGGGGAACGAAGACGGCAAACCTGGTAGGGGCGACCGGCGGCGCAGCACCTTGGACTGCGCAGGCAATTGTCCCCCGACAGGGGGGCTTGCCTGCGCTTTCGCCGGCGGCGGCTTGCCGCCGCACTCCACAAAGCCGGTGGCTCTCATCGTCGCCCAGCAAGTGCCAGTTTTCCAGGGCTCACCTGTCCAGCAGGTGAGCCCCGCGAATGTTGGCGCAACCGCGCGGTTGGCGCCAGGTGCCGGGCTACTCCTTCTTGCCCACCGCCCAGGCCTTGCCGACGTACTCCATCAGCCGCCGCGGGGAGGCGATCTGCTGCAGCCGCTGAATCTCCGCCTCCCCGTACAGTCTGTAGCCCGCCCACGTGCGCCGTTGGAACGAGAGCAGGCCGATCTCGTCGTAGTGGCGCAGGGCCCGCACGGTGAGGCCCGCCCGCCGCGCCAGCTCCCCCACGGTCAGCGCCACGGCGCCGTTCATCTTCAGTGCCGCCACCTCCGCATCCCCCGGGTCTTCTGATTGTGATCACGCCAGGGGGTAAAGAGCCTAACGTAGCGTGAGGGTCAAGGGGGAGAAGGGCGAAGATTAGTGAAATGGTTCGGTTTGTCGGCGTCGTCAGCGTCGCTGACGGTCGTGCACGAGCACCATGAGCACGGGGCAGGGGGCATGGCGCAGCACTGAGTCGGCGGTGCTGCCGAAGACCATCCGGGTCAGGCCGCCGCGCCCGTGGGTGGTCATGGCGATCAGCCCAACGCCCAGACGGTTTGCCGCCTCCAGGATCGCCGCCGCCGCGTGCTCCTGCGGGGTCTCCAGGCGGACGGTCAGGCCGCGGGCGCGCAGCGGCGCCGCGATGCGCTCGAGGTACTCGTCGGCGGTCTCCAGCTCGGCCTCGATCAACTGCTCTGGGTCGATCGCCGCAACGGGCGCGGGCACGCCGACCGGGGCGTTGATGGTGGTGAGGGCGGCGATCTCCAGCGGCGAGTCGACCGCCCGCAGCAACGTCAGCGTGGAACTGAACTTATCCGCCAGCGGCTCCACCGCCGGCAGCACTCGCTCCGCCAGCGTCGAGCCGTCCAGCGCCACCAGTATGCTTTCGTACATCGGCGATTCCTCTCCTATTGCCACGGGCCGCCCCTGCCACCATCACCGACAGCACGACCCGTACCAGCGTCCCCGGGGCCGGTCCTCTGGCGCAGCGGCAAGGCCCTGGGAAGCCGCATCTGCCGATGGAGCCTGGGTCAGTAGAGCGTGGGGACATTGTACTCGATCTCGGAGACGTACACCCTTATGTACTGGTACACTCCCTCGGTAGTTGACTGATAGACAGTGGGGCTGTAATCTTTACGCAGCCGGACCCTCGACCGCTCGGTCGCAAGTTGATCGGCCACGGAGGCGGAGACTTGGCAGTGCCCTTTACCCTGCCCGAGTTCGTCGCCCACTGGCGGGCCGTCGACCTTTCCGAGCGCAGTGCCGCCCAGTCGCACTTCCTCGACCTCTGCGAGCTGCTGGGCCAGCCCAAGCCCGCGGACGCCGACCCCAGCGGCGTCTTCTACACCTTCGAGAAGGGCGTCAGCAAGACCACCGGCGGCGAGGGCTTCGCCGACATCTGGTACCGCGGCCACTTCGCCTGGGAGTACAAGGGCAAGCACAAGGACCTGCACGCGGCCTATCAGCAGCTGCTGCAGTACCGCGAGGACCTGGAGAACCCGCCCCTGCTCGTGGTCTGCGACCTCGACCGCTTCGAGGTGCACACCAACTTCACCGGCACGGCCAAGCGCGTCTACGCCTTTGCCCTCGCCGACCTGCTGCACCCGGCGCCCCTCGCCACCACCCACGGGCTGCCTGCGTTGGAGGTGTTGCGAGACCTCTTCGTCGATCCGGACCGGCTGCGGCCCCAGCAGAGCACGGCGCAGGTCACGGAAACCGCCGCCAGGGAGTTCGCCACCCTCGCCGAGAGCCTGCGCCGGTCGGGCGCCGACCCCGAAGAGGCGGCGCACTTCCTGATGCGCCTGCTCTTCTGCCTCTTTGCCGAGGACATCGGCCTCTTGCCGACCAACCTCTTCACCGACCTGGTGCAGAGGCACCGCACTCGCCCGCCGGTCTTCGATAAGTTGCTGGCCGAGCTCTTTGCCCAGATGGCGAGCGGCGGCTTCTTCGGCAACGACGAGATTTCCCACTTCGACGGCGGGCTCTTTCAGGATAGCCGGATTCTGCCCCTTTCCTCGGCCGACCTGGGCGTGCTCGCCCGTGCCTGCCAGGTCGACTGGGCCAGCGTGGAGCCGGCCATCTTCGGCACCCTCTTCGAGCGCAGCCTCGACCCGAGCAAGCGCGCGCAGACCGGCGCCCACTACACCGGCCTGGCGGACATCATGCTGGTGGTGGAGCCGGTGCTTATGGCGCCCCTGCGCCAAGAGTGGGCGGCGCTGCGCCCCCAGGCCGAGGCCCTGGCCGCCAAGCGGGACGCCGCCGGCGGGCGCGCCCGCGCCAACCGGGAGCGGGAGCTGGCCAACCTGCTGCAGGGCTTCACGGACCGCCTGGCGGCGGTGCGCGTACTCGACCCGGCCTGCGGCAGCGGCAACTTCCTCTTCGTGGCCCTCAAGCAGCTGCTGGACCTGGAAAAGGAGGTCATCACCTTCGCCGCCAACCACAAACTGACCAGGTTCTTCCCCAAGGTGGGGCCGGCCCAGTTGCACGGTCTGGAGATCAACCCCTACGCCCACCAGCTGGCCTCCATCGTCGTCTGGATCGGCTACATCCAGTGGCTGCACGACAACGGCTTCGGTTGGCCGTCGCCCCCCATCCTGCGCCCCCTGGACAGCATTCTGGAAATGGACGCCGTCCTGGGCCGCGACGAGGCGGGCCGGCCCCGGGAGTCCGACTGGCCGGCGGCTGACGTGATCGTCGGCAATCCGCCCTTCCTCGGCGGCAAGCTGCTGCGCCACAACCTGGGCGACGACTACGTGGACGACCTCTTTGCCGTCTACGAGGGGCGGGTGCCCCGCGAGGCCGACCTGGTCTGCTACTGGTTCGAGAAGGCGCGGGCGCTGATCGCGGCCGGGCAGGTGCGGCGGGCCGGCTTGTTGGCGACGCAGGGCATCCGCGGCGGCGCCAACCGCCGGGTCCTGGAGCGGATCAAGGCCAGCGGCGACATCTTCCTCGCCTGGTCGGACAAGCAATGGGTGCTGGACGGCGCCAACGTGCGCATCTCCATCGTCGCCTTCGACGGCGGCAGCCAGCGGCAGCACACGCTCGACCGCCGGCACCGGCCGGCCGTCTTCGCCGACCTGAGCGGCAGTCTGGACCTCACCCAGGCCTGGCGGCTGGGCGAGAACTATCTCACTCAAAAAGTTGTAGCTGGGCCTGGCCTTCATGGGCGACACCAAGGGCGGGGCTTTCGACATTCCAGGGGACGTGGCCGCCAAGATGCTGGCGGCGCCGCTCAATCCCAACGGGCGGGCGAACGGCGACGTCGTGCGCCCCTGGGTGAACGGCCTGGACCTCACTCGGCGCCCGCGCGGCATGTACATCGTCGACTTCGGCATCGACATGCCCGAGGCCGAGGCGGCGCTCTACGAGGAGCCTTTCGAGTACGTGCACAAGCACGTGAAGCCCGAGCGGCAGAAGAACAACAGGGCATCCTACCGGCAAAGGTGGTGGCTGCACGTGGAACCAAGGTCCGGGATGCGTGCCGCCCTGGCGGGACTGTCGGGGTACATCGCCACGGCGAGAGTCTCCAAGCACCGACTCTTTGTCCGCATAGACGGGCGGACTCTAGCTGACAGTGCAACCATCACGATTGCCAGTGACTCCTCCTACCTGCTTGGCGTCCTCCACTCCCGGCCGCACGAACTGTGGGCGCTGCGTCTGGGCACGGCCCTCGAAGACAGGCCCCGCTACACGCCCACCACCACCTTCGAGACCTTCCCCTTCCCCTGGCCGCCGGGGCGGGAGCCGGCCGGCGACGCCGGGGTGGCGGCCATCGCCGCCGCGGCTCGGGAGCTGGTGCAGTTGCGCGAGGCCTGGCTGAACCCGCCCGGGCTGGGCGGGGTCGAGCTGGCCCGGCGCACGCTCACCAACCTTTACAACCAGCGTCCCGCCTGGCTCGACCTGGCCCACCGGCGACTCGACCAGGCAGTGTTCGCCGCCTACGGCTGGCCGGCCGAACTGAACGACGACGAGATCCTGGCCCGCCTGCTGGCGCTCAACCTGGCCCACGCCGCGGTCTGAAAGAGAGGGGCGACCGGCGGGTCACGCTCAGGCGATCCCGTTTCCCTTAGCCCCCGGCGGCGCGGTTTGCCGGCCAGGCCGCCTTGGCGGCGGAATAGAGCCCCGCGGCCGCCAGGCCGGCGGCGACACCCTCCACCGCCCCCTCCACGTAGGGCAGGCCGAGCACGGCCGCCGCCAGCAGGTTGAGCGCCAGGCCCCAGGCGACGGCCACTGGGGCGTAGAAACGCTTGTCCAGTTCGGGGAAGGTGACCTTCGTCGCCTCCACCAGGGCCACGACGAACGGCACCCCCGCTAAACCAATCAGGTCCTTCAACATGGTCAATCTCCTTCAGGCCCCTGGGAACTGCTTCCAGCCGACCCACATCCTCTGCTCGCTCCACAAGAGCGTGCAGCTCGCGAACTCCTGGGCGGCATCGCCGCCGCCCAGCAAGCGATGCGGGCCGTCGGGCGAACCGCAGAGGCCCGGCCGCAACCCCTCCAACCGCCGGTACCAGTCCCAGAAGGCCCAGCGCACGGGCACGCCGCCCACCAGGCCCTCGCGCGCGCCCCCGGGGGCCGGCGGGCCCAGCAGGCGCTCTCGCCACTGCCGCCAGCCGGGCCCGGGACAGGCCGTGGCCATGAAGTCGCTGTGACCCTTCACCGCCAATTGCCGGCCCAGCCGCACCTCCAGGGCCCCGCGCAGCGTCGTCGCCGCCGCCAGTTGCGCCTCGCTGGGGCCGTTGAGCATGGGCAGGCAGACGGCGATGCCGGTGGTGTTGGCGGGTTCGCCGGCGTGCCAGGTGTGGGTCGCCAGGTGGTGGCACTGTTCGATCTCGCCGTTCTGGTGAACGACGAAGTGGTAGGCGAGGGCGGGGAACAGGTCTCCGCCTTGCTTCGTGGTCTGGTAGAGCGCCATGGCCTGGGCCGAGTCGTCCCGGTCAACGCCGGAGTAGTGGATCACGACCTGGGTGATGGCGGTTAGGGGCCGGGTTCCGTAGGGCTCGGCGCCCGCGCGGACGGGCAGTTGGCCGCGTCGATCGTCGACGCGGTGGCCGTGGACGAAGATTTGGGCCTCCATAGTTGCTCCAGTGATGAGTGATGGGTAGGGACGGGCGGTCTCGTCTTCTCTGGTTACTCATCACTCATCACTCCTGACTCATTACTCGACTTTTGCAGCACGTTAACAACTGAACTCTCAAGCTTTGGGTAGCCAGGCCAAGCGGGTGTACACTTCTGGAGTGAAGCGGAGCCAT
>JAMCYS010000138.1:0-27714 GCA_023473795.1 Chloroflexota bacterium | reverse complement strand
CGGCATGGGTGCCTTTGGCCCATGCTGGACGCTTGGGAGTCTCAGTTGTTAAGGTGCAAAAGTCGAGTCATTACTCGTTTGTTACCAGACGGCCGCGACAACGCGGGCGGTTGGGTCTCCCTCCCAGAACTCGAGGATGCCGACGTGGCGGCCGGCGACGAGCTCGGCCTGGGGGATGGCGCGGGACACGGGGACGGCGCAGCTGGTTTGCCGGGAGCCGTCGAGATGCACGGTTGCTTGGTAGGTGGCGGCGTTGAACTCGCGCAAGGTTCCGGAGCGTAGGTCCAAGGTGTACCTCCTTTCGCTGGCGATAGTGTTCGATCACATTGCACCGTCTCACACGAGCTGGCGTCCGGTTCCCTCTCCCTTTGGGAGAGGGTTAGGGTGAGGGCCTGTGGTACTGGCGATAGCCCTCACCCCTGCCCTCTCCTCCGCTTCGCTCTGGGCATGGCCCCAAAGGGAGATGGGCTGCTTGGCAGCCTGAGCCTTATCTCCTTGCTTGAGCACTAGCGGCCGGGTGGTGGTCATGCTGGCCCCACGGCTGTCGTCGTGACCTGGTAAACGGCGGTCCGCGCGTTGTACTTGCCGCGAATGGTGGTGACGAGTCTCTGGGCCGCGGCGAGGCCTAGCCAGGGGTCGGAGATGGTGACAGGGTCGCCGATCTCCAGGCCGGGGTGGAAGGGCAAGAGGACCGTCGTCTCTCTCCGGTCTCGGGTGAACAAAGCGAGCAGGTTGGCGGCGACGTCGGCGGTCTCGTCGGGGTCGGCGATGGGGACGGTGCGCACGATGCGGACGACGTCGCCGTTGACGGCGATGTTGGCAGAGTCGAGGGCGTCGGCGTGGGTGGTGCCGGCGTAGACCTGGACGTGATTGGGGCCGGGCTGGGCGGCGAGGTCGGCGCAGGCGAGGGGCACGGGCAGGGCCGTGGGCGAGGCGATGGTCAAGTTATCGACCACTTCCGCGGTCACGGAGGCGGGGCCTCCGGTGCCGCTCTGGACGGTGGTGAATCTGACCGAGCAGCCGGCCTCAGTCAACAACTTGAGCAGGGCGTCCAAGTAGGCGGTGCCGGGGTTGAGTACGTACTCCTCGGGGGCGCGGGCCAAGCTCCAGTCGAAGGGCTGGCTGACGGAGGCGGCGACGAGCCGCAGGACGCGGATCGCGATGTCTGAGACGGTAAGGGAGTCCCAGGCAAGCGAGTACGGCGCGCGCAGTTCCGCCAGCCAGCCCAGGGTGTCGACGCACTCGACGATCAGCCGGGCGGTCCCCTTGGCCCGCTCCTGTTGGCGGGTGATCTTCCGAATCCACCAGTTGGCGTCATAGGCGTACTCGGCGCCGGCCGTACCGACATAACCGAGACCCAGGATAACTTGAGACCCGGGCCGGAGGGCTTGCAGGGCTCCGGCCTGGCCGGCGGTGGCATAGGCCTGTCCCTCGTCCGTGAGTTGCAAGACCAGGCGGCCGGCCTTGCCTTCGTGCTGTTCGAGGGCGAACTCGACCAGGTCGGGGCCCAGGTCGGCGATCGGGGCGGGCTCGACGCGGCTGGCGCGGTGGCCGTGGTCGTAGCCGAGCAGATAGGTGTAGTCCGCGGTCTGGCACAAGTGCTGGCCCCAATCGGCGTAGTCGGTGCAGGGGGTGGGGTTGGGCAGTCCTGGGAGCATGGGGTCGGTCGTCCAGTACAGCCAGGGGCGTTCCTCCGGCGGGGTGAAGGAGAAGTACTCCGTCCAGCCGACCAGCCAGCGGTCGGTCGTGCCTATCGGCGAGTAAACGAGAGAGGGAAAACGGAACTGCATGCCGGCGGCGGGGGCGGCGTGCATTAGGGCGGCACCGGTCGACCAGCCGGCGCTGTATTTGGCCACGCAGAGTTGGGAACCAAGGGCGACGTCGTAGTCGGTGACGAGGATGTAGGTGTCGCCGTTGCTGGGGTGGGCGGCGATGGCCACGGCGCTGATGAGGTTGTACTTGTCGGTGGAAGTGGCACTGAACGACCAGGAGCCACCGTAGTAGCCGGCGAACAGCAGGTACTCGTCGGGGTCGGCGAGGAACGGAGAGACGGCGATGGCCAGTATGGGGTTGCCCCAGGGGTCATAGGCGGCCGCGACGCCACGGATGAGGGAACCGGCGGGGCAGGTGTAGACGGTGGCCACGGCAGCGCTGTAACTGAGGAACCTGTCGGTCGTCGGCCGCCACTTGACGCTGTTCGGGTTCCCCGTGGCGACCCAGGCGACGAAGCCGTTGGCGCCGTTGGTGGCGATGCCTATGGCGTTGCCGGTGGCCGTGGCGCCGGCAGAGGCGACGAGCCAGGAGGACGGCGGGGTGCCGTCGAGGGGGTCGCGGCAGCAGGCGGCGTTGCCGTCGGTAGTGACCACGGCGCGAGCGACGGCGCCGTCGTCCATGCCGGTGCAGTGGGAAACCCGGCGCAGTCCTGGGCCCGAGACGGCGAGGTCTTCCCAGGCGCAGCGATCGACGAGCGGCGGGCGGTCCTCGACGCGGACGGTCAACGCGGGTACTCGAGACGGCGAGTCGATGGCCGCGGCTAGGGTGGCGCTGAGGGCTCGCACGGTCGCTGCCTCCTGGGGACGGATAACCACCACCGAGACACCGAGGGCACCGAGGCCGGAGCCGGGTGCTCGGTGGTGGGACCCTCACCCTAACCCTCTCCTCCGCCGCGCTCTGGACATGGTCCCAGAGAGAGGGCAGGGCAGGGGAGGGCGGGCCTGGCCCCCCGCATCCCGCCGCGGCGGGACGCCGGCCTACGGGACCGGCGGGGGGCCTATCTCACTCAAAAAGTTGTAGCTGGGCCTAGACGACGATGGAGCCGTAGCAGCCGCGGTAGTCCAACCAGCCGGCGCCGAAGATCCAGCGGACCTTCCAAGAGATGGCGTCGTTGGTGAAGACACTGCCGCTGGTGGGGCTGTCCTGGACGAGCAGCTCGGGCTCCTGCCTACCGTTGAGGAAGCCAACCTCCATGGCCTCGATCTCGCGCGGGTCGGGGTGCAGATACCAGTTGTTGACGTCGGTCCAGTTGGGAACCACGATGGGCTTGACGATCCCCTGCAGGGCGTTGACGTCGTTGTTCGGCGAGCCGGGCAAGAGGGTGCTGTTGAGCAGAGTGGCCGCGGTGAAGGCCAGGTCGGGCGGGACGAGCAGGTAGGCGGGCCGGGCGCCGATCCGTTTGCTGGCCGAGTTGGTCATCTTGGTGATGACGACGATGGCGGCGGCGAGGCTGGCGGCGTCCAGGGCGGCGACGCCGGTGTTGGACTGGTGGTTGAGGTCGAAGACGTTGCGGGTGTCGGCCATGACGGAGCCCAGGCCGGCGTTGGCGGTCCAGAGGGCGGAGATTACCTCGTTGATCGTCACCGTGGCCGCGGCCGCGAGCTTCTTAGGCAGCCTGGTGAAGGCGTGGGTGTCGTCGTTGAGGATGGTCTCCAGCGTCACGTAGACGATGTTGCCCTTCTTCACCGGGGTATAGGTCTCCGCTCCGTCTCCCCAGGCGACGTTGGCGTAGGCGCCGTTCTCGGCGACGGTGGCCAAGGCCGAGAAGTCGTTGAGCAGTACCCTGGTCTGGAGCTTCATGTCCTTGACGTCGACCACGGCGACCAACGGCGCCCACCACTTCGGCTGCGCCTGGTAGTCGGCGACGAGGCGTTTGTTCATGACGTTGCCGACGATGGAGTCCATGGCGGCGAGGGTCGTCTCGTTGGCCTCTCTGACCACGGACCTCTCCCAATCGTAGCGGCCGGTAAAGTTCACGTCGCCGGTGAGCTGCAGGTAGGCCTCTCTGATTCCGGAGAGGCGGGGGACGTCGCGCGCGCTATCCGGCAACGGGAGCCCGAACAGCCGTTCTAGGGCGAGGGTGATGTTGTCCAGAGGGGTTCGTCCGACCTGGGCGCGGGCAGAGCCCATGCCACGGACGACGCCGGTGCTGGCGACGGCGCCGAGCAGGTCGCGGGTGCGCGTGATCTCCTCGTCGATGGCGGTGGGCGTGGGGATGGTTCCCGCGAAGCGCTTCCTCACGGCTTCGAGTGCCGGAGCGGGTAGCTGGGCGGCAGCGAGTCGCGCGTCGAGCAGGGAGGCGGCGAGGGCGCTCCGGGCCTCCCGCGCGGCGGCGAGCTCGGCCTCAAGCTGCCGGCTGGTGTCCTGGGTCGCGTCCTGGGTGGGGTCGTGGGTGGCGGTGTCGGTGTCGGGCACGGCGGGGTCCTCCTTGGCGCTGTTGAGAATTCGGTCAAACGTCCCTCCGGCGGCGGGCCGGAAGACGAGATCCGCGGAGTTGACGGCCTCGATGCGGGTGACCTGGTACTCAGCCCGGCGTCGGCCGTTGGCGCTGGCTGACTGGCGGTGGACGAGCAGGTCGGCGCTGATGCCCAGGGGCGGGATCGGTCTCCCCGCCTCTTTCTCGGCGAGCACTTCGGCGACCAGGTTGTAAGCCCAGATCGCAGAGGGCAAGAAGCGGAGTACCGCGCGGACGCCGCGGCCTTCCTCCCAGCGGGCGGAGTGGTAGGCGCCCACCAGGTCGCGGATCGAGCGGCCTCCCGCTCTGGTCTGGTCCAGGGCGTCCGGATGGTCGGCGAAGGCGGCGGCGCCCTCGAAGAGGCCGGCGGCCGCGCGGAGGATGGCAGCGGGGTAGTGGCAGCCGTTGGCGCTGGTGCCCGGGCGGATGATGGTCACTTCGACCTCGCGCGGCCGCCCTTCCGTGGCCTCCAGGGCGCGAGCCTCGGCCTCGCCCTGGGTGGTGTCTTTGATTGGCTGGCTGGATGGCATGGTGTCCTCCGATGGGGGGCGGACACGGAGTCCCGCCCCTACGTGCTCAGATTTCGTAGCCGGTGAGGGCGACGCGCGAGGGCAGCAGCTGGGTTCTCTCTTTCCGCAGCCGCGCGAGGTCGGTCTCAAACTGGCGGCGGAGGGAGTAGGCGGCCTTCTCGGCTTGCTCCTGGGCCTTGGGCGAGTTGGCGACGCGGTTGACGGCGTACAGCGACCAGGCGGCAAGGGCGTAGGCCTGGGCGCCGAGAAGGACGACCCGCTCGTCGACGGCGGGGATGGTGGAGCCGGCGCCGTCGACCACGTGGGCCTGGCCGCCGTGGACGCGGACCGTGTAGCCGGCGACGGGGGCGGTGTCGACGCGCAGAGTGATGTCGGTGCCTCTGAGTTCCCAGGCGACGAAGGCGGGCGGGTTCTCGCCCTGGGGGTACTCGACCCTCTCGATCACGGTGAAGAGGGCGCCGGCGGGGGTGGCCAGGGAGTAGACGTACTGGCCGTCGACGCCGGCGATATCGACGCTGTAGTCCTGGGGGGCGAGGTTGCCGTACTCGGCGACGGCCCGCTGCAGGTGGCGCTGTAATTCGAGGTCGGTCCAGCGGTAGGCGAGGGCATCCTCGTCGTGCAGGTCGGTCCTTAGCGTAGCGACAAGGGTCGTTTGGGTACTCATAGCGTGTCGGCCTCCTGCTTGACGCCGATGTAGGTCTGCAAGACGGCCTTGGCCTGGGCGTCGTTGACCCAATTCCGATCGCGCGCGACAGAGAGAGCGGTCACCATCGCGGAGGCGGCGGTGGCGATGCGGGCGTTGTCGGCGGTGGTGAGGTCCTCGAAGATGGCCGAGACCTGGACGCCGGCGGGGAACCGTCCCGAGAGCCGGGCGGCGTGCTCGGCCAGGTCGGCGAGGATGCCGCCGAAGACGTTCTGACGGTTCTCAAAGTGCCGCAAGGTTGGCCCCTGCATCTCGGCTGCGGTGGCGCGGTTGGTGTTTTCCGGTTCGGCCAGGAAGTGGAGAGGGATGCCGGCGCCGGCGGCGACCATCATGCGGACCGCCCTACCGTCGGCCTCTACCGCCTGGGCGTCGATCTGCGGCTGGACGGCCTTCCATTCCTCGGCTTCGTTGGTGACGATGACGCTCCCCGATTCGGGAGGCCTCGACAGTTCAAGGCGCTTCGCTTCCACCGTGGCCCGGTCGGCGCCGTTCAGCTTCACCCACCACAAGAAAGCGCCCTTGAACCGGTTGATCCTTACCCGGTCGGTAAGCCAGTCCTTGTATCGCCGCAGCCAGGGCAACGCCGGCGTTAGGTCGCCCTGGCCTCTCTTGCAGCCGGCAAGGCGGTTGATGGCGTAGTGGCTACAGTCCTCGGCCGACCACCAGCGCCCGCCCGGTAGGTCGGTGGCGCCTTCGTGGAAGCGAAGCTCGCGCTCCATGTCCTCGGGGTCGGTCTCGATCTCGTCCACGTTGGGCGGCGGGATCTGGCGCACGTAGACCATGCCGTCGAGGGGGTTGCGGTGGTAGGTGACGAACAGCTCGCCGGTGATGGACAGCTCACGGCAGAGGTCGTAAGCCCGGGTCGGCATGTGGTTCTCGGGATGGGTCCACCACTGGTCAAGCCAGGCCTGGGCGCCGCGGTCGGCGCTCTTGAGTTTCACTCCCCTGCCCAGGACGTGATCCGCGGTCAACTCGACGATGCGGAAGGCCAAGGGGTTAGCACGGTAGGCCTCCGTGGCGTCGAGCATGAGCTGCTGTTGTTCGACCCAGGGGGGTTCGAGGATGCCGGCGGCGCTGACCGGTCGCCAGAGCCTATCTTCCTCGGCGAGGGAGGTAGTCGACTCGCGGGCGCGGATCACGGCGTCCGACGCTTCGCTCTGGACATGGTCCGACGCTTCGCTCTGGACATGGTCCGACGCTTCGCTCTGGACATGGTCCGACGCTTCGCTCTGGACATGGTCCGACGCTTCGCTCTGGACATGGCCCGCGGGCCCGGCCTGGGCGTCGCCGCTGGGGTTGGTTGGGTTCAGCCAGCGGTTGAGCGTGTCTAGCCACGTCATTTGGCCTTGCTCCGCGTGGCCCAGGCGGGGCCGTGGCTCTCGGCTATGTCCTGGGCGCGGACGGCGAGGCGGTAGACCCGGGCGGCGGTGTCTCCCGCGGGGAGCGTGTCTGCTCCTTGGCCGTCGATGCGCAACTGGTCGGCGAGCTTCTTGAGCTCGTCGGCGATGCTGTGCGGGGCTTCGTAGGGGGTGGGCACGGTCAATACCTCCCGTCGGTGTAGTCCGGCTGAGGGGCGACTACCGCCCTGGCCGGCTCGGCACTGAGTCGAGAAGCCGCTCTCGCGCAGAGGGCGGCGCTGGTCAAGAAGTCGTCGTGGCCGTCGCTTTCGTCGACCGACCAGGCCATCTGCTGGTCAGCGCGGACCTGGTAGCGGGCGAGCTGGGCCTCGGTCCAGAACTCGGCGGCTTCGGGATCTGTCGAGGGGTCGGCGCGGTAGAACTTGAAGCGGCCGGCGTTGATGGCGGCGAGCCAGTCGTAACCAAGAGTTGACTTGAGCGGCGCCGAAAACTGGATCTGCTCCACCACGATCTCGCCCAGGGCCGCCGTCAAGAAGCTGGCGACGCCGGCGCCGACGCCGGAGGCGTCCACGCAGACCCGGTGCAAGTGCCAGACGTTGCGTAGCACGTCCAGCAGCTGGGCGTACTGGGCGGTCTGGCGGCGGCCGGTCCACCAGAGCACTTCCACCACCCTGCAGCCCCAGGCGGCCAGTCCAGGCGCCAGGTCGACGCGTTCGGCCTCGGCGATGGTGACCACGGTCGAGTCCTTACGCGGCTTGGCCGCCCGCAGGGCGGCATCGGCGTCGGCCTCGTCCTCGCCGGCGATGTCGATGCCGGCGACGTAGAGGCGGCCGGGGGTGGGCTGGTACTGGCGGGGGTGGTCGCCGATGAGCTGGGCGCACTGTTGGGGGGAGAGGAACCGGCCCTCTCCGGAGAGGGTCTGGAGCAGGTACTGAGTCCGGAACAGGGGGTGAGACTCGCCCAGGCGATCGCGTTCCCGCTGGACGTAGGCGGCGTACCAGGGGTTGAACTGGGCGACGATGGTCCAGGGGTAAGCGAAGTGGCGGCGGATGCCGTCGCGCTTCTCGGCCTCCAGGTTGGCCTCGATCTGCCTTTGCAAGAGGCTGCGCTCGTCCCAGGCCGTGCCGTAGTAGACCTTGGTGGCGTTGGTGGTGGCGCCCATCGGGTAGAAGTCCTTCTCGGCCTTCTCGGGGTCTATGTCCTGGGCCTCGTCGAACTCAAGGGCCAGGTGAGCGGTGGCGCCGACGACCTGGGCGCCGGGCGCCGCGGAGAAGAACAGGACGCCGGCGCGGCCTAGCCGGATCTGGCTGCCGAACTGGGAGCGCCACTTGCCGGCGGTCCAGGGGTTGTTGAGAGTCCTCTCCAAGCGCTGGCGGCTGTTGGTGATCTGGGGCGAGAAGGTGGGGGCGGCCTTGACGATGTTGCCGCCGGCGCGCTGGTACAGCGTGAGCAGGTAGGCCTCCAGCTGGGCGGAAAGCTCGTTCTTGCCGGCCTGGCGGGCCATCTCGACGGTGAGGGACAAGCCGCGGCGGTTGACGACGCTGTCGGCGATGGCGAGGCCGGGCTCCAGCTGGTACGGCCGGAGGGGTAGGCCGACGACGTGCTGGCTGTACTCGTCGAGCGAGCCCAGGGCGTGGCGGAGGCACGCGGTGATGAGTGATGAGTTATGAGTGATGGGTGGGGACGGGCGGTCTCGTCTTCTCTGGTTACTCATCGCTCATCACTCCTGACTCGTCACTCGCGTCACGGCCGCACCGCCTTCAAGATCTCGACGGCGAGGAACAGGGCGAGGCCTCCGAGTAGGGCGTTGACCTTGGCCTCGAGGCGGCTGAGGGTGTCGGCCTGGTCGGCGACACGCTGACGGATGACGGCGCCGAAGGCGCAGCCCGGGCGCTCGTCGATGGGCGGGACGGTTCGCGTTTTCGCGAATCCGCGAATGCGCTCGGCGAGCATTACAAGCCGCCGGCGATGGCGCAGACGTAGCTACCGAAGACGGCGACCAGGAAGAACAGCAGGGCAAAAGCAAGGATCACGGTGGCGCCGGCGGCGCGTTGCATAGTGACCTCCTACAGCGTGGCGCCCATCTCGGCGGCGATGGCGTCGAGGGCCTTGGCGAGAGCTTCGTCGAGAGACTTGGCGGCTTTACCGGTGAGGACGTGGCGGGCCTTGAGCAAGCGGGTAAGACAGTCGACGAGGTAGGCGACCTGGGTCGCGGGTTTGCCTTCGACGAGGGCGCGGCGGATGAGGACACGGAGCAGGGCGGTCTCCTCGTCGAGGCCGGTGGCGGTGGCGCGGGAGAGGGCGTCGCGGTCGGCGGGGGTGAGGCAATCCTCATAGGGACCCACGTTGATCGCCGTCGTCTGAGGCGAAGCGGCCGACCGTCGGTCCTGGGGCTGTTTGCGACGTCCCATTTTCGGCCTCCTTACCGGGCTACCAGAACGCCCGTTCTACATCTCAACCAGTATCCAATCTGGCGCGCCGAAAGCGTCCAGACTTCAGCCTGGTATCGGCCCTGCAGCGAAGCGTGGGGCGGAAGTCGTCGGCTCTGGGGAGGTGACTAAGGATTGCCTAACCGAGACGGTGAGAGGGGTTGGGAAGAACTGAACGTGCCCTGGTTGCTGCTCCAGGGCGCCGGTGGCGTTTCCCTGGTTCGACCAGGCAACCTTGTTCACGCAGTTCGTGGGCAACGTGCTCTTGTACGGCGGCGTGCTGGGACTATTCCTGGGCTGGCGCTTTGCGGGCATCCCCTCCCGGCAGGCGTAGGACGGAGGAACGAACACTGCGGAGGGCGCGGAGAGAGGCCGAGGAGACAACCACCGAGACACAGAGAGCACCGAGACCGGAAGGAACCGACCCCAGACACTGATGGGGAAGGGAATCTGGGTCTCTATTTATGCGCACCACTGTAAATACATCGATGGTCGGTGCCTACCTGTGCGCATCCGTCGTTCCCTAGCCGTTCCGTACGTTCTCGGTGACCTCGGTGCCTCGGTGGTTAACGGCCGTACTCTCTCTGCGCCCTTTCCAGCTCGAGCCAGAGGCGGTACACTTGCCGCCTGGGTAGGCCCGTCTCGCCAACTACCTGGTCCACCGCGGCGCGGCCCGAACGCCCCGCGGCGCGCAGCTCGGCCAGGCGGGCTCGCGCGACCTCCGGCTCGCTCGCCGCCTCCTCCCGCGCCCGGCCGGCAAAGACGAGGGTGAACTCGCCGCGCGGCTCGGTTTGGCGGAAGTGAGCCAGCACCTCTGAGATTGACCCCCGCGCCACTTCCTCGTGCAGCTTGGTCAGCTCGCGCGCCGCCGCCATCGGCCGGTCACCCAACGCCGCTAGGGCGTCCTCCAGGCTGGATAGCAGGCGATGGGGCGCCTCATAGGCCACCAGGGTGCGCGGCTCGTTCGCCACCTCTGCCAGCGAGCGGCGGCGCTCGCCGCCCTTGCGCGGCAGAAAGCCTAGGTAGACGTACTGGTCGGTAGGCAGGCCGGAGACGGCCAGGGCAGCCAGACCGGCCGAGGGACCGGGCACGGGCACCACCGGAATGCCCCGTTCCAGGGCCGCCCGCACCAGCTCGTAGCCCGGGTCGGAGATGCCGGGCATCCCCGCCTCCGACACCAGTGCCACGTCGCCTTCCCTCGTCGCCGCCAGGATTGCCTCCAGTTTGCTCAGCTTGTTGTGCTCGAAGTAGGAGGTGACGGGCGTGTGGATGTCGTAGCGGGAGAGCAGGTGTTTCGTCGAGCGGGTGTCCTCCGCCGCCACCAAGCCGGCCTCGCGCAGCACCCGCAGGGCGCGCAGCGAAATGTCCTCCAGGTTGCCGATCGGCGTGGCCACCACGAAGAGCGTGCCCATCAGACTCGCACCACACCGCGAAAGAGGGTGTAGCCGACGAAGCCGTAGTAGTCAGAAAGATCGCCGATGAAGCTCTCCGACTCCGCGTCGCACAATCGGTGGTACTCTTCCCAGTCCGACCCGGAAATGCGTCCTCGTAGCTGACCCCAGAGCATTTCCAGACAGTACGCCAGGCCGGCCCGCAGGTTGGGAGCGAGCGGCGCCTGCAGCTCGGCGAGGAAAGTCCGTGGCTGCAGAGCCCGCAGGCCAGCCGCCCGCAACCAGCCCGACGCGCGCAAGAAGTGGTGTTGGGGCGGCACCTCGCCCAGATAGGGCACGGCGGTCGTGAAGGCGGCATTGAGCCGTGCCTCCAGGCCGGGATAGCCGGGCAGCAGCATCTGACTGGACCAGTAGGCGAGCGCGATACTGCCTCCCGGCCGCACGACCCGGCTCAGGTCCTTCAGGGCGGCAACAGGGTCGGAGAGCACGGCCGCCGGCCAGAACGTATCGGCACACCACAGCCAATCGAAAGCTCGCTCGGCGAAGGGCAAGCGCAGCAGGTCGCCCTGAACGAAACAGCACTGCCGCCGCGGCTCGGCGTGGTTGGCCGCATTCAGATTGTCGGCGCTGACGTCCAGGCCGACGACGCTGCCGGTCGGCCCGACCGCCGCCGCCAACCAGGGCGCGTGCTGGCCGGTGCCACAGCCCGCGTCGAGCCCCCGGCTCCCGGGGGACAAAGCCAGCGCCCCTATTACCTGGCGTAGCGCCGGCGCGGTGACGCGGCCGGCCAGCTCCAGCTTCTGAGCGTAGGTGAGGTCAGGCATCGAGTCCCCCGCTTTCCTTGCCCAGTTTCGCGTCGTTCTCCCGCCAGGCACAATCGATCAGCACCAGCAAGCCCCCGGAGACTAGCGAGTGCCCGCCCAGCAGCACCGGCACGCCGCAGTCGCGCGCCGCCCGCGTGAACTCCCGCGCCACCGGATCGCCCACCTCCTCGGGCCGCAGCAGGTCCGACCAGAAGCGGTCGGGGTTGCTCAGTTCGAGGCGCAAGTGGTGGAAGATCACTCGCGAATCCATGAAGATGGCCTGCGAAGGCAGAGCCAGCGTCCCGAAGAAGCGCCGCGGCCCCACCGCCTCCAGGTAGCTGCCCAGCAGCGAGCGCACCTGGTGCCCGCCCTCGCGCCCGCTGGCCCGCATGCCTCGCTCCTCGGCGTAGATGCGCTTGCGGCAGGCCAGGTCGGTCTCCAGCCGCGCCCAGACGTGCGAGCCCACCCGCCCGGCGACGGTGATCTCCGCCGAGCGGTCCGTGAGGCAACGCATCGCCTCCCGCACCCGCGAGAGGTCCAGGTGGACGCCTTCTAGATAGGCCAGGGCGTGCCGTCCCACCAAAGGATGCACCTGCAGCATCATCAGATCGGTGGGCGTGTCCACGTCGAGCTGGCTGCCGGGCGTACGCTCCAGCGGCTGGGAGCGCAGACCCGCCTCGTAGTGGAGCAGCCAGGCCAGATTGTTGTCGATGGCCGGGGGGGCAAAGCGCGCCAGGGCCCGGGCAGGGGCGAAGGCGGCGAAGTCAGTGGAGAAGAAGTTGTTGGCCGCCACGACGTCGTCCGCTAACGCCGCCCTGCCAACCGTGTTCATCTCCTCATCCGTGAGGAGGGAGCCTGCCCCGCCGCCGATGTAGAAGGCGCGCTCCACCCGGTATTTCTCCACCAGTTCCAGCAGACGACGGCCAAAGTGGAAGTCGGCGCGGTCCCGCTCCAAGATTACCGGCAGATCGGCGACGCGCTCGGCGAAGTCGGCGGAGCCGCTGGCGACGATTACCTCCTCGCACCAGTCACGCCCGAGCACGCGTTCGATGGTGTCGAGGGCAATCGCCTCCTGTGCGCCTTGCACCAGGCGCTCGGGCTCGCTCGGTCCGCCCGCGCCCACGAAGACCAGTACCGAGACTCGCTTGCCCACAGGCCCCTCCCTCGGCGCGACCGCCGCCGGCAGGGATTATAGCGCAGGAGGACCCTCTCGTCGTCGGCCCCGCGGGGCCGACGACGAGAGGGTCCTGTCAATGGCGCCGACGACGCTCGCTAGCGTTTGGGGGTGGGGGTGGCCGCCGGGCGCGCGGTGCCCGCGGCCGTCGGCGTTCCGGCCGCCGCCGGCGCGGCGGTCAGGAAGTCGGTCGCCATCCAGCCGGTGTTGCCAGCGGGGTCCTTCACGTTCTGCCACGTGTGCCCCGAGGCCTGCTGCGTGCGGCCCACAACCTGCATCACCGTGCCGTCATTCCAGGCGCGGATAGGGTCGCCGCCCGGCGTCTTACGCAGCATGGCGCCCTCGCCTCCGGTGTTGGCCACCTTCAGGCGGTCGAGCTCGACGACCATGGTGGGCACCACCGGCACGGGCGTCGGCGCGATCGTGGGAGTGAACGTTGGAAAGAGCAGCGGCTCCGGTGTCGGCGTGGCCGCCTGCCCGCCGGCGCAGGCACTCAAGAGAAGCAAGATCGCCACAACCACGCTGCCGCCCAGCGCCATCTGCCTGGTCATACCCCACCTCCTAGTACTACGGGCGAAACGGGCGATGAGCCCGGGTGCCCACCCGCTGCTGTCCCCTTGCGGCCCGCACAGCACAGGCTAACTCACAGAGCCAATTCCAGATAGCGCGCCCCCTCGACCGGATTGAAGCGATATGGCGCGATATCGACGAAGCCAAGCGCCGTGTAGAGACTATTGGCCTCTACCATGCTCGACAAGGTATCGAGGCGCAAGCGCCGGTAGCCCAGATCGCGGGCCGCGGCAATGACGCGCTCGGCCAGCGTCCGGCCCAGCCCACGGCCCCTCGCCTCCGGGCGCACGTAGAGGCGCTTCATCTCCGCTAAATCGTCGCCCAGGGAGCGCAGAGCCGCACAGCCGGCCGGCGCACCGGCGAGCCTGGCCAGGTACAGGCGGCCGCCCGGCGGCGCGTAGTCGCCCGGCAGCCCAGCCAACTCCTCGGCGAAGTTCTGGAAGCAGAGATCGATGCCCAGCGAGCGCGAGTACTCCAGCAACAGCTCGCGCACTAACGCCAGGTCCGCCGCGTCCCGTACCTTGACTATCTCGGTCATGCCGGCAATCAGCGTTTGCTTCCCCAGTCCGGCCAGCGGGAGACCCCCCAGATCAGCTGCTTCAGGTTCGAGCCGTCCGGCGCCGCCGTGCCCAGATAGGGCTCCGCCTCCGCCTGAGCAAAGACCAGAGCGGCGCCGTCGGGGGCCCAAGTCAGCTCCGTGAAGCGCAGGCCCTTGCGCACGCCACCTAGGGTGGCGATCTTGTTGCCGGCGCCGTCGACCACGCCAATCTCGCCCATGCCGCTGGGCGGCTGCGCCTCATAAGCCAGGTAGTCGCCCACCGGCGCGTAGAGCGCCCGCCCGAAGCCCCCCTCATAGCTCGTGTCCACTATCCGCAGGTCCGTGGCGGAGAGGCTCATCGTCAGCACTAGCCCCGTGTGCCCTTGCGTCGTGCAGGCGATGCGCTGGCCATCGGCCTGCCAGGAAGGGGCCTTGAGCAGCGACGTGGAGGGCGAGAGCGTGACGCCGCCGCCCACGTCGATCTGACTAGGCACTTTGGCCACGGTGAGCACGGTCCACTCGTTCTGGCCCCGCGTGTTGACCAGATTCAACGAGTTGTCGTGGCGGTAGGGCACTTGCGTGCTGACCACGCCGTTGGTGACGAAGGCCAGGCGTAGACCCTCGGGCGACCAGGCCGGGTCGCGCCCAGACACGAGCCGGCGGGGCTTGCTGCCGTCCGCCTCCACCAGCCAGACCTCGGCCTCGTCGCGAACGTCGATCTGCCCGTCTCCGTTCATTTCGGCCGTGTGCGTGTAGGCGACGAGGTTGCCCCGTGGCGACCAAACCGGGCCCGTATCGGCCGCGCCCGTCGTGCCGGCGAGCAACTTCTTGCCCGAGCCATCGGCGTTCATCAGGCCGAGGCGCGCCCGCAGGCCCGTGCCGCGCACGAAGGCCAACCGGCTGGCGTCCGGCGACCAGCGGGGCGTGCTGTAGCCGCCATCGTTGGTGAGGCGGCGCTGGCTCTTGCCATCGGGCGAGATCAGCCAGATGTCGCCCTGATAGACGAAGGCAATCTGCCCCTGTTGGGCGCGCGCTGCCGCCGCCGTGGGCACAACCGTGGCGGTGGGAGAGGCGACGGCGGTACCCGTCGGCGACGAAGACGGCGAAGGCAGCGCCGCGCGCGTGGGCGTGGCGCCGGCCCCGACGACCGCCGGCTTCGTCGGGGCAGCCGCGGTCTGCGTCACCGGCACCTCTGACGACGTGCAACCGGCGAAGGCCAGCAACCCTACCAGCAGCAGGGCAGCCGCGCCGCTAAGCCTCCGCGAAAGTGACACAGTGCACAGCCTTCTTTTCACGGAACAACTCCATGCAGCGGTCGTCGCACCGGCAGCGTTTGATAGCGGTGTAGCGTCCCGCCTGGGCCTTGCGCGGCCAGTCGGGGTCGGCCAACAGCGGCCGACCCAGGGCAACTAGGTCGCAGGCACCGTCCGCCAGAGCAGCCTCGGCCACCTCGGGATTGCCCAGCTTGCCCACGCCGATCACCGGGGCGCCGGTGGCGCGTTTGATCTCGCGCGGCACGTACAGGTTGCAGCCGTCGGGCAGCCAGGCCGCGGGCCGGCCGCGCTGCTGCGCGTAGGCGCCGTCTTCGGTGCGCCCGCCCTGGGACACGTCCAACACGTCCGCGCCCGCCCGCAGGAGCAGGCCGGCGATCGGCACTGCGTGCAGCAGGGTGTTGCCCTGTAGCGTGAACTCATCCCCATTGAAGCGGCACAACAGCGGGTAGTCGTCGCCAACCGCCACCCGCATTGCCTCCAGGGCGCGCACCGTGAAGCGGGCGCGCCCTTCATTCGAGCCACCGTACTCATCCGGGCGCCGGTTGGCGGCTCGGGAAAGGAAATCGGCCAGGGTAGTGGCGTGAGCGGAGTGCAGCTCCACGGCGGCGAAGCCGGCGGCCCGGGCGCGGGCAGCGGCCGCGGCGAACTGGGCGACTATGGCCTCGATCTCGGTCGCCGCCAGAGCGGCCGGCAGGGCCTGCCGCGCCCGCAGCGTCAAGTCGACGATCTGGACGGCGGGTGCCGCCCCCGCCTCTCGAATCGCCCTCGCCAGAGCGGTCAGCGGCGCCACACAGTCGTCGTCCCAGAGGCCGAGTCGCCCTGACGCGACCTCCGGCAGTCGATTGACGAGCACCGACTCGACGATAACCAGCCCAACCCCGCCCGCCACGCGCTCACGGTAGTGCTCAATCTGGGCCGCAGAGGGATGGCCCGCCTCGTCGGCCAGGTTGGTGGCCATCGGCGCCATCACCAGCCGATTCTTGAGGGCCAAGCCCTTGATGGTGAAGGAACTGAACAACCGCGGCAACACCGCCTCCACCCCCCAATAGGATCGGCAGGGACTTCCTTTACCTTCCCTTGAACTCCGGCTGCCGCTTCTCCAGGAAGGCCCGCGTGCCTTCCACTCTATCCTCGCTGGCGCAGACCTGGCCGAAGAGACGGACCTCCAGGCTTGTGCCCCTTTCCAGGCTGGTTTCCATTCCCAGGTTGACAGCTTGCTTTGCCAACGCCATGGCCACCGGCGCCTTGGTCGCCAGCGTCTTGGCCAGCGCCTTCGCCGCCGGCAGCAACTCAGCCACCGGGTAGACGCGGTCCACCAGGCCCAGACGCAGGGCCTCCCGGGCGTCGATCATCTTGCCCGTGAAGATCATCAGCTTGGCCGCGCTCCTGCCGATCAAACGTGGCAGCCGCTGGGTGCCGCCGAAGCCCGGAAAGATGCCGAGGTTGATCTCGCTGAAACCGAGCCTCGCCGTGTCGGCGGCCAAACGAATGTCGGCGGCCAAGGCCAGCTCGGCCCCGCCGCCCAGGGCATAGCCGTTGATTGCCGCGATCACCGGCTTCGGCAGCTGCTCCATCTTGTATAACACGCCCTGGCCGTTCTGGGCGAAGGCCTCCGCCTCCTGCGCGCCCACCAGGTCACGGATTTCGTTGATGTCGGCCCCGGCCACGAAGGCCCTATCGCCCGCGCCCGTAACCACGAGAGCGCGCACTGTCTGGTCCGCCTCTATCTCGTCCACGGCGGCGCCCAACTCGCGCAGGGTGAGGGCATCCAGGGCATTGCGGACCTGGGGGCGGTTGATCGTAATGACGGCTATGTGCTCGTCCCGCTCGATGAGAATGTTCTGATAGGGCACGGCGCTCACCTCGCTGCCTGGAATACCGGCTTCGTCGCCGGGCAAGGTCCCGCGGCCCAACTCGGCAGGGGGTAGATAAGCATGGAAGCGGCTGAGGCGGCGCGCCTTTGCCGAGTCCAGGGCAAGCCCATTATACACTAGGCCCTCGGACCCCACAACGCCTTCCCCTAACTTGAAACGGGCCAGACCGACGGCCGTTACTGGTCAGCAAGCTCTCTTCCCTCTCGGTCCCGACGAGGCTATAATACGCTGGACAGCAACCAGGCAGGTGTGCCAAATGGAAGCGGTCTCCATCCAAGAGCACTTCGGAACTGGTCGAGCGACTGGTCTTGGCACTAACCGATGAAGGCGATTGGATACTCGATCCCTTCGTGGGCGTAGGCAGCTCGGCCGTTGCGGCGCTCATGCACGGCAGGCGAGCAATCGGTGCGGAGATAATGCCCGAATACGTGGCTCTGGCCAGAGAACGCATGACCCTGGCGCAGGAGGGGCGCCTACGGGTTCCTCCCATGGATAGACCGGTCTTCAACCCGGACTCCCCTCAGGCTTCCCTGCCACCGAAAGTGGTGAAGCTCGGCGCTGTTGGTACGCTCTGGGAGACGCACGAGTGAAGGTGGTGTGAGCCTTCGCCGCGGCCCGCGTTTCAATCCGTTGCTGGCCTAGGCAGTACTTTGACGCCGCCCCGTAAGCCAGTGTATATTCGATCTACATGGAGCGCTACATCTGTGTCCACGGGCACTTCTACCAACCTCCTCGCGAGAACCCGTGGCTCGAATTCGTCGAACTGCAGGACTCGGCCTACCCCTATCACGACTGGAACGAACGGGTAACCGCCGAGTGCTACGCGCCGAATACCGCCTCGCGCGTTTTGGACCGCGACGGACGGATCAGCCGCATCGTCAACAACTACGCTCGGATCAGCTACAACTTCGGCCCCACCCTTCTCAGCTGGCTGGAGGAGCACGAGCCCGCCACCTACGCCGCCATCGTCGCCGCCGACGTCGAGAGTCAGTCCCGCTTCTCCGGCCACGGCTCGGCCCTCGCCCAGGCCTACAACCACGTCATCTTGCCGCTGGCCAACGAGCGCGACAAGCATACTCAGGTGCGCTGGGGCCTGGCCGATTTCCGTCATCGTTTCGGCCGCCAGCCGGAGGGCTTATGGCTGCCAGAAACGGCGGCGGATACCGCGACTTTGGAGGTGCTGGCGGAGCTGGGCCTGCGCTTCACCATTCTGGCGCCCCACCAGGCGGCGCGGGTCCGACGGCTGGGGGCGCGCGGCTGGCACGACGTCACGGGAGGGCGCATCGACCCGACCCGCGCCTACCGGGCCAAGCTGCCCTCGGGGCGCAGCATCGACATCTTCTTCTACGACGGGCCGATCTCCCGCGCGGTGGCTTTCGAGGGACTGCTCACCAGTGGCGAGAAGTTCGCCGACCGGCTGGTAGGTGGGTTCTCCGAGAGCCGCGCCTGGCCCCAACTGATGCACATCGCCAACGACGGCGAAACTTACGGCCACCACCACCGCCACGGCGACATGGCGTTGGCCTATGCCCTCCAATACGTCGAGGACCAGGGCCTGGCCCGGCTAACCAACTACGGCGAGTTCCTGGCGCAGCACCCGCCCACGCACGAGGTACAGATTCTCGACAACACCTCTTGGAGCTGCCCGCACGGGGTCGAGCGCTGGCGCTCCGACTGCGGCTGCAACTCCGGACGGGACGGCTGGCGGCAAGCCTGGCGGGCGCCTTTGCGTGAGGCGCTGGATTGGCTGCGCGACGAGCTGGCGCCGCGCTACGAGGAACGGTCCCGCGACCTCCTGAGCGACCCCTGGGCGGCGCGAGACGACTACATTCAGGTGGTGCTCGACCGCTCGCACGAGAATGCTGTCCGCTTCCTGGACGAACACGCGACGCATCTGCTTGGCGAGAGCGAGAAGGTGACGGCGCTCAGTCTATTGGAAAGCCAGCGCCAGAGCCTCCTCATGTACACCAGCTGCGGCTGGTTCTTTGACGAGATGTCCGGCCTGGAGACGATGCAGGTATTGATGTACGCCGGCCGGACCCTACAGCTGGCGCGCGAGTCGCTGGGCGTGGACCTCGAGCAGGGCTTTCTGGAGCGGCTCGCCGCCGCACCCAGCAATCTGCCCGAGCACAAGAACGGCGCCGACATCTTCGAGAAGTACGTGCGCCCGGCGGTGGTGGATCTGCCCAAGGTCGCGGCCCATTTCGCCATTAGCTCGCTCTTCGAGCCCTATCCCGACCGGGCGAGCATCTACTGCTTCGATATCGAGCGCCAGGACCATCAGATGCAGCAAAACGGCCGCGAACGCGTGGCCGCGGGGCGCGCCCGGATCACTTCGACGATCACCGGTGACTCCGGCGACCTCTCCTACGGCGTGCTCGACCTGGGCGGGCAGAACCTGGCGGCCGGAGTGCGCCCCTTCCAGGGCGAGGGGCCGTATGCCACCGTGCTTGAGGACCTGCGGAGTGCTTTCAATCGCTCTGACCTCGCCGAGGTGCTACGAGTGATGGACAAGCATTTCGGCGGCGTGACCTACTCCCTGAAGTCGCTCTTCCGCGACGAACAGCGGCGTATCCTGGGCCCAATCGTCGAATCGGCCCGACTGGAGGCCGAAGCGGCCTACCGGCAGGTGTACCAACACCATGCACCGCTCATGCGCTTCCTAATAGATCTGGGCGTGCCTTTGCCGGGATCGTTCCTGGAGGCGGCCGAGGTGGTGCTGAACGCCAACCTGCGCCAGGCACTCGCTAGCGCCGAGCTGGACCGCAGTCTGATCGGAGCGCTGCTGCAGGAAGCGCAGCAGTGGCGGGTAATCCTCGACTCCGCCGGCCTCGCCTACACCATGCAGAAAAGGGTGGAGGCGCTCGCCGAGGGTCTGCGCTCTGGTCCGACCAAACCCGAATTGCCGGAGAAGTTGAGCCTCGTACTCGACCTTGTCGCGACGATGCCCTTCGAGGTGAACCTCTGGCGAACGCAGAATGTCTACTATGATGTCCTCCAGTCTATCTATCGAGACGAGTACTGGCAGCAGGCCGCGCCCGAGGACGAGCGCGTGCTGACCTGGCTGAGCCATTTCGGCGCGCTGGGCGACAAACTAAGCATCAAGGTGGGCGAGATGAGTGCAGACGGCAGTCCCTCCAGCATTACTGCCCTGGCCGCGGAAGTGGCCAGCCGGCGCCGCGTCCCCCGCGCTACCTATCGCCTGCAGTTCGGCCCCGCCTTTGCCTTCGCCCAGGCTGCCGACCTGGTACCCTACCTCGACGATTTGGGGGTGAGCGACCTCTACGCCTCACCGATCTACAAAGCCATCCCGAGTAGCAGCCACGGCTACGACGTGCTGGACTACAGCCAGGTCAACCCCGAGTTGGGCGGCGAGGAAGGCTTGCGTTCTCTCTCGTCTGCGCTGAGCGAGCGCGGCCTTGGCCTGCTCATGGACGTGGTGCCAAACCACATGGGCATTAGCGGCGCCGACAATCGCTGGTGGATGGACGTGCTAGAAAACGGGCCCAGCTCGATCTACGCCGGTTACTTCGACATCGATTGGGAACCGGTGAAACGTGAGCTAGCGGACAAGGTGCTACTGCCTGTATTGGGCGAGCAATACGGCGACGCTCTGGAGTTGGCCCAGCTGCAGCTGGACTACGCGAATGGCGCCTTCCTCGTCGATTACTTCGACACCAAGTTGCCGGTGGCGCCAGATACGTACAGCGCCATCCTCGGCCGTGCCCTCACACCACTGATGGATGCTCTGGGAGGCGACGACGAGCGGGTGCGCGAACTGCAGAGCATTCTCACGGCGCTCGGCTATCTGCCACCCATGAGCGAGCGGGACCCCGGCAAGATCGCCGAGCGCGATCGCGAGAAGGAGATCATCAAGCGCCGGGTGGCGGCGCTCTACGAGGCCAACGCCCAGGTGCGAGCCGCCGTCGACGCGGCCGTCCGCGCCTTCAACGGCAACGTCGGCGACCCGGCCAGCTTCGACCTGCTCGACTCCTTGCTGAACGGCCAGGCCTACCGGCCGGCCTACTGGCGTGTGGCGGCCGAGGAGATCAACTACCGGCGCTTCTTCGACATCAATACGCTCGTCGCCGTGCGCGAGGAACTGCCGGAGGTCTTTCAGGATACCCACCGGCTCGTCTTCCGCCTGCTGTTGGAGGGCATAGTCACCGGTCTGCGGGTAGACCATTGCGACGGACTCTGGAACCCCGCTCGCTACTTCCGCCAATTGCAGGAGACCTACGTGTTCCAGCAGCTGCAGGCCCGCCTGGGGCTGAAGGAGGGCCAGGCGGGCCTGGCCTGGGCTGTGGCGGCCAACCTGGTGGCGGAGGTCGGCCGGCGCCAATACGGCGCTGAGGCCTGGCCGCTCTTCGTGGTCACGGAGAAGATACTGAGCGACGGCGAGCAGCTGCCGGCAGGATGGGCGGTGGACGGCACCACCGGTTACGATTTCCTCGCCGGAGTCAACGGGCTCTTTGTGGACGGGCGCAATCGCCGGGCTTTCGACCAGGTCTACGGCGGCTTCTCGGGCCTGGACATCAGCTTCCCCAACCTGGTCAATTCCAGCAAGAAGATGGTGATGCTCGTCTCATTGGCCAGCGAGGTCCACTCTCTGGGCCATCGCCTGGAGCGCATCGCCGAACGCAACCG
Organism: Chloroflexota bacterium; assembly: GCA_023473795.1. Classification (GTDB taxonomy): domain Bacteria; phylum Chloroflexota; class UBA6077; order FW602-bin22; family JAMCYS01; genus JAMCYS01. Next base: position 6,195 of record JAMCYS010000138.1, on the reverse strand, counting down.
GCGCTATCGCGATTTCACGCTCAACAGCCTGACCTTCGCCATCCGCGAGATCATCGCCTGCCTGCCCGTCTACCGCACCTACACCGCCGAGGAGATGGAGCACGCCTCGCCGCGGGACCAACGCTTCCTCGAGATGGCCGTGGCCGAAGCCAAACGGCGCAACCCGCGCACCGCGGAGAGCGTCTTCGACTTCATCGGCGATGCCCTGCTGCTGCGCGGGGGGGAGCAGTTCTCGCCCCAAGACCGCCAGGCGCTGGTAGAGTTCGCCATGAAGCTGCAGCAGGTCACCGGGCCGGTGATGGCCAAAGGCGTGGAGGACACCGCCTTCTACGTCTTCAACCGCCTGCTGTCCCTCAACGAGGTGGGGGGCGCTCCGGAGCACTTCGGCGCCAGCGCCGCTGCCTTCCACGCCCAGAACGAGCACCGCCGGCGCTTCTGGCCGCACACCCTGCTGGCCACCACCACCCACGACACCAAGCGCAGCGAGGACGTACGGGCGCGACTCAACGTGCTCTCCGAGCTGCCCAGCGAGTGGGCGGGGAGTCTGGAGCGCTGGCGCAAATTGAACGCCGCCCAGAAGACCGTTGTGGACGGCGCCCTGGCGCCGGACGCCAACGACGAGTACGCCTATTACCAGGCGCTGCTGGGCATCTGGCCCTTGCGAGAGCCTTCGTCCGCCGAGCGCAGCCAGATGATAGAGCGCTTGCTGACCTACATGGAGAAGGCCACCCGCGAGGCCAAGGTCCACACCAGCTGGGTGAACCCCAATGCGGAGTACGACGCGGCGGTGGCCGCCTTCGTCCGGCGTCTGCTTGGTCCGGAGGGGGAGGACGAGTTCCTGCCGGACCTGCTGGCCTTCCAGCGCAGGATCGCCTTCTTCGGGCAGTGGAACTCGCTCAGCCAGCTGCTTCTAAAACTGACCTCGCCGGGCGTGCCCGACCTCTACCAGGGGCAGGAGCTGTGGGACTTCAGTCTCGTGGATCCCGACAACCGCCGGCCCGTGGACTACCAGCGGCGGCGCGAGCTTCTGGCCGAGCTACGAGCGCGGGCCGAGGCGGCCGGGGCGGACAGAACCGCTTTGGCGCGAGAACTGGTGGAGAACAGCGCCGACGATAGAATCAAACTCTATCTCACCAACCTAGGCCTGGAGTATAGGCGCGGCCATCCGGACCTGTTCGCCGAGGGTGACTACCAGCCTCTGACTGCGCAGGGAGAGAAGGCCGCTCACGTGCTGGCCTTCGCCCGCGGCCTGGGTGAATCGCGGGTGCTGGCCGTCGCCCCGCGCCTGGTGGCGGGCCTGGCCAACGGCGAGGAGCGGCCGCCCCAGGGAGTGGTCTGGGGCGAGACCTGGCTCGCTCTCCCCGAGGAAGCGGCCGGGAGGCGCTACCGTAATCTCTTCACCGGCGAAGAGTTAGCCGTGGGCGAGCGGGAAGCGACGCCGGGCCTGGCCCTCGCCGACCTCCTGCGCCACTTCCCCGTCGCCCTCCTGGAGCGAGTGGACCAGTAACGCTAGCCGACAGGGGCGGACTGACTCCCTAACCGCGGGGCATGGAACCAGCGGACTGAAGTCCGCACTAGTAGCAAGACAAACCTCGTGTTCGTAGTGCGGACTGAAGTCCGCTCCCCGATCGCTTCCCTCCCAAGCGCGAACACTGGTCCTCTCCCCCTCTCAGCCCGCCCGCACCGGCAGGCCCGTTTCCGCCGACTCGTAGGCGGCGAAGACGAAGCGCATGGTCTTGAGGTAGTCGCGCCCCGGGGTCTCGAAGGGCGCCCCGCTGCGCAGACACTCCACGAAGTGCGCCAGGGCCGCCGTCCAGGCGCGCAGCCGATAGTCGGTCACGTCCACGGCGAACCGCTCCTCGCCGCCCAGCCGCCGGCGCAGCGTCAGCTGGCCATCCCAGCCCAGGCGCAGCGTCCCCTCGCGACCCTCGATGATCAGCTCGTCCGACTGGATTCCCGGCGGGTAGCCAATGCTGGCGAAGCTGGCTTCGACCACCGCCGTGCGCCCGGGGTAACCCAGCAAGGCCGTGGCCACCTCCTCGCCGGCCAGGAAGGGCGTGACCTTGTGAGCGCGGGCATAGACCGTCTCCGGGTCGCCGAACAAGAAGCGCACGATGTCGAAGTTGTGCGGGCCCATGTCGATCAGGACGAGCCGCTCGGCTTTCTTCAGATACGGCTCGTCGTCGAAGACTTGCGCCGCCGGCCGTTCCGCCGTCGCCACCGCCAGGCTGTCGCGGTAGGTGAGCCGCAGGTGGAACAGGTCGCCCAGGGCGCCGCTCCGCACCACCTGCTTGGCCACCCTGTACCAGGGACGCCAGCGGAAGTTCTCGTTGGCCATCAGGCGCACGCCGGCCCGCTCGCAGGCGGACACGATAGCTTCGCTTTCGTCGTAGCTGTCCGCCAGGGGTTTCTGGCAGAGCACGGGCTTGCCGTGGGCGGAGGCCTGGCGCGTGAAGGCGAGGTGAGTCTCCGGCGTGGTGGCGATGTCCACGGCGTCCACAGCGAGGTCGGCCAGCAGGTCTTCCAGGTCCGGGTAGAACGGCACGCCGAATCGCTGGGCCGCCGCGCGACCCCGCTCCGCCGTGCGGTTCCAGAGACCCACCACCCGCGCCTCCGGCACCCGCTGCCAGCACTCGAGTTGCCGCTTGCCGGCGAAGCCGGCGCCCAGCAGGGCGATACCGACCACCGGCCTACTGTTCGGGAGCCGGCAGGTGGTTGGCGGAGTCTAGCTCTCCCCAGCCGGGCACGGCGCAAAGGAACTCCAGGGTCTCCTCGCCGATGTTGTCGAAGCGATGGTGCTCGCCCGGCTTGACCCAGACCACGTCGCCGGCTTGCACCTCGTGGTACTCCTCGCCCATCAGCACGCCGCAGCGACCATGGAGGATGTAGACGCAGTGGTCGCTGGGGTGCTCTTCCTCGCGCGAGTGTTTGCCGACAGGTATCTGAAAGACGCGCAGGGCCACGTTCGTGGCGCCGTCGTCGGGTCCAATGACGATGTTCTTGCGCCCGAGCGGCCCGCCCAGAGCCCGGTAAACCTTGGGCTCCACGCCCTCCCAGACCTCTTTGCCTGGTTCGCCGGAGCGCCGCCTGACCAAACCCATAACCGTTCCCCTTTCTCTGGTGGTAGGTGCCGCGGGGAAGGATAACCGCTGGCAGACCGGCCCGTCAATGCGGGCCTGCGGGGCCTTTATGGAAGACGAGGCTTCAGCCGGACTGGCCAGTCCGGCTGAAGCCTCGACCTCCTGGGACGCCTGGCTCCATTCTGCTGGAACGCACAGAGCCCGGCAGCCCGGGGCATGGCCGCACAAGCTCTGCCTGTGAACCACGGAGGGCCAACTCGGTGTAGAATGGGGTAGCCGCGAGTGGCGTTGGCTGCGGTATCAGCAGCCAGCCGGCGATGGCCAACCGGGACGCACGAGTTCGTCCTGCCGCCGCGACCGGCCGTGCTCAGGAGAAGGCAGTTGTTGACAGAGATGCGAAGAATCGGCGTCCTGACGTCCGGGGGGGATTGCCCGGGCCTGAACGCGGTGATCAGGGCCGTCGTGCGCACCGCTTACGAGCTCTACAGGGCCGAGGTGATCGGCATCTACGATGGCTTCACCGGCCTCCAGCCGGGTGGCAGCACCCGTACCCTCACGGGCGACGACGTGCGCGGCCTGCTGGTGGCGGGAGGCACGATCCTGGGCACGACCAACCGCGGGCCCTTCGATCTCACGCCCGACGGCGAGCCCACCCCCGAGTCCCTGCCCAACTTCCAGGCTGTCGTCCACCAGGGCCGCATCCTGCGCCTCGACGGGCTGATCGTCGTCGGCGGCGATGGCTCGCTGCGCATCGCCCGCGTGGTCGACCGGCTGGGTCTCAAGGTGGTGGGCGTGCCCAAGACCATCGACAACGACCTGGCTATGACCGAGCGCACTTTCGGCTTCGACACCGCCGTCTCGGTCGCGGTGGAGGCACTGGACCGCCTGCACACCGTGGCGGTGGCCCACCACCGCATTATGGTCTGCGAAGTGATGGGCCGTGAGGCCGGCTGGATCGCCCTCAACTCCGGGCTGGCGAGCGGGGCCGATGCCATCCTCATCCCCGAGATCCCCTTCCGCTGGGAACCACTGGTCCGGATGGTGGCTGAGCGGCGGGCCCGCGGCCGCACCTACAGCCTAATCGTGGTCGCCGAGGGCGCCCACCCCCTGGGCGCGTCACCCGTCTACCAACAAGTGGGGCGCCTGGGCGGCATTGGCAGCGTCGTCAGCGACGAACTATACCGGCGCACGGGGGTGGAAACCAGGGTCACGGTGCTGGGGCACGTGCAGCGCGGCGGGACGCCCACCGCCTCCGACCGGATCTTGGCCTCGCGACTGGGCGAATCGGCGGTGCACCTGGCGGCGAGGGGCGGCTACGGGCGGATGGTGGCCCTGCGCGCCGACGAGGTGGTGGACGTCTCTCTTGACGAAGCGGTCGCCGCCTGCAAGCTGGTACCGCTGGACGGCCAGATGGTGCGTCTCGGCCGCAGCACCGGCGTCTACTTCGGCGACGAGCCGGACTAGCCGCTTCTGGCCCCGCTGGCCCTAGTCCGCCAGGCCGCAAGTAGCCATCGCCAGGGCGGCGCAGACGCCGGCCACGCGCACGATGCCCGCCACGGAGATGCCCTCCTCGTCCGAGTGCGCACCCCCCGGCTGCCCTCTGGCCGCCGGGCCAGAGGGGATCACACCCGGGCCGAAGGCGACCGTGGCCACGCCACCCTGGCGGCAGAAGATCTCCAGGTCCGTCGCCGCCCGGGCGCCAGTCTCGGCCAGCTCCTGTCCCAGCACCGGCCGGGCCGCCGCCCGCAGCTGCTCGATGAGACGCGGCGTGCCCGGGTGCTCGCGCGTGTCGCAGGCTTCCTTGCCCACCCGGAAGAACAGCTCGATTTCGATCGAGTCGTCCTTGTACTTGTCCGCCAGCCGGGCGCGCGTCGCCGCCAGCCGGGCGCGGAATTCCGCCTCCGCCCGCTCCGCCGTCCAGTCGGGGTCCCAGCGAATAGCGCCGATGGCCGTGGCCTCGGCGGGATTGCGGTTGAAGTAGTCGCCGCCATTCACCAGACCGATCTCCAGCCGCGGCCCTGGCCGGCCAGGCGGCCGATGACGTTCGGCCTTCCCGGCTCGACGTACTGCAGGCGCACGCCCAGGCCCGGGCTCCGCAGGCACTCGGCATAGAACTCGGCGGCTGCCCCTTCCTCCCCGGTCACGCTCGGTATCTGCACCAGTTCGTAGGTGAGGTCGCCCGCCTCCTGAGCGGAGATACGGGAGACGACGTCGCGGATGGCCTCCGGGCGCGCGCTAGCACCTCCTCTTGGTTGGCCCCCGACCGGCGCGAGGGTCGCGGCGCATCGTCCGACAGATCGCTCTTGCGCCCGCTGCCTCCCTGGCAGACGCTGGGGCGCGGATTCTTTGGCCGGGCCTTGGCTACCCGGCCCCGCCCAGCAACTCCCGCTGTGCCAGGCCGATGCACTCGTCCAGGATGGCAGTCATCTCGTCGAGGTCCGACTCGCCGACGATGAGCGGCGGGGCTAGGGCCACGAACTCGTTGCCGCAGCGCAAGATCAGCCCGCGCTCGCGGGCCAGCTTCTCGATCACCTTGCCCGGCAGCCGCTCGACGAACGGCTCCTTGGTCGCCCGATCCTTGACGAACTCCACCCCCTGCAGTAGACCCATGCCGCGCACATCGCCGATGATCGGGTACTTGGCGTACATCCCCTCGAACTTGCCGTGCAAGTAGTCGCCCATTCGCCGCGAGTTCTCCACCAGCCCGCGGTCGAGCAGCTGGCGGATGTTGGCTACGCCCGCCGCGGCCGCCAGAGGCTGGCCGCCGAAGGTGTGCCCGTGGCGGAACTCCTTGTGCTCTTCGGCCTCGCCGAGGAAGGCTTCTTGCAGGCTGTCCTTGAAGAGCACCGCCGCTAGGGGGGCGTAGCCGCTGGACATGCCCTTGCCACAACAGATCGCGTCGGGCACGACCCCGTAGTGGTCGGCGGCGAACATAGTCCCCAGGCGGCCAAAGCCCGTGATGATCTCGTCGTAGATCAAGAGCACGTCGTGTCGGTCACAGATCTGCCGCACCTGGCTGTGGAACTCGCGCGGCGGCACGATGAAACCGGCGAAGCCGACCGCCACCGGGTTGAGGATCACCGCCGAGACCGTCTCGGGATCCTCCCAGCGGATC
>JAMCYS010000097.1 GCA_023473795.1 Chloroflexota bacterium | reverse complement strand
ATGCTTGGGCAAGCGAGCGCTCTTGCTGGTCTGGGACAATGCTCCCTGGCACGTGAGTCGAGAAGTGCGCGCTTGGCTCAGGGAGCACAACCGTCGAGTCAAGCGGGAAGGCCAGGGCGTGCGGATCATCGCCTGCTATCTGCCGGTCAAGAGCCCCTGGCTGAGCCCGATAGAGCCGCGCTGGATTCACGCCAAGCGCAAGGTGGTCGAGCCCGACCGACTGCTTAGCGCCCAGGAGTTGGCCGACCGAGTCTGCGCCCATTTCCATTGCCAACATGACGCTCACTTGGGTATCACCGAAAATGCTGTCTGATCATGCACTAGCAGGGAGCTCCCGCGTTCCAAACGGCATCGAGCCGACATTTCGTAAGGAGGAGAATCATCATGAGCAGGCTCGCTTACCACAAGATGACACGCCGTCGTCTACTGAAGGGTGCCGTCCTCGGGTTCCCGGTCTTCGCGGCAGGATCGCTCATCGGAGCGTGCGCTCCTGCTGCCGCTCCCGTACCGACGGCCAAGCCCGAGGCCACGAAACCCCAGCAAACCACAGGGGCGCCCACGCAGGCACCGGCGAAGCCGGCTGGGACGGTGACGCTGGAGACCTGGACCCATTTCGCCGGGGCCAATCTGGAGGTGCTCAATCAGTTCTTGGGCGAGTTCAAGAAAGACAACGCGGACATCGAGCTTAACTTGGTCGCCGTGGGCGCGGGTGAGATCCAGGCCAAGCTGCTAACCGCGGTCGCTGGCGGTGCTCCACCCGATGTCTACCACTTGCCGGGCAACATCCCACCTGAGCTGGCAAGAGACAAGGTTCTGGCGCCGTTGGACGACATCGTAAAGCTGCCGGTGCCCATACTGAAGGCCTTCGACGGCGCTACCATCCGCGAAGGCAGGCAGTACGGTATTGCGGTCCAGGGTGGCCTGGGCGCAATGGCCTACAACAAGGACCTCCTCGACGCCGCAGGCGTCACGAAGGTGCCCGATACCTGGGACGAGCTGGTAGACGCCGGGCTGAAGGTCACCAAGGCGGGGCAGGGACAGTGGGGCATCGCGTTCCCGAACGCGGGGGACTCGAATACAGCTGGCCAGGTCAGGTCACTCTTGATGGCGGCCGGAAGCGATGTGATGACGCCGGACTTGAAACAGCCCGCGTTCAACACGCCCGAGATGCTGGAGACCTTCCAGTTCGGCGTGGACCTAGTCCAAAAGTACAAGGTGAACCCCCAGAAGTCCTACGCGCAGCTACAGACGTACAACGATTATACCACCGGGAAGTTCGGGGCCTGTATGCTGTTCCCGGCCTGGCTTCTGCAGCTCAAGACGGGGAAGTTCAAGACGGTGACCGCTGAGATGCCCAAACGCAAGACCAGGGGCACGGCCTTCGCGGGCAACTACTGGACGCTGCTGGCCGCGGTTAAAGACCCTGGGAAGCAGCAGGCTTTTTCGCGGCTGGTCGCCTGGTGGACCGACCCGAAGAACAACAGCCGCTGGTGCGCCGCGACGTACGGCCTACCGACAACTGAAGCCACGGTCAAGACCGACGTCTACCAGAAGTTCCTCAAGGAGGATCCAAACGCGAAGGCTTTCGTTGATTCGATGGCATACGCGTCCGCCACTCCCCCCGTCATCGGCATCTCAGGAGTGTTGCTCGCGTTGGCACGGGCGTGGGAGGCGGCGGTTCTGGGCAACACTGCGCCTAAGGACGCCCTGGCCGCGGGGCAAAAAGAGGCGGCAGACGCCCTAGCTAAGGCCCAGCGGTAACGCCTCCCCGGAGCCGCGGGCGCGTACCCAGCCGAGAGCTAGAATCGCCACTCTCACAGGCGCCGCCACGAGCCTCTGAGCGGCGGCGCCCACGTAAGGTTGGCGTTTCGCTACGTCCGCGCGGTTGGCGACCGACAGAGGGCCGCTGATGCTAAGGGCTGAGTCTTTCTGCGATCCAGGCGGTTCGCGAAGGCACTGCCATCAATCCGGGTGCTGTTGGCGGTTGATACGCCACGCCGAAAGCCGCGTGGTCAAGCCTTTGGCCGCCAGCTGACGGAGCCAGCACGTCCAGTCGGATCTGCCCGATAGGCAGGACCGGGCGTATTCAGGTCGGGCCGGCAAGAGGCAGGAGGGGACAGTGTCAGAGGCCAAGGAAGCGAAGAAAGCCATCGCTGTGGGCATCGACGGTGGCCTCGGGGACATCGTGTACGCCGTCCGGCCAGGGGCCGACGGCGAGCACGGGGGCGAAATGCCAACCTCGCGGGTGAAGGGCCTGAGCATCCGCTCGATCTTCTTCCTCGGCGGCCCCAACGTGAAGGAGGGCCTGCACCTGAAGGGCATGGCCTACCTGACCTAGGTGGCCCCGACCGTCGCCTATCTATTCGGCATCCCGATGCCGCGCAACGCCGAGGGCGCGATTCGGTTCGTGGCGTTAGACGACCCCGACTTACACCTCACGCTGCGCCAGAAGGCCGAGGCGGAGTGCGCTCGGGCGACGCTTCGCCAGAGCCTCACCAGACTAGGCAGGCCGCAGAACATCGCCTACTGCGCGGTGTACCTGGCCTCGGACGAGGCTGAGTATGTGACAGGATCGGTGTTCACGATTGACGGTGGTATGGATGCCAAAGGAATGTTCAACATTCCCGGCACGCAGGGCGTCTAGGGGAGGGAGGCCATCCGTGGTGGACGGTTCGGTAGAGAAGGTTCACGAAAGGGTCTATCGGGTAGGCACGCCGCTGTCGGGGGTGGAAACGGAGATCTACCTCCTGCTCGGTGATCAGGTGGCACTAGTCGACAGCGGCGTGGCCCAGTCGGTGCCGGACTACCTCGAGCCTGCGCTCGCCGCCCTAGACATGGCCCTCTCCGACATCGACTTCATAATCAATACGCACCCGCACTTCGACCACGCCGGCGGCAATGCGGCCCTGAAGCGAGCTAGCGGAGTGCAGGTACTGCTTCATCACGCCGATGAACTCCTCAGCATAGGACCAGACGCCTTCATGGATAGCCGTTTCGACGTCAGTTATTACATGCGGACTCTGGGGCGAGAAGATCTCCTGGCAGCGCGACGAGCTCTGCTGGAAGCCAACGTCGCCGAGGGCACGCTGGTGGACCACTGGCTCGCGGGCGGCGATAGTATCGATCTGGGGCAGGGAATAGTGTTGCAGGTGCTGCACACCCCTGGGCACACGGCAGGCTCCCTCTCCCTCTACTGGCCTCGAGAGGAGATGCTGTTCTCCGGTGACTCGGTACAGGGCCGCGGCTCGCACCCTGGCCTCTTGCCGTTCTACTTCCACGCCAGCGAGTACCTCGGCTCTGGGACTCGTCTCTGTGATCTGCCGGTGGCGGTCCTCTGCATGGGACACGGCTTCCAGACGGGCGGCATCTACAACTTGCCGGTACGCCGAGGCCCGACGGCCAGAGAGACGTTGCGGGAGAGCGTGCGAGTAGCTGAGCTGATCGACCGCGCCGTTTGCGCCGCGCTCGACGCCGAGGCGCCCAAGCAGAACCTGGTCGAGTTCGCGCGGGCGACCTACGGGCTGCTGAGATACGACCTCCCCCTGATTCTGGATCGCGACCTGGGCCTGCCCCTGCAGACCCTCGCCACAATTGACGCTCATCTCGCGGCAAGATGCCGCACGGGTGCGGTACCGCCAAGCCAGGGCAAAGGGATCCCATAGAGAGGAGGGGGTTTAGCAGGCCTGGCAAGCCCGACGCCGTGGCATTTCCGACGCATTGATCGCCTCGGTGCAACCATGCGCCTGCCAGGTGCCGGAACGGCCGTGGACGACTCGGCTGGGGAAGGCAGCGGATTAACGTCTGCCTAAGCAAACGAAAGGATCCAGAGTCGAAGCGAGTCTCGTCATTCGCCTTGATACGCAACGCGCAAAGGAGGATGCGATGAACAGGCGGCACCTACTTCCACAGGATGTGGCAAGGACTCAGGAGAACGCCGCGCGATCACTGACATTGGCTCTACGGAAGCAGATCACGCGCAAGCACTTTCTTGCTGCTACCGCCGCCCTTGGCGGCACGTGGTTCTTGAGCGCCTGCTCGACTGGCAATCCTGCGCCGACCCAGCAAGCAACCTCCGCGGCTGCCGCGGTGCAACCCCCGGCTCAGGCCTCTCCAGCTGCCGCGACCAAGCCTACCACACCGAGGCGCGGCGGCACGCTGACCGTCGGCACGCCCTCTCCAATCAACGACTTCAACCCCTTCTATCTGTCGCCCGGCAACGTCGTGGTTCAGGCGCCTCTCTACAACACCCTGACCCACTACGACGACCGTCTAGCGCCACAACCCGAGCTAGCGGAGAAGTGGGAGCGGGCGGCCGACGGGAAATCCATCACCGTCAAGCTGCGGGAGGGCGTCAAGTTCCATTCCGGGCGGGAGGTTACGTCGGAAGACGTGAAGTTCTCCGCCGAGTTCGCGGCCACCGACACATCCGTCTTTCTGCGTCCGCTGCTGAGCAACGTCAAGAAGGTGGAGACACCGCAGAAGTACGTCGCGGAACTCAGGTTCGATAGCCCTACCGCCGTCGTCTTCGACATCCTTGACACGCTCTACATCATCGACAAGGACAGCGTGAAGAAGTTCAGCAACCAGGCGTCCGGCACTGGGCCATTCAAGCTCGACAAATACGTGCCTAACGACAGGGTGGAGCTCGTCGCCAATAAGGACTACTGGGATAAGGACAAACCGTACCTCGACAAGTTCATCCATCGACCGATAACCGATCTATCTGCCCTGTCCCTCAACCTGGAGTCGGGGACAATCGATTGTGTCTTTGGACTCACTCTGCTTGACGTGGGGCGCCTGGGCAACTCAGGCGGGAAGTACCTCCTGGCCAAGATCCCCGGTTACGGCATGTTCGACGTGGCGATCAGCGTCAGGGCGGAACCGTTCAACATCAAGAAGGTCAGACAGGCTGTGGCCTGGTCCATCGACCGAGACCGGTTCTGCAAGACAGCCCTGCAAGGGCTCGTGCAACCAACCTGCCTGATGTGGCCCACGAGCTCCTGGGCGTATTTCAAGGACCTGGAAGGCAAGATCGGTTACGATCTGGACAAGGCCAAGGCGCTGCTGAAGGAGGCCGGGCTGGGCAATGGCGTCAACACGGACATCATCACCTCTACCATGAGGGGCCCCGGCAACAGCGAACTTGCTCAGATCCTACAGGCGGACCTCAAGAAGATCGGCGTCAACGCGACGATAAACGATGTCGACACGACCGTGTTTCAGAACCTGATGGGCAAGGGCGATATCCGCCTCATGATCCACGGTTATGCCCGCACAAACCGCGATCCACTTACCCTCGTCACCGGCGCCAAGCCGTGGCTCACCGAGAAAGAAGGCGGTATGAGCCACTTCGAGTCGGTCGAGTACGACCAGCTGCGGCGTGATCTGCAGACGACCATTGAGCAGAGCAAGCGGCTGGCGCTATGCCGAAGCATCCAGGAGATGATGCTGGACGAGTGCTTCTGCAACCCCGTGTGCGAGTCTCCCAGCTTCTGGGTGTACGCCAGCCGCGTGAAGGGCCTGAACTTCAGCAAGGAGAACTCAATGTTCGCCGGCGAGGTTTGGTTGGAAGGGTAGCGGGCCAATCAAGCCCGCTACGCCGCATAGCTCTCGGCAATCGGCGGTCTGCCAACTCGGATCCGGACGGGTGATGTCTGCTCCGATCCGGGAGCTATGCGACTGACTAGCAGGACGACAGGGAACACCACCTTCGACCCAGGTAATGGAGGTGTGACTATGGCAGCTGGGGCCGTCCCAGGACTCTCAGGCAAGGTCGCTTTGGTAACAGGAGCCGGAGCCAAGGGCGGAAACGGCCACGCCATCGCTCTCGCGCTGGCGTGGGCCGGGGCTGACCTACTCGTCAGCGACACAGACCTGGCCGGAGTCGAACAGACAGTTCGAGAGGTGGAGGCACTTGACCGGCGCTGTGTCCATTGCCTCGCCGACAACGGCCGGCACGAAGGTAGTGCGGTCAGAACTCTGTTCAGAACTCTCTAAGGAGCAGAAGATGACAACCAAGGACCTGATCGTGCGTGTCGAGGAGCTGGAGACCTTCACGACCCCCAAGACTGAAGGCGTCTATGAGTCCCAGAGCATCATCGACCGCAATATCGTGGGCTCCCAGGACCTAAACGTGAACCGGGGTGTTCTGAAAGTCGGCCAGCGACTTCACGGTGGGAGCCATCCGGTTGGCTCGGACGAGTGCTACTACGTACTGCGAGGCAAAGCGCGGTTGGCTCTGGGGGGTGACTACGAGACCGGCGATGGAGCAAAGGTCCACGAGATTGGGCCCGATACGGCCATCTTCATCCCCGGCGGCACGTTCCACGCGCTCGACAACCCCTATGACGAGGACTTGGTGATTCTGACTATCTGGCCGCATCACCCCAAACCAGGCGATAACAGCATCTACGACGAACGGATTGCCGCCTGGGGCACGTCCTTCCGCAAGAAGGCATCGCCCGCGTAGAGCCGGCTATCAAGGTCAGAGAGCCAGGGCGACTTTGCACTTGAGAGCCATTGCTTACCGCCTAGATTTCGATCCCGCGCTGCTTCGCGCAGCTCTCGGCCAGTACAAGGCCCGTGGGGAGTGCGATCTGTAGCCCCTGGGCCGGTCCTGGAGGCCAGCTTCCACGAGGGCATCCCCATCGGCCGCATCGGGCAACCGGGGACGTGGCCGGCGAGGTGGCGTTTCTTTGCTCGAACCAGACGGACTACGTTACTGGCTCCGTCATCGTGGTGGACGGGGGCACCGCCTGTCGGATGTTTCTGGGGCCAGATCTCGTAAGAATGCTGGCCGATGCTGATCCCGGGGACGACAGCTGGCGCTGCCAGCGCCTCGCCGTGGTGGCGAGCAGGCGACGACCTAGTTCTATCTCGGTGTCTGGAGGAGCACACCAATGCCACACAAGGTCCTGATCACATCTCTGAGCTTCTTCCGCTACCCAGGCCGGCACCTCGAGCTGCTGCAAGAGTCCGGCTGCGAGGTGATTGACAGTCACGCCCAGCGTCCACTCAGTCAGTCGGAAATGATCAAGCTCGTCGCCGACGTGGACGCGATCATTGCCGGCGGTGACTGCCTCGACGCGGCGGTGATTGCCGCGGCACCCAGGCTGAAGGTGATCTCCCGGCAGGGCGTTGGCTACGATGCGGTTGATGTGGCGGCCGCAACCCGTGCTGGCGTGGTGGTAACGACGACTCCCGGCGCCAACCACGTTACTGTTGCAGAGCTGGCCCTGGGGCTGATGATAGCCTTGGCGCGTCAGCTGCAGCGGCAGATGCCGATCGCCAAGGCCGGCCTGTGGGACCGCCTCCCGGGGATCGAGCTGGCCGGCAAGACGCTCGGGATCGTGGGCCTCGGGCGCATCGGCAAGGCCTTGGCCACCAGAGCCAAGGCGATGGAGATAGAAGTCGTTGCCTATGACGTGCTGCGGGATCGCCTGTTCGCTGATCAGCACAGCATCCGCTACCTCCAATTCAATGACCTGTTGATCCGGTCGGATTTCGTGTCTCTCCACGCTCCCGCGTCTCCTGGGACGCCACCTCTGATCGGCGAGAATGAGATCCGGCTCATGAAGCCGACCGCCTTCCTGGTCAACACAGCGCGAGGCTCCCTCGTGGACGAGAACGCGCTCTATCTCGCGCTTAAGGAGGACCGACTCGCGGGAGCGGCTCTGGACTGCTGGCAGAGGGAGCCACCGGCGCCAGGGGGTCTGTTGGCTCTAGACAAGGTGCTGCCGACCCCACATGTCGGTGGCATGACCCACGAGGCCTCGGTCAGAGGGGCAATCGGGGCAGCGGAGAACACTTTGCAGGTCTTGCGCGGGGAGCGCTGCTCAGACGCGGTGAACCCGGACGTGTACGAGCTGGCGTCGGCACGGGCGCGAGCCGCCATCTAGGAAGCGGCGACTGAGAGGAGAGAGATGGCCGAACACCAGCAAGCGATACCGAAGGCCAGGTTTGCCGAGACAAACCGGATCTGCGCTATCGTGCGCGACGCGCGGGCGGCGATGCGCGCCTACTGGGAAACGGCGGGCATCGGGCCCTGGCGACTGTGCACCGTCAGCAGCGAGGAATACGAGCAGGCCAGCTGTCGCGGTGGGCCCGGGCGCTTCACGTTCCTGACGGCCTTGGCCGACCTGGGCAACGTCCAGTTCGAGCTGATTCAGCCGCTGCAAGGAAACTCCATCTACAGCGATTTTCTGGCCCAGCACGGCGAAGGCATTCAGCACCTGGCTACGCGCGTGCCGGACCTAGGCAAGGCAATCGACGAGGCCTCCGCCAACGGTCTGACGGTGATCCAAGCGGGGTTGCATCGCCGGGGGCGACCCAGGGGTGGTGGCTTTGCCTACCTTGGCACCGAGGACCCGCTCCACGTCACCCTCGAGTTCATCGGCCCCGCGGTGGGGCCGCCACCGCGCGAGCCAGAGGAGGTGTATCCCTAACGCTGCGATTGAGGTCGCGCCAGCTCGGAGCGGGCCCGCGAGGGCCTTGCGCGGACACCGCTGGTCGACCACGGGCGGACCCTATCCTTGTCCGGGCGTGATGGAATGAGCGTCGACTGCTTTGCTGGTTGGTGAGTTGCACTGCTGTCGAGGATCGACTATCCAGAAGCCTGCCCCGAGCGGGTGCGAATGATCGGCGGGCGGGGCAGGAACCTGGGTCCGCATCGGTGCGGTGGCACCGGCGTGGGCGAGCACGCTAAGGGTGAGTATGTCAGGAATAGATGACTTGGTCGTAAGAGTTGACGAGATGGAGCCCTTCGCCTTGCCTCAGGGCGATCCGGTCTACGTTTCGCGCAGTGTCTTTGCCGTGGAAGGGTTCACTCCAGCGACCTGACGATGAATCACGGTACGGTGAAGGCTGGAAGGCCGCTCAGAGGAGGCAGTCACCCTGCCGGCTGCAACGAGGGCTACTACGCCCTCCGCGGGCGGGCGCTGCTCACGCTCGGAGGAGACCCAGAGACGGGAGAGGGCGGGACGACCTACGAGATCGATCCAGGAACCGCCATCTACATACCGGGTGGGACTTTTCACAGGCTGAACAATCCCTACGATGAGGACTTCGAGCTGTTGACCATCTGGCCCCAGATACCTCCTCCTGGCGCCAATGGGGTCTACGACCAGAGGAGGAAAGCGTGGGGCACGGACTTCCGCAAGAACGTGTCGACCACGCATGAATGTGGCGCCATTCCCAAGAGCTCGGTTCATCGTCCAGCGGGCCGAACTGTGCTTCGCCGTAGCACCGCTGCCGATCCACTATCGCCAGTACGGCGGATTCGCCCACGGCACTCACGCGTTCCTGCCGGCCGGTGTCACAGTCGACGTGATGGATGGCGACCGTTCAGTGGCGAAAGGGGTGTCGGTGGCGCTGCTGCCCGGCCACATGCCTGGCATTCAGGGGGGCAGAGTAGAGCCTGAGGATGGTACGTACCAGATTGCGAGCGACAACGTCCCGCTCTACGTCAACTGGCAGGGCGAACCGCCCAGTCTGGCACACATTCCCAGTTCTCTGCACGTAGACTTCGAGGCTTACTTCTCTTCCTTCGCCAGGATGGAGTGCCTGGCGGACTACGTTCTACCTGGCCACGATATGCCAGTGCTGGCGAGTCCGGCGTATCCCGCTCGTTTAGGGTAGGGGCCAGGCGGAAGAGGAAGCGAGCAACCGGATTCGGGTGCGAGGTCCGGGGCCGTCTCCCAGGCAAGGGCACGAGCCTACCTGACCTGATTGGCACTGATAGATATGAATCGGCCGCGTCAACAGCGGCGTGGAGAATGGAGGTTCAGCGTCTATGCTCTGTTTTGTGCTGCACGGAATCGGCGATTTGCGTGCTGAGGAATGCCCCGTCCCGGCGCCGGGTCCGGGAGAGGCTCTGGTCAAGATAGCAGGCTGCGCGATCTGCCACACAGATCTCGCGGTCATCGACGGCGATTTCCCGATCCGGGGTTTGCCGCTCGTTCTAGGTCACGAATACGCGGGCACGATCGCCGAAGTCGGACCGGGGACAACCGCGTTCGCCGTTGGTGAACGGGTGACCGCCCACTCGGGCGCGACCTGCGGTTTGTGTGAAATGTGTCGGCACGGGATGCCCTGGCTCTGCCTCAATAAGCGGGTCTACAACGGCGGCTACGCGGAATACGTCGCGCTCCCGGAACGGTGCCTTTACCGGGTTCCCCCCGAGGTCACCGACGAGCAGGCGATATGCACCAACCCGTTCGCTATAGCCGTGCATGCCGTCGACGCGTCCCGGGTGCAGCCGGGCGCCTCAGTGGCGGTAGTCGGAGGTGGCGCTATTGGGCTCTTGCTGGTTGCTCTTCTACGCTTCGCCGGCGCCGGCCCGGTCATCGTAAGCGAGCCATCGGCGGAGCGAAGATCAATGGCCTTGGAGTTCGGGGCTCACGTGGCGCTCGATCCGTTTGCCTGCGACCTGGCCGGGGAGATTCGGGCGTTGACGAATGGTCTGGGGGTCCACGTGGTTCTGGAGTCGGCCGGCACAATAGGAACGATTGAGCAATCGTTTGGCCTCGTGCGGCGGGGTGGCGCCATAACGATAGTGGGTGTGCCCGCACCGCAGAGCAAGGCCTCATTTAGCCCGTTCGACGTAGTGACGGGCAATTTGACGATCCACGGATCGATCGGCCCAGGCTGGAACTACCCGCGAACCATAGAGCTGTTGCCCAAAGTGCGGCCGGAGCGGGTATTCACTCACCGACTGCCGCTGTCGCAGCTGCCCGAGGCCCTGGGCCTTCGTCGCCGTAACATTGGCATCAAGGTCTTGGTAGTCCCTTGATAGTGGAGGGCCGAATTCGCGGGGGCAGTGCCAGTTGGACCACCGCAGCACGAGTGGGACCGGGTGGCAGCAAGCGGGCAGGGACAACCCGCCGCAGACCGGTGAGGATCTGGCGAGACCACCCATGACAGACCGCGGGCGCCCTGTAGGCGCATGGCACCAGCAATCCATTTCGGCACAAGTTGGAGGGAATGTGAATATGAGAAACAGGTTTGGCGGGAGCAAGTTCGTCTATAGAGTGCACCGGTTCTCCGCGGCGGGCGAACTGCTGCAATCCTGGGGCGGGCCCGGCCAGGGCCCGGGTGAGTTCTCCATGGAACGCCCCAACCTCGCCCGCCACTCCTTCGAGCCGCGGCTGCAGCAAGCAGGCCTACCCAAGATCAGGTTCCATGACCTGCGCCATTCCGCCGCCACCTTGCTGCTGAGCCAGGGCGAGAACCCCAAGGTAGTTCAGGAGCGCCTCGGCCACTCCACCATCGGCGTCACCATGGATACCTACAGCCACGTCCTTCCCGATATTCAGCGGGGAGCGGCCGAGAGGCTGGACCGCTTCTTCTCCGAGGCGGAGAAGGACCAGGACCGAATTGATTTCACTTTTGATGTCAGCGGCTGATCACGAAGGTGCCCTTGCAGCCAAGTGGGAAAACGAGGCCGCACTGGGGCGTTCCATGGGGCCCAGTGGGGACGCGGTGGTGCCGAGGGGCAGAATCGGACTGCCGACACTGCGATTTTCAGTCGCATGCTCTACCAACTGAGCTACCTCGGCAAGGCGCATGCGGCCCGCATGCCCGCAACGCAGCCTATTATAGATTAGCCCTCTCGGCGGTGTCAAGCCTCGCTCGCTCGCTCGATGCCGCGCCCCCGGAGGCGTTGGGCGCCAGGGAAAAGCCCAATGTTAGCCGCGCGTTTACCTCCCGCTTACGCCGATGTGCTATCCTATGCGTAGGAGGTTATGAGTATTGACTAACGAGACCCTGAACATGGCCGAAACTGCGGAAGTGGCCGCGGTCGAGGCGCAATCCCTACCCGCTATCCGCATCCCCACCCGACACAACGCCGCCCTGGCCACCCTGGTCGAGCGAGTCAACGCCGACCAGGAGCTTGTGACCCTCTGGCGCTGCGCCAACGTCAATTCCGTCGATCGCATGGGCCGCAGCGACCACGGTCGCGTGCACGTGCAAATCGTCGCCAACATCGCCCTCAAGCTGCTGCGCCTGCTCATCGAGGCCGACGTACAACCCGGCATCGTGCGCGACCACGGCCTCAGCCAGAACGAGGCCGAGGTGGTGGTCTTCCTCGCCGCCGTGCTCCACGACGTGGGCATCGCCGTCCACCGCCAGGACCACGAGCAGCACAGCCTGTTCGTCGCCGCCCCCAAGGCCAAGGAGCTGCTGGCTGGGCTGTACGACGTCGAGCAGCGGACGACTATCTGGGCTGAGACTATGCACGCCATCATCGCCCACAACCGCGATGTGCCCTGCCTGACGGTGGAGGCCGGCGTGGTCAAGGTGGCCGACGCCCTCGATATGGCCAAGGGCCGCTCGCGCATCCCCTTCGAGGCGGGCCAGATCAACATTCACTCCCTCTCCGCGGCAGCTATCGAGCGAGTGACTATCGCCAGGGGCGAGGACAAGCCAATCAACATCACCATCGACATGGCGAACTCCGCCGGGCTCTTCCAGATCGACGAGCTGCTCAAACGCAAACTCAGCAATTCCGGGCTGAGCCAGTACGTCGAGGTGGTGGGCACCGTGCGCGAGGGCGAAGAGAAGCGGATGCTGCAGGTTTTCCGCCTGTAGCCCCCGCCGTCCGTCCCGCCCACCGGACCTCTCGGCCAAGTCCCCACATCGCTCCTCGGCGTTGTGCACAAGGCAAGCGGCCGTTCTTTGTGCACGTTGCCGACTCCCCACCGCCGTGCTAGAATAACGAGCAGTTAGAGGCCAGGGTGAGCCCAATCTTGCGCTCGATGTGGAGGAGGAGCGATGGTCCAGGACGCGCTATCCCAGTCCGAGAACCCCTATCAGATCGCCCAACAGCAGTTCGACATTGTGGCCGAGCGATTGAACCTTGATCCCGGCATTCGGCAGATCTTGCGCAAGCCCAAGCGCGAGCTCACCGTCAACTTCCCCGTCCGCATGGACGACGGCTCGGTGAGGTCCTTCACCGGCTATCGCGTCCACCACAACGTCAACCGTGGCCCGGCCAAGGGCGGCATCCGCTACCACCCGGACGTCACCATCGACGAGGTGCGGGCGCTCTCCATGTGGATGACCTGGAAGTGCGCCGTCGTCAACATCCCGTTCGGGGGCGCCAAAGGCGGCGTGATCTGCGATCCCAAACAAATGAGCCAGTCGGAGCTGGAGCGATTGACTCGCCGCTACACCACCGAGATCTCCATCTTCATCGGCCCGGAGTCGGACATCCCGGCTCCCGACGTCAACACCAACGCCCGCACGATGGCCTGGATAATGGACACCTACTCCATGCACAAGGGCTACTCCGTGCCGGCGGTGGTCACGGGCAAGCCGATCGCCATCGGTGGCTCGGAGGGGCGCGCCGAGGCGACCGGCCGGGGCTGCATGTACACGGTGCTGGAATCGCTGAGACACCTTGGCATGGAGGTGAAACAGACCGCCACGGCCGTGCAAGGCTTCGGCAACGTGGGCTCGGTATCCGCTTTCCTCCTCCACCAGCAGGGAAGCAGAATCGTGGCGCTCTCCGGCTCGCGGGGCGGCATCTACAATCCCAAGGGGCTCGATCCCCACAAGGTGATGCGCTACAAGGAGGAGACCGGCACGGTGCTGGGCTTCCCCGAGGCCGAGGTTGTGACCAACGAGGAGCTGCTGACCCTGCCCTGCGACATCCTGGTGCCGGCGGCGCTGGAGAACCAGATCACGGCCCGCAACGCCGACAAGGTGAGGGCCAAGATAGTGGCCGAGGGCGCCAACGGCCCGACTACTCCAGAGGCGGATGAAATCCTCTACCAGAAGGGGATCTTCCTGATCCCCGACGTGCTGGCCAATGCCGGGGGCGTGACCGTCTCCTACTTCGAGTGGGTGCAGGACCTGCAGAACCTCTTCTGGGACGTGGATGAGATCAACCGGCGCCTGGAGCGCATCATGGTCCGCTCCTTCCAGGAGGTGCTGAAGACGGCGGAGGAGCAGACGGTGGACATGCGTACCGCCGCCTACACCCTGGCGGTGAAGCGGGTGGCCGAAGCCACCACCACCCGGGGGCTGTATCCCTAAACGCAAGGTCAGTGAATCTAGGGACAGGGCCGGGGCTGCTGCTCCGGCCCTTTGCTTAAGCGAAACCCGCTGCCGCGCCGCGGCGGGCGGGGAAGGGCAGGGCAGCCCAGCGTCGGCCTGCTCGTGCAATGATGGGAGCTGAAGGTCGCCTGCCTGGCTAGGCGCCGCAGTCGGTCACGTGGATCAACTCGGCGAAGCCCTCTTCGGCAGTTGGCGGCTGGAGCTGAGCGAAGTAGCGCGTGACCACTTCATCGCCCACGCCGCCCGGGCGGGCGCGGTCGCGAGCGAGGGCCATCTCCAGGGGGCAATCCAGGAACACCGCGACGGTCGGCAGGCCGTGGCGCTCGGCCAGCTGCAGGTAGTGCTTGCGTCGCTCCCTGGTGGCATTGGTCGCGTCGAGCAGGATGTCGCGCTGCCAGGTGGCGGCGCGGGAGAGCATGTAGTCGAGTGCGGCGTGCCCTACTCCGATCACGATGCTCTCATAGCGAGAGTCGTAGGCCACACCAGTGAGCATGAGGCGCAGGTCGTCCAGGCTCAGGCGCAGCGCCTGGCCCAGATGGCGCCTGGCATAGGTGGATTTGCCGCTGCCCGGAATGCCTACCAGAAGGTAGAAGCGCGGGCTAGCCCGCATCTTCTCCCGCCTTGTCGGCCCCACGTCGCACGAAGCGTATGCTGGCGCCCAGCTTTCGGGCCGCCTTACCGGCCGACTGCACCGGCTTGCCGGCCTTGCGGGCGCTCTTCTTGGCCTTGCCGCCGCCCAAAGGAACACCTCCACGGGAACGGGATCAGGGCCATTCTACCACGGCAGCAAGGCGCGAGCCGCGAGGCCTGCCCGGCGTCCCGGCAAGTCGCCACGGGACACGGCCCGCTGGCAGCGCCGAGCGCCAGCATCCCTCTGCCCCTTACGCGAGAGAGCGACCTCAAACACGCCTGCTCGCTCGCCTTGACTGGCCCACGGGCCGAAGCTATACTACCCTGGCCTCCCGGTCTGCGGGAGGGGAGGTTAGTCCTTGCGCGAAGGCACGCTACTTAACAAACGCTACCGGCTCCTCGCTCTGCTGGGCGAGGGCGGCATGGCAGCCGTCTACCGCGCCGAGGACACGGTGCTGGGCCGGCCCGTGGCGGTGAAAGTGCTGCGCGCCTCTCTGGCCAAGGACCAGGCCTTCCTGGCCCGTTTCCGCGACGAGGCGCGCTCCGCAGCCGCCCTCTCCCACCCCAACCTCGTCGCCACTTACGACGTGGGCCAGGACGCCGGCTATTACTACATCGTGATGGAGTACGTCGACGGTCCCAGCCTCAAGGAGGCCATCGCCAAGGAGGCACCACTGCCGGTTGACCGGGCTGTGGGCCTGGCCCTGCAGGTGCTGGCAGCGTTGGAGGCCGCCCACGCGCGGGGCGTGATCCACCGCGACATCAAACCCCAGAACGTGCTGCTGACGGCGGAGGGTCAGGCCAAGGTGGCCGACTTCGGCATCGCCCGCCAGGTCGCGGCGGTCGCCCAGACCCAGGGCGGCGAGATCATGGGCACGGCCGCCTACCTGGCCCCAGAGCGCGCCAGCGGCAACGAGGCCAGCGCGGCCTCGGACGTGTACTCCGTGGGCGTGCTCCTCTTCGAGATGCTCACCGGTCGAACGCCCTTCACCGGTGACAACCCGGTGGAGGTGGCACTGAAGCACGTGCGCGAGGAGCCGCCCTCGCCGCGCCGCTTCAACCCGGCCGTACCGCCCCTCTTGGAAGCGGTCGTGCTGCGCGCCCTGGCCAAGGACCCCACCCAGCGCTACCGCTCGGCCAAGGAAATGGCGCGGGCGCTGCTGGAATACCAAAGCGGCGCCGCCGCGGTGACGGCGCCAATCAGGTTGGGCGGGGGGGCAACCGCGGCGGCGTTGCCCGGTCAGACGCGAGCCGCCCCCCGGCCAGCGCCCGCGGCGCGGCCGGCCCGCGGCTTCAACTGGATAGTGGCCGTGTTGCTGCTGGCCACCGCCGTCCTGCTGGCGCTGCTGGTGCCGCTGGGCCAGCTCTTCTACGCCAGCTTCCTGAGGCCCATGCTGGCGCCGACGCCGGCGATAACGGCGGCTCCGGCACCCCAGCCGACCGACACGCCGACGATCACGGTGACGGCCACCGCCACGCTAACGCCTTCGCCCACGGCGACGCAGCTGCCGACCGCCACGCCCACGCCTCCCTTCCCGGCCTGGATGCGCTTCATCTTGGCTGACAGGAACGAGATCCCCATCTCCACCGGCAGCGCGGCGCTCAGCGAAATCAAGGGCCAGATCGTGGACTCACGGGGCCGCCTGGTACCGGGGCAGCGACTGCGCATCGAAGCCAGCGGCGGCTGGAAGGAGTACCGTCCGCGTCCCGGCATCGACGTCGCCGATGGCACCTTCCGTTTCGACCAGCTTTCGCCTGGCCGTTACTCGGTCACAATCGTCGATCAGAACGACCAGCCCATCTCGGAGACGGCGGCGGACCTCGTCACCGACAACGTCCCGCCCGGCTTCAAGGGTTACGTCTCCTGGAACATCACCTTCCGCCAGCTGCCGTAGGGGTGCGAGACATTCAGCGCAGAGGGCGCGGAGGAAGAACGGTATTCACCACCGGGACACCGAGGGCACCGAGAACAGAGAGAAGAATAAGGATTAGGCAGTCGGTCTCTTCTCTCTTCTGGTCTCTGTGCTCTCTGTGTCTCGGTGGTTATGTCTCTGCGTCCTCCGCGGTTCCGCTCCATCCCGTTCACGGCAGGCCGACGAGCCGCCACCAGGGTAGGGCGACGAAGACGATCACCAGCGCGCCGGCGAGCAAAGTGACCAGGTTGAATCGCACCAGAGCGCCCGCGGAGAAGTAGCCCCGGTCGTAGGCGATCAGATTGGCCGCCGTCTGCGCCGGGTAGACAGTCTCCACGTCCACCGCGATCAGAACCACTAGCCCTGCCGCCGCCGTAGAGAGCACTCCCGCCGCCGCGTAGGCGGCAGCCAGAGGGATCACCAGAGTAATGGCCGCGGCGCGGTTGGGCACCGCCAGGGCGATGAGGCAGGTGACCGCGTACACTGCCAGAGCCGCGAGAGCGGGGTCGGTCGCGCCGGGAAACCAGGCGAAAAGACCCTTGGCCACCCAGGTTGCCGCGCCGGCGCGGGAGAGGGCGTCGGCCAGCGAGACCGCCCCGGCCAGCACGAAACAGGTGGCCCAGGGCGCCTGCCGGGCAAACAATCCCCAGCTCATCACCCCCCAGCGGGGCAGGCAGAGGGCCAGGAGCGCCAGCATCGCCGGCACCGCCGGCGGCCAGTGCGTGAACTGGTCGAGCATCCAGAGCAGAGACGTGGCGATGGCCACGGCCGCCACCCGCCACTCCGCCCCGCTCAAACCACCGCTCGGCTCGCCCCCGTTCGACGCCGCCACCTCCACCGACGCTTCGGGCCGGTACAAGAACCAGAGGGCGACGCCCGTTACGGCCAGCAGGACGTAGTACGGCGGCGCCATGGCAACGAACCAGCTAACCCAGGTGAAGCCGCCGATGGCCTGCGCTGCCGCTACCGGCGAGGTGCCGCCGGAGAGGAGGGCCGTCGAGGCCAGTGGCCCCAGCACCCCCAGGGTCAGCATCAACGCCGCCCCGAGGCGCGGCGGCCGGCCGACCCGCGCCAGCACGCGGTCGTAGACCGGCACGAGGACCGTATTGCGACTCATCGCCGAGGGCACGAGGAGCGCCTGCAGGGGTAAACTGAGCAGCAGGTCAGCGAGAAGTCGATACCCCGAGCCCCGCGAGCGGGCCAGCAACCAGGCAGCGAGCCTGTCCACCAGGCCGGTCTTCTCCCCGGCGACGCCCAGGCCAAAGGAGCCGAGCAGGAAGAAGAGAACGGGGGAGGCGAAACCGGTGAAGGCTTGCTCCAGTTTAGGCACGGCGCCACTGACGAAAAGGAGGAGCATGGCCAGAACGGCGGTGAGCGGCAGCGGGATCAGCTCGCTGCCCCAGAGGCCGACAGCCAGAGAGGCCACGCCTAGACAGTGGCGCGCCGACAGGGGGAGGTCAGCGCCGAGGAGCCCCAACCAGAAACAGGCGGCGGCCGTGGCGCCGGCCAGGGCGACGGCAACCCGAACGAACCGGCCTGTCTGACTTGGCTTGTCGGCCACCGCTGGCGACGCTCCCTCGGCCCCCCGTTCTCCAGTCACGCCGGCCATTCTAGCATGCATTCGGCCGCCTGCGACGGCCCCAAAGAAGATCAGTGGCGCGGTCGTGCTTGCCGCCTGGCGGCAGCAAGGCAAGCAGCACCCGCAGTGGCGGCCCGGCGCCGGGGCCAAGGTGAGGAGATTACCGGCGTCAGGGCCGGGCGCTCCTCGTTGGCGCCGCGGCTAGAGCCCGTAGCAGGCGCGATGGTAGGACACAATGCCCTTGCGCCCGCTGGCCTGATCCACCGTCCTCACGTTCAATAGGTCGCGCAGCTTGATCGACTCGCCACAGCGCCCGCACACCTTGCCCGAATCCACCGCCTGGGCCACCGCCCGCTGTGCCGCCGTCTGGTTCTTGCTCACCTTGCCCGCGTCTATGGCCAATTCTCTGCCTCCGCTCATTGGATTGCCCGGCCTGCGCTCGTCGGCGCCAGCCGGCCCCCGTCCCCAACGCAAGAGGCGTGCCAAACTGGCGTAGCCTGCAACTGGCGGGCAGCTCTGCCCGCGGGCGACCGCTCAGCCTCGCTGAGCAAGAAGAAGGGCCGGCGCTACGGAGAACCGGGT
Source organism: Chloroflexota bacterium (assembly GCA_023473795.1). GTDB lineage: Bacteria > Chloroflexota > UBA6077 > FW602-bin22 > JAMCYS01 > JAMCYS01. The sequence continues at coordinate 42,169 of JAMCYS010000097.1, read as the reverse complement.
CGCCGGCCCTGGCTCGAAACCCGGGCAGGTCGCTTAGTGCTGCCGCCCCAGCCGCTTGGCGAAGAGTGAGCGTGCCCTGTCGACGGTCTGCTTGTTGGACTCGCGCAGGTCGCGGAACAGTTGGGCCGCCTCGTTGTCGCCCGATTGATTGGCGTCGCGCTCGTACTGCGCCAGGTTCTCGTTGCCTTGCAGCTCGTGATAGAGCATGTAAATCAGATCGTACTCCACATTGCCGGCACCGGTTTCCCGGGGACTCGCCATTGCCGTCTCCAGTAACCTCCTCGTTTGTCGTCTACCTCGAACGCGGAACCCCGCCTGGCGGGCGCCCTCCAAGCCCTGGCGCCCGCCTCAGCAATCTAGCCCCCTACATCTGAAAAGAGTAGGGACGTGGAGGAAAGTGATTGGCGACACGCAGATACTCGTCTTCGTCGCCCTCGATCATCAGCTTGTGCAGCATCACTGTGTCGCCTTCGGGAATGAAGCCGGCGGCCCCGACGCATAGCCTCTCCTTAAGGGAGCCGTCCTCGAAGACCGCCACCATTCCCGAGTGTTCGGGCACGTGGTAGACGCGGTTCTGGTAAGCGGGGCTTTGCACCCGCAGATAGCCGTTCTGCCGCATCTGCTCGTATTCCTCGGCCGTGAGCATCTCCACCAGCATCGACTGGGCCCGACGCTCCGCCTCCCGGCGGCGCCTGCTCAACAAGCTCAACGCCCGGACGACCGTGGGCAGCACCACTATGAAGACCAAAAGTAACACCAACGCCAGCAGAAGGTATCCCACTTCGCGTCACTCCTTGGCGGCGCGTGGCCTAAGCCCGCGCCCCTCGGTGGTCTTCCCCAGTACCGCAATATGCGTACCGATGTGAGAGCCGCCGCGGCTCGGTTGACGCCCGCGGGCGCGAAGGCTACACTGGGCGCCGCCTGGCGTTGCCTTGCCCCTCAGCCAGCTGTGCCGGCAAGCTAGGCTCGGCAGACCAAACAAGAGGGCTGGGGGCGAGAGGGAGAAGGGCAGATTGCTCGCACTCGACGCGCTCTACAATATGGACTGCCTGGAAGGAATGGCCCAGCTGGCGTCCGGCTCAGTGGACCTGGTCATCACCGACCCGCCCTTCGCCATTGGCTTTCGGGCCAAGCGGGCCAACTACAACCGCACTCAGTCACGCGTGCTCGAGGGCTATGCCGAGATACATAGCGACGAGTATCTCGCCTTCACCCTCCGCTGGCTAGGCGAGGTGCGGCGGCTGCTGAAGCCCGGCGGCGCCGCCTACGTCTTCTCGGGCTGGAACAACCTCAAGGACATCCTGGTCGCCGCCGACGAGCTCGATTTCATCACGGTCAACCACATCATCTGGAAATACCAGTTCGGCGTGGTCACCAACCGCCGCTTCGTCAGTTCGCACTACCACTGCCTCTATTTCTGCCTGGACGACCGTCTGCGCAAGTTCCATCCCTACGCGCGCTTCGCCAAGGACGCCAGGGCTCCGGACGGGCGCAGCCTGCACTACGCGGACAAAGAGGACGTGTGGGCGATCAAGCGCGAATACTGGCACGGTGACCAGAAGACGCCGACCAAGCTGCCGGCAGAGCTGGTACGCAAGCTGCTTTACTATTCCAGCGACCCGGGCGACGTCGTGTTGGACCCCTTCCTCGGCTCAGGCCAGGTAGCGGTGGTGAGCAAGGACCTCGGCAGACGTTACGTCGGGTTCGAGATCGTGAAGGAGTACTACGAGTTCGCCCAGGAGCGTCTGGCCAGTGGTCTCTACCGGCTGCCGGCCGAGGGCAAGGTCCAGACCGCCGCCCGCCACCAAGGCGAACGGCGGCGGCGGAAGCCCGTGTTAGAATTGCGGTAGTGCCCGCGGTGGCCACGCGCGATTGGCCGAATAGAGAGAAGAGAATGGGCGAGGGGCGCCATCATGTTGAGCCTAGCGACGATACTTGGGGAGAGAGTCCAGTACGACGTGCCGATGAGCGAGCACACCACGCTCGGCATCGGCGGGCCCAGTAGAGCCATGGTGCGCGCGACCACGCCCGAGGAACTAGTGGAGCTGCTGCGGGTCGCCATCGCGGGGGACATCCCCTATATCGTCATCGGGGGTGGCAGCAACTTGCTGGTGGCGGACCGCGGTGTCGACCGCCTGGTGATCAAGAACGACGCCACAGGTATTACGGCGGCAGGCGACACGGCGGTCGTGCGCTCTGGCACCAGACTGCAGGACCTGGTGGACTACAGCCTGGCCCACGGCTGGCAGGGCCTGCAGCGGCTGACGGGCATACCGGGCACGGTGGGGGGCGCGGTCTACGGCAACGCGGGGGCCTACGGGCAGGTGATCTCGGACTGGCTGGAGGAAGTCGTCTGCTTCGACGGCAGGCAAGTGGTGTCGCTCGGCAAGGGGGAGAGCCGCTTCGCCTACCGGCACAGCACCTTCAAAGAAAACGGCTTCATCATCCTGGAGCTGCGCTTTCGCCTGCAGGCAGCGGACCCAGCGGCGCTGACCGGCGAGTCGCAGGGCATACTCGCCCAACGTCTGGTGAAGTACCCGGTCGGCCTTCGCTGTCCCGGCAGCTTCTTCAAGAACGTGCTCGCCAGCACCGTGAACCCCGAGAGCCTGCAGTTGATCCCTGCCGAGCGCGTTGTTTACGGCAAGATTCCGGCCGGCTATCTCTTGGAAACGGTTGGCGCGCGGGGCCAGACCCTGGGTGACATCCATATCTCACCCAGCAACGCCAACCTCTTTATCAACGGGGGCCAGGGCAGGGCTGAGCACCTCTGGCAGCTGGCTGGCCAGTTCGCGGGCCGGGTGCGCGACAAGTACGGCATCCGGCTCACGCCCGAGGTGCAGTTCGTCAACCTGCCACCGCTGCCCCTCTAGCTGATGCTGACGGCGCCCACGCCGGTGTCCACCTGCAGGTCGACGCTGCTGGCGGCGGTGCCGTAATCAAGAGACCGGTACTCCTCGCCCACGCGAGGGAAGCGGGTCGTATCCACGTTCACCGCCGCCAACCCGCTTCCCACCTTGATTGAAGCGCCGACGCCCTCGGGCACCCGAATCCGTACCGAGGCAGCGCCTGACTGCACGTGAGCACGCGTCGAGCCGGCGTGCGCGGGCAGAACGACCTCCGTGGAGCTGGCGCCGGTGCGCAGCTCGAGGTGGGTGACCTGCAGGGCGCTCAGGTCGAGCCGGGTCTCGCTGGCGCCCGTCTCCACCCGTAGTGTAAGCGGAACGGCGTCGCTCAAGTTCAGGGACCAATCGTAACCACGGCCCTCCCAGCGGGCCGGGAAAGATTGCGGCTCACCTGTGCCGAGCACCTCGGCTTGCAACAGGTCACCCTCGGTGCGAAAGGTCACGTTGGCACCGCCGGCGGCCGTGCCGCTCACCAGCTCGCCGGGATTCGCCCCCGCCTGCACCTGCAATCGCCCCGCGCCATGGCGCAGGTGGAGACTGGCGCGCAGCGCCGCGCCAAGGGGCACTGCTACGCTCCGCGCCGCGACGACACCGCGGCGAGAGCGTCGTCGCGGGGCGAACAGGGCCCACACCCCCAGGATGATCAGGAGCAGCGGCCAGAGGTAGTTCCAGGAATCGGAGGCCAGCAAGCCAAAGTTGGAGAGAAGTAGCAGCACGCCCACCAGAACGAGCAGCGCGCCCCAGAAATAGCCGCCAGTGCGCATCGACGTCTCCTTCGGGTCGGCGGGCTCGATGGCTGCCGACCAATCCTGTCTAAGTGTACTGCATGGGACGTGGAGTCAATCTGACTATGTTCAATCACTGAACTTCCGTGGCGAATGCCTTGACAGGACGGCCTGGAACGTGTATATATGAACTACGGCATCGGTAAGCGAACCGATAGCCTCCACTCCGTAAGAGAGGAGGTCAGGATGCACCCGCTGCTGAAGTACAGTACCCTCTATGGAGTTCTGCAGATTGATGTATAACGCCCCGCATTCGTGCGGGGCACCATGACCTCGAGCTAGACCCCAACCGTCCAGATGGTCGCGTTCTTATAGCGGTCCAGAAGAGACGGGTCTGAATGACCAGTTGGGGTTCACGTCTCGATAAGAATGCGCAAAGCAGGGGAGCCCCGCCGAAGAGGTGGGGCTTCTTATTGTTCGGCCTCTTCGCAATCGGTTTGGGGCCCATGCCCTCGCAGTCCTGGCAATCCCGGCTCAGGGCTTCTTATTGTTCGGCCTCTTCGCAATCGGTTTGGGGCTGATGGCGCGCTTCTTACGCGCCAGCTACGACGACGGCACCAGGAATGCGCTATAGTCTCGTTAGACGCTGAGTGCATTCTGCGTGAGGCAAGCGATGGACGACGCCGTGGCCCGCATCGCCGAACAGAAGATCCGCGAGGCACAGGAGCAGGGCGAGTTCGAGCATCTGCCCGGCGAGGGCAAGCCGCTAGACCTGCTCGACCTGTCGCTGGTGCCCGAGGAATTGCGGGTCGCCTTCCTGGCGCTGCGCAACGCGGGCTATCTCTCCGAAGAGGCCCAGCTGCGCAAGGAGGTCGCCCAGCTCGAGGCTTCCCTGGCCGCGAGCCGGGACGAGGCCGAGCGCCTGGACCTGACCCGACAGCTGCGCGACAAGAGCCTGCGCCTGGCGTACATCAGTGAGCGCTGGACCAAGAAACCACGCTTTTCCAAGCCGCGTCGCCGGCGCTAGCGGCCCTCCCATGTCCTGCCTCTAACCGCGCCCGCAAAGCTCCGGCACTGCTTCCACAACCAACCGCACTGCAGGCAAGCAGGTACTCTGGAGAACGCCCTCCGCTTTGAACCGGCGCTGGCCTTCCGGGGTGAGGAAGTCGCAGCCCGTGAGCTCGCGACAGACGACCGACCCGAAGCGCTCGCGGAAACGGCGCGTGAGCTCCTGAACCTTGGCATAGGTCTCGTCGCGCAGGGCATAGCGGTCCTCTTTAGACGAGTTGCGCAGGCGGCCCAGCACGAGACCGCAGGCTATGCTGCCGCCGGTGAGGGCGCCGCAAACATAGCCCTGGCGGCCAATCCCGGCCCCCAATCCGGTCGCCAGCCGCCAGAGGTCTTCGTTTTCAAGGGCGTAGTGGGCTTGCAGGACCTGCAAGATCGATTGGGCTCAGTTGTAGCCGCTGGAGAAGTACTGCTCGGCTTGGCTCAAGGCCTGTTCTAGGGTGATGGGCTCGCTCATGTTTCCTCCTCTGACCGCGGCGGTCGCAAGCGGGCCGCCGGCGAGGGCTATTCTACTATCAACCAGGCCTTCTGCCCAGCTGCGAGGGCAAGCCGCGGCCGGCCAGGTGGTCGAGTTCCTATAAGCGCCGGTGCGCGACCCGGAAACTGACCCCTGCCTGCCCTTGCGCGCTAGCGCTCAATCTGGCATCATAGAGAGGCTCGCCAACCTCGCTCTGTCCACGGTTTCTAGGCTCGCAAAATGCCCGGGCAACTGCCGCGTCAACGTACTGGCACGGCACCTGCCAGACTAGACTGGTGGTGCCGGACCGTACTGATCAGCACATGAGGGAGCCGCGGCCCGCGCCGGTCGCCGGGGCCGGCGCGGCGAATACTGAGTGATACCGATAAGCGAACAGACTGGCCGGCGTCAAATCGTCATGGTGGTGGACGACGACGCCTTCATCCGCGAGGTCATCTCGGTGGTGCTGGAATCGGAGCTGGACGTGCAGGTGGTTCAGGCCGAGGACGGGCAGGATGCTCTGCGCCTGCTGGACGGCACCAAGCCCGCCGCGATAGTGACCGACGTGCGGATGCCGCACGTCGACGGCGTGCAGTTGATTAGAACCCTCAGGCGAGACGTCGGCACCCACGGCATCCCCATCATCGTGGTTGCCGCCTCGCGTGATGCCCGCAACGACGCCGTCAGCGCGGGTGCCGACGACTATGTGGACAAGCCGTTTGGCGCGGACGACCTGGTGGCGAAAGTCCGCCAGTACATGGGCCACCGCCCCCAAGCCCTGGCCTAGACGGAGCCAGGCTCACGCAGGGCAACCACATCGCGTCGGGCCAGGAAGCTCTCGCGCAGCTCGCGGTCCGAGATGTTGGCGGTCAACCGCGCGACGAGTTCCCTGGCCCGCCGACGCGCCGCCGAGGCGCCCTCGTGGTCACCCATCCGCTCGAGGACTTCTGCCAGCGCGGCGTCGAGCCGCCAGAGGACGCAGTTGGCCTCGGCTCGCAGCAGCAACTCCCGACCGCGCTCCAGATCTGCCAGGGCGGCAGAATTGTCGCCCTCGGCGAGGCAGAGCAGCCCCCGCCAGTAGAGCAGCTCCCCGACGAAGCGCCAGACGCCTTCTCTCTCCAAGGCGGGGATGAACCAACCACAGAACCGGCGCAGGTCCGCCAGCCGGCCCACCGCCAGGCCTGCCTGCATCAGCGGGCCGGAGGCAAAGAGAACGCCTTCGAAGTCACGTTGCCTCTCCTCGTTGTCTACCGAGAGCGAGCTCAACTCCGCCCAGGCGGCCTCCGCCTCGCCACGGTCCAGATTGAGTCTGGCGGTGAGGCCGCGCGCGCTCGCCAGCCACAGTGCTGTCCCTATGCTCTCGTACGCCCGCATTGCCTCGCGGGCGGCCGCCTTGGCGGCGGCCAGGGCCCGCTTGCCCGTCGCCAAGGCGGCGTCGAACCGGCCCTCCAGGGCAACGTAGAGTCCGTCGGCCGGCGTGCCCTCTTCGATGAGCACGTCGCCCGCCCGCACCGTCACCGGCTCGCCCATCGCCAGAAGACGGTCGAGGTCTTCTTCGGGCAAGCCGGCGAAGAGCGGCAGCTCACGCAGGATGTCCTTTGACATCTATAACCTCTCAGGCGGCAGTCGCCAGGTACTGGTGGATGAACTGCACGGCCATCGAGCCCTCGCCCACGGCGGAGGCGATGCGCTTGACCGAACGAGCGCGGACGTCACCCGCGGCGAAGATACCCGGCACGGCAGTCTCCAGCCAGAAGGGGTCGCGCTCCAGGTGCCAACCGGTAGGAGGCTTGCCTTCCCTCAGCAGATCAGCCCCGGTGACCACAAAACCAGCCGGATCCCGCTGCAACTGATCGCCCAGCCACTCGGTCCGGGGGGCGGCGCCGATGTAGACGAACAGGCCGGCGGCCGGCAGGGTGCCGCGCTCGCCCGACGAGAGTTGCCGCAGGCTGACCGCCTCCAGATGGTCGGCACCGCGCGCCTCCGCCACCTCCATGCGGGTCAACAGGCGCACGTTCGGTGTCGCTTCCAGGTTGTCGATCAGGTAGCGCGGCATACTGTCGGCCATCGAATCACCACGCACGAGGATCGTGACGGACTTGGCGAAACGGGCCAGGTAAAGCGTGGCCTGGCCGGCCGAATTGCCTCCTCCGACCACAAAGACGTCGCCATCCTTCACGTTCAGCGCCTCGGCCAGAGAGGCCCCGTAGTACACGCCGGACCCGGTCAGCTCCTCCACCCCAGGCGCCATCAGCTTGCGGTAGGAGACGCCGGTGGAGATGAGAAGGGCGCCGCTGCTGACCTCCAAGCCATCGCTCAGGGTGACTAACTTGTAGGAACCGTTCAGGCGGAGCGATCTCGCCTCCTGCGGGGTGAGAATCTCCGCCCCGAAGCGGGCGGCCTGGGCCACCGCCCGCCGCGTCAGGTCGGCGCCGCTCAGGCCCACTGGAAAGCCGAGGTAGTTCTCGATGCGCGAACTCTGTCCCGCCTGCCCGCCGGGTGCCTCACGTTCGACCACGAGCACCCGCAGGCCCTCCGAGGCGCCGTAAACGGCGGCCGCCAGGCCAGCCGGCCCGCAGCCCACGATGGTCAGGTCGTAGGAGGGCATCGTGGGGTGGCTCTGCAGCCCGATCTTCTCGGCCACCTGGCCGTTGGTCGGTTGTGCCAGGTGCGAGCCGTCGGGGAAGACCACCAGTGGCAGCGAGCCGGCCTCACCGCCGGCGGCGGCCAGCAAGACGCTGGCCTGGCTATCCGTCTCCACGTCCACCCACTGGTAGGGCACCTGGTTCCGCGCCAGGAACTGGCGCACCGCATGGGCCTGGGGCGACCAGCGATGCCCCACCACCCGCACGCCCTCGAAAGGAGGATGGTAGTCGGCCTGCCAATCGGCGAGGAAGTCGTCTAACACCGGATACAGCCGCTCCTCCGGCGGGTCCCACGGTTTCAGCAGGTAATGGTCGAGGCGAACCTCGTTGACGGCCCGGATAGCCACCGCCGTGTCGGCATAGGCGGTAAGCAGGACGCGCTTAGCGTCGGGAAAGATGTCTATCGCCTGCACCAGGAACTCGACGCCCGTCATGGCCGGCATCCGCTGGTCCACCAGCAGCAGGGCCAGAGCGTTGCCGCGGGCCACAAGCTGCCGCAGGGTGCTCAGGGCGGCGGCACCGGAATCGGCGGTGAGGATGCGGTAGTCTTTGCCGTAGTGAGCACGCAGGTCGCGTTCGACGGCGCGCAGCACGCCCAAGTCGTCGTCGACCGCGAGAATCGTGGGCTTGGCAGTGGTCGGCCTTGTGACGTCTGGCACCAATTGCTTCCCTCCAGACAATGCTTAGCTAAATTATATATTAACTGTTTGCCCACCGCCAGCCGCACCCTCCCAATTGAGGCGCCAGCCGGCAGCGCCTGGCCTGCATCCTGCACTCCCCTTCCCGCACCACGGTAGGCGGTAGGTCGGCGACGACGCCACCCCGAGCGGAGTGGCCCGGGCCGGCGCGATCTCCACCGCACCGGCAGCAGGAGGCAGGCGATGGCCAGCGTGCCCACGGAGGGCTCCACCAAGGAGACGACGAAGACGAGCCTCTGGCTCGCCCTAGCCCTCTCGGCTCTGCTCCTGGGGACGCTGTTTCTGCGCCTGCTTTGGCTGGACAAGCCGGCGGGGGCGCTGATCTTCGACGAGGTCTACTACGTCAACGCCGCCCGCGTCATCCTGGGTTGGCCGGTGCCTGAGGGCGCGCATTACTATGGCGCGCCCATCGGAATCGACCCCAACTCGGAACATTTGCCACTCGCCAAGCTGGTCATTGCCGTCTCGATGCGGCTGTTTGGCGACAACGCCGTCGGTTGGCGGCTGCCCAGCGTGCTCATGGGCACCGGCGCGGTCGGCCTGCTCTTCCTGCTGCTGCGCCGCCTCAGCGGCCGGGCAGGTCTCGCACTGTTTGCCGCCTTCGTTTTCAGCCTCGACAACCTGGCCTTCGTGCATAGCCGCATAGCCACACTCGACATCCAGATGGTGTTCTTCATGTTGCTGGGGCTTTACCTGTACGTGGCCGGGCGCGCCGTGCTGGCTGGGGCCGCGCTGGCTCTCGCGGTTATGTCAAAATTGACCGGTGTCTACGGCGTCGGCGCCATCGCCGGCTACGAGGTATTGCGGTTGCTGCCGCAGCCGCAGGCCAGAGCCGCCTGGCGGGACATCGCCGGCAACTTGGCGCTCATGCTCGGCGTAGGCCTGGTCTTCTTTCTGCTGGTCCTCTGGCCGATAGACCGCCAGTGGACCGCTTTCCCCGACCCGCTGCGGCACGTGGCCCACATACTCCAGTACGGCGTCAACATGACCAGCGACAGATACCCCAGCACCATCGAGAGCGCGCCCTGGCAGTGGCTCGTGAACCAGGAACCGATCGTATACTTGAAGGTCGGCAACGACGTCAGGGTCGACGGCAAGCTGGTCCAGTCGCAGCCCGTCGTGGATTTCCAGGGCGAAATGAACCCCTACGTCATCTTCCTGGCGCCTCTGGTCCTGGCATATCTCCTCGTGCGCGCGGTGACGACGCGGGAGAGCCTGCCGCTGTTCCTGCTGGCGCTGGCCGGGGCCACCTACCTGCCCTCTGTGCTTACGGCGACCCTCGACCACCGCGCGTCATATATCTACTACTTCCTACCCGTGTTGCCCGCCCTCTGCGCTGGCATCGCCTACCTTATGTTAGATAGGCGCCTGCCCCGCTACTTGCCAGTGGCCTACGCCCTCGGCGTGGTCTTCGGCTTCGCTATGCTGTTCCCCTTCCGCGCCATCCCCTAGCGGCTTTATTGCCAGGCCGGCCGCCGCGAGCCTGGCGCCGTTCGGAGCGGAGCCACGTCTGTCACGCGGGCGCGCCCGGGCGGTCCACCTATCTTCGGTCACACCGCTGCCTTGGCGAAGATGATCGTCGTGGGGGCACTGGTCGCGGCACCGCATACCGGGCCGCGGCCGAATGAAGCGCGCATACAGAAATGGCCTCCGCTTCGTTAGCGGAGACCATCAAGTGGACCCTGGCGCTGGCCGGTGGACTCCTAAGAGCCCACCGGCTCCGGCATGATGTACTCCAGACGGGAGCGATTGACGGCGATGACACGTTCCTGAAAGGCGGAGCCGTCGGCACGCCTGATCGTGGCGTCGGTGACGACGAAGAAGACGTTCATCGCCGCCAGAACCGCCTCGGTGAGGCGAGTTCCTTTGGGCATGTGGATGTTGCCCACGATCTCGTAGGGGCCGAGGCCAATCCGGACGCGCCAGAGAGACCTCTCCACCCAGGCGGGCGACCTCTTGGCCGGCGCCGCGCCAGGGGCCTCGACGGGTACGCCATAGAGGATGGCGGCCGTGTTGATGCCCACCGCGCGCCCGACTGGGGCATCGGCGGAGCCCGCCGCTGCGTCCGGACTGCTCAAGGAGTCTATCTGGACCAGCATTGTCTTCTCGGGGTTGGCGTTCAGCAGGTCCACCAACCTTGACTGCATCGTGTCGGCTTGGCAGAGCAGCCAGCGGTTCTCCGTGACCAGACGAAATTGCAGCCCGTGGCTGTGACCGCCGACGGGCATCTCACTAGACAACACGCACCTCCCTGCGAAACCCGCTCACGGCCTGCGACAAGAATTCCTCTGGCCAGGCAAAGCGATAGACTGGCCGATTTCGACGCAGTCACCCGGTACCAGGTGACAAGCCTATCTCCTGTCACCTAGTTTAGCGCATCCGCGGGTGCTATGTACTAGGGTTTTCTCTAGCCTGGGTGAGAAGTTGGTAAAGGCCTCGGGGTCCAGCGGCCAACTCCTTAGCCCGAATCACGGTTGGCCGCGAGCGCGGCAGTGCCAGCGGGCGGGCGGCGAGGGGCCGGCCGGGGGCCACCGGGTCTGGTAGCCCCCTCACCCCACAGAGGATCAGCGGTCTTAACGCGGGAAAGCCTTGACCCACGCGAGGACCTCGGGGATGTCCACCCGGGCCGAGTAGCCGACGCCCGCGCAGCTGACGTTGGTCACGTAAGAGTTGACCGCCAGCACCGTGTTCGTGCCGCCCAGCAGGTCTGGGCCGCCCGAGTCGCCAAAGCAGGTGCCGCCGGAACCGCCGCCCGGGTTCAGCGCCAGGCGCATGTACTCGGCGGAATTGACGAACTTGCCGGAAACGAGCTCGCTCGGCGCGTACATCCGCACCCGCGGCCCCGTCCAGCGGTCATACGGCGACTCGCCAGGATAGGCCATAATCTGCTCGCTCACGCCGTAGCCCACGAAGTCGATGGCCGTCTTGTCCTTGAGCGTATCCACCAGCCCAGCGTCCGGCAGCTGGGCGTACTGGTCCGTTCGGACAGGCTTCTTGAGGACGACCACGCCGATGTCGCGGTAGGAGAAGGCCGGCAGGCCGTTGCCGCCGCCGTAGGGGTTCTCGTCACTGCGGAAATCCGGGTTCGTATACGGCGTGCCCTCGACGGCACCGCTGCCGCGACCGCCGTAGGGAAACAGAGGGAACGGCACGGCGTCGTAGGTCACATCTTCCTGGAACCAAACCCGGGCCGCCACGGCGCCGTCGGTGCAGTGCCCGGCGGTGAGCACGACTGTCGGCGCGATCAGCGCCCCCGTGCAACGCCAGGCCGGCTCGCCTGGCGCGTCGTCGAACACCAACAAACCCACGTACGGGTGACGTGCCGCGTCGGGCTGCCCGTTGGCGATGGCGCCCGCCACGGCATAGGAAAAGAGCGAGACGACCACCACGAGGCCGACGATCAGAGATAGCTTCCTCAACCTTGCCAACTTGTTCCTCCCTTCCCTTGACCCAGAATGAGCGACCGCCCTATACGACTACCGCCGGTTACCTGCCGCGGCCCTTCCGGCAACCAGCTGCCTCCCCAGAACCAGCGCGTGCAGACCGCGGGCACCACCACCCTTCGTTCACGGCATTGGCCACAACTGCGAGCGGCGACGCCGAGTCGTAGGCAGGCCAAACCTTCCCCGGCCCGTCCCCGGAGCGGCGGGCCGGTCGCACACATTATAGAGCAACCGCTATCCCTTTGTAAGTGCGTCGACGCCAACAAGGATCGCACGACCAGCTGGCAGTACGACGACCAGGTCAGGCGCTGCACGGGTAGGTAGACCGGCAGCTGCTGGCACCGGCATTTGTCGAGTTCAGCGCCAATTACTCACCTAGGTCGAATGCCTGTTTACAGAGCCTACATCTGACTGGTAGAATAGCGCCAATCAATATGAATGGCGGCGGTGAGATGGGCGAAGGCGAGTTGACCGTGAGGGAAGCCGGGCGGCGGGGCGGCAAGAGCACGCTGGAGAGGCACGGCTCGAAGTTTTACAGCGAGATCGGCAAGAAGGGCGGCGCCAGAGTCGCCGAGACCAAAGGCCAGGAATTCTTCAGTCAGATAGGCACGAAGGGCGGCAAGGCCAACCTGGAGAAGCACGGGCCGGAGAAGTTCGCGGAGCTGGGCAAGCTGGGCGGGGCGGCGAACCTCGCCAAGCATGGGCGCGAGCACTTCGTCGAAATGGGCCGCAAAGGCGGCGCCAGACGCAAGAAGACGGGCCCAATAGTAGAATAGGATTCGCCCTGGCCGCGGGTAGGCCGCCTGGGAGGGCTCGTTGGCACGCATTTCCTGATAGCGGCTTGCCCGCCCTCCCAGGGCAAGCCACGCCCAGCCCGGCGAACGGCGAGCAGATATGAAAGACTGGAGCGCCCCGCTTAGGGTTGGGGGAGCAACCCTTTTCCTCGGAGGGGTCTTTTTCGCGTTCGTCGGCCCAATCGAAATCTATAGTTTCTTCCTGTTCTCCCCCGGTGGACGGCTGCCCTACGCAGGGTTCGGTATTGGCTCCCTGCTGTTCGCCGACATAGCGGCCCAGATCGTTGGCTACTACACCCTCGCCATTGCCGGAGTCGTCTTCGGCTACGGCAACCCGAACCTCCGGCGCGGTGAAGGGTCAATCACTAACCGGCCGATCTCATGCCAATTCAGCGCCATCGCTCACCTGAACCCCAGCCAGCCGCGGGCAACAGTTCGTGCGGCCGTGCGTTCTTGACATGCGCGACAACGCGGAAACCCCCTAGGCGGAGGGCTTCCGCGTTGCGTGAGGTGCCGGGCGCGCGCTCAAGGCAGCCGCCAACGGCCCGGCCTAGCCGGAGCTGCCCGCCCCCGCCGTCCTGGTTAGGCGGCGCGGCTGAGCGATTCCTTTTCCGTGTCGGCCACCAGCCGCGACGCCCCGCCTCGGGACCATGCCTGGCCGACGTTCACGCCGGTCAGCTCCTGCAGCCGCTGTGACACCCACCGCGCTAGCGGCTCGGAGGAAGCAAACCACTGCGCGAACTTCCGCGGCTCGGCGCCATCTATGACCACTACCGAGAGGTCGCCGTTTGGGGTCGACTGGTAGAACACCCGCTGGCGCAGCCCCATCCGTTGCCGCGAGGCGACGAATTCCTGCCAGCGTGGGCCCGTAATCTCCGCCACGAAGTCACGCCACTCCTGCGTCTTGCCGGGCAGGATGGGCAGAACCGTGGCCACGTAGTTGTCCCCGCTGACGTCGTTGCCCGTATCCATCACCTGCTGAGGCAGAAACGACTCCGGCAAGGGCTGGCTGAGGTCGGCGCCATGTATCGGTGCCACCTCCTGGCCCATCCAGCGCGCGAAGGGGTCGCCTGACCTGAACCAGTCCAGCATTCGAAGCGGGTTTTCGCCTTCCAGGGTCAAGACCACCAGGTCGCCCATCGGGGTCTCCTGCAGGAAGGTGCGTTCGTGCAGCCCCAGCCGCCGCCGGGACTCCACGAACTCCTGGCGGCGCGTGGTGTTGATTTCGTCGACGAAGCGGTTCCAATGCTCCCTCTGGCCCGGGAGGATGGGCAAAACCATTGCCAATAGCGACACGCTGGCACTCCTTAGCTACCGTCGTTCGGCGGTGCGAATTACCAAACTTAGCTTGGCTTAGTATTTGTCCGCATTATCCGTGCCGGGCCGAGCCTCCACCTCCCTACCCCACGACAGCCTGTCTCTGTCTCGTTACCATACGACTGAGCATAGGAGTATAATCCTCCAGGTATGGAGGGGACGCGTGGTTGACGTTGTCATCGACGGCCCGAAAATCAAGAGCCTCAGGGACAGCCGCGAAATGAGCCAGGGCGCGCTGGCTCGCGCCTCGGGAGTCGCCCAGTCCTACATCTCGCGCCTCGAAGGACACCGGACCAGCGACATCCAGCTGTCGACCATCAACAGACTGGCTCGCGCGCTCGACGTGTCACCCATGGAGCTCCTGCTGGAACCGGGACGCGAGCCCGGCGGCGACGAGGGGCTGCCCGACTTCCACATGTACCTCGGCAGGCGCTTTGCCAACGAGCCGGGGGTACGCCGGGCCCTGGTAGCCACCTACGAGGCCATCCGTTCGGTCGAAGAGGAGCTCGATCAGCGGGTGCGCCGGCGCGAGGCGGAGCCGAGGGGCGGCTAGAGGCGGCCGCGGCCCGGCTTAGACCGGGGGCTATCGGGTTAGACTTGCCCCTTGCTACAGAACACCTGTTCTAGTATAATACCCTTCAGGCGGCCTCTCACCGTGCCGCCGGGAGGTGGCTCGTGGCTGGGCGCGGTGAAGGCGGTCTCTACAGGGAGCGGGCGGCGCGGGACAAGGCGGAGCTGGAGGCGCTGGCGAGCCGGCTACTGCGGCAGGGTGGGGTCGGGGCACCGCCGGTGCCGGCCAACCTCGTGGCCTTCTGCGACCCCAGCCGGCCGGTCTACATCTTCCGGCGGCGGCTTGGCTGGGGTCACCGCGGCGTGGTCAAGCCCAGCCGCCACGGCTGGCTCATCCTCGTCGAGGAATCGCTTTCCCGCTCGGCCCAGCGCTTCTCCATCTTCCACGAGGCCTTCCACGTGCTGCAGCGGGCGCAGGGCATCCTGCCACACGGCGGCGCCGACTACCAGGAGTGGCTGGCCAACGCCTTCGCGGCCCGGGTCTTGATGCCCGGCCCCTGGCTGGAGGAGGCTTTGCGGCAAACGGCGGACGTCGACGTCCTGGCCTATCGGTTCAGAGTCGGCCGAGCGGCCATAGAGGCGAGGCTGCGCGAGCTCACCAGGGACGGGGGTTGAACGAACCGAAGCATTCTCCCCGGCGATAGGCACTCGCGGCGGACTCAGCGGGCCAGCGGCAACGCGAAAGAGAAGGTGCTACCCTTGCCGAGTTCGCTCTCCACCCAGATGCGGCCGCCGTGGGCCGCCACGATGAGTCGAGTGATGTACAGCCCCAGGCCCAGGCCCTCGGTCTTCTTACCCGTCTCCGCGCGGTAGTAGCGCTCGAAGACCCGTCCCAGGTCCTCCGGCGGGATGCCCACGCCCTGGTCGTTCACTGAGACCACGACCGCATCGTCGTCATACTCGGCCCTGACGACGACGGACGCTTCGCCTGGCGAGTACTTCCAGGCGTTGGTGATGAGATTGACGACCGCCCGCTCCAGACGCTCTGCATCGGCCAGCACCAGGGGCAGCGACTCCGCCGCCTCGATGCGCAAGCGAGCCTGATCCTCAGGCGTGCCCAGGCGCCCGGCGATGTCCTGCAGCAGACGCGGCAGGTCGGTCGGCTCGCGCACCAGTTCCAATTTGCCCGCCTCCAGCCGCGAGGAATCCACCAGGTCCTGGATCATCACGGCCATCCGCCTGCCGCTGGCAAGGACGCGCTCGGCCGTGGTCGCCTCCCGCGCCATGCTAGCCCCGGCCAAGCGCTGCCGCAGCCACTGCGCCATGCCGTTGATCACGGTGAGCGGCTGGCGAAGGTCGTGGGAGATGAGCGACACGAACTCCTCGCGCGACTCCTCCAGCCGGCGCAGCTCGGTCACGTCACGCGTGACGGCGATGGCCAGTGCCACCTCGCCTCGCTCGTCACGCACGATGCCGCCCGAGGCGACTACCCGCCGCCGGAAGCCATCCCGGCGCTCCAGTACGTATTCGAGGTTGGCGACCGGCTCGCCTCGCAGGAGCAAATCGAAGGGGCGCTGCCCCGCCAGCATGGGCGTGCCGTCGGGCCAGAGTACCCGCACGGCCTCGAAGTACCGCCCCAGGTCGGGCGCCTGCTCCAGGGTTACCCCGGTAAGCCGGATCGCGGCCTGGTTGCGCAGCAGCACCTTGCCCGCGGCGTCGACGATGGCGATGGCGTCCGTCACGCTGCCTAGGAGGGCCGAGAGCTGCGCGGCCTGCCGCTCCGCCTCGGCCGCACTCTGCCGCGCCTGCGCCGTGATTATCGCCAGCTGCTGGTTAGCCGCCTGGACCTCCGCCAGCAGCCGCTCTCGCTCGGCTTGGGCCTTGAGTTGCGCCGTCACGTCCCTGCCCACCGTCACGGCGCCGACGACCCGCCCGCTGGAGTCCCGCAGCGGCGCGGCGTTGAAGACGCCGACGTACTCCCGTCCGTCGGCTGTGCGCTGGACAACTTCCACTTCGTGCACGTCCTCGCCGGTCAGCGCCGCCCGCTGCAAGGGCAGCTCCTCCGGCGCGAAGAGCGAGCCGTCGGGCCGATAGAGGCGGTAGTACCGGGGGTGCTCCGCCAGCGGCATGTTTGGGTTGACGAGATAGCCGACGTGCTGCCTGTAGGCCGGGTTGATGTAGGTGACGCGTCCCTGGGCATCGCAAACCGCTACCAGGTCGAGCATGCTCTCCACCGTGGCCAGCCATTGGGTCCGCTCGATCTGCAACAGCTCGTTGGTCTGGACCAGGTTGCGCTGTGTTTCGAGCAACGCCTCGTTGGCGGTGGTCAGTTCCTCGTTTTGCGTCTGTATCTGCTCCCCCTGCGACCGGAGCTCCTCCTCTTGCGCCCGCAACTCTGAATTCTGGTCGAGCAGCTGCGCCTCCTGGCGCTGCACCTCCACCAGCAGCCTTTCCCGCTCGGTCTCCTCCCTAGCCACGACACGCCGCACCCCCAGCGAGAGGTAGGCCGCGGCCAAGATGGGTAGGGTCAGCAGCAGCAACGTCCTGAGCACGACATCCCGCACTTGCGGGTCGACAATGGAGGGAGGGAAGCTCGCCACCACCTTCCAGGGGGCGAGGGAGGCGGCCGTGTAGCCGGCCAGTCGCTGATCCCCGTCGACGGAGGGGCCTTCGAAGACACCCTCGCGCTGCGCCTGCAGCTCCCGCCAGATGGGAGTGTCCGCGCTGTTCTTCCCCACCCAGGGCTCGGGATCGGGCGAGCGGGCAATAGTGTAGCCCGCCTCGTCCAGGACGGTGAGCCTGCTCTCGGGGGGCAAGCCCACGTTGTCGAGAACCTGCTGGACGGGCAATAGTTCAAACGCCGCCGACACAATGCCATTGACGTTACCGTCGGGGCCACGCACCGGCCAGGCCATGACCACGGCAAACCGCGTGGGGTGCTGGCGGTTGTCGGGGACAGACTGCACCGTTAGGGGTTCGCCAGAGATAGCCTGCTGAAAATACTGGCGGTCGCCGATGTAGATTTGACCACCGCCTGGGGCGGGCAGGGGGCTGGCGTAGTTCCAGCCATCCGCCCGCGTCGCCCAGAGGTTAGCGTACTGCGGATTGCCCCGCAGCAGGTCGGCCAGGGTGCGCGTGGCCGCCGCCGCGTCCTGTTCCTGAAAGGCGGGCTGAGCTGCTAGGGTGACGAGCATGCGCTGTGTGGCCGTGAGGAAGCCGTCGATGCTAATCGCCGCTTCACGACTGTAGCGCAGCGCCGACTTCTGGGCGGTGTCGCGCGCTACCGCCGCTTGGTGCCAGGCAAGGTAGCCCACGAGCGCGCACATCAGGACGAGGATGGCCAATAGCCGCAAAGCGACCCAGCGGGAAGCGTGCCCGGAGCGAGGCTTGCTCGCAGCCGATACTGAAACACCGCCGCCCGTGCTCACCATCGACCACTCTCAGACAAGGTCTGCCGTCGCCTCCACGATCTGGCTCAGTCCCCAGCTGCCCGAAGTGTGGGCAGCTCACGGGGAGGTGCACTCTGGCAGGGAGAGGTCGCCGAGCGACGCCCAATCCTCATTATGGGAGCGCTTGCCGCTGTCGTCAAGCAGTCTGGCAGTCTGCCGTCACGACTCCCAAGCGGGTGAACGATGAGACCGGGGACTTCGATGCTCGGGCCGGCGAGGCCGGTGGGCAGACGCCGAGCCGCGGGCCCTACCTGCCGGACACCTCGCGACGCGAACGGGAGACGGCGTCGATGGTTATGGCGAGGAGCAAGACGACGCCAGTGACGATGAACTTGATCGAGGACGCCAGACCTAGCAGGTCCATGCCGTTGGCGATCGCACCGATAACGAGCGCCCCCAGAAGCGCGGCCCAGGTGCTGCCCCGCCCCCCGAAAAGGCTCG
Organism: Chloroflexota bacterium; assembly: GCA_023473795.1. GTDB lineage: Bacteria > Chloroflexota > UBA6077 > FW602-bin22 > JAMCYS01 > JAMCYS01. The sequence continues at coordinate 23,719 of JAMCYS010000097.1, read as the reverse complement.
TGCCGCCGATCACCGCCGCGGCGATGGAGTTGAGCAGCAGGTCGCCGCCGCCGGAGGACTGGTTCACCGCCAACAGTCGCGAACCAGCCAGGATGCCACCGGCGGCCGCCAGGGTGGATGTTAGGACGAAGACAGTGATCCGCACCCGGTCTACGTTGATACCGGCCCGCCGCGCCGCCTCCACATTCCCGCCGACGGCGAACACGTGCCGACCGAAAGCGGTGCGCTCGGTGATGTAGTTGAAGAGTACGACGAAGCCGAGCAGGATCACGACCGCGGAGGGCACCCCCTGGATGGGTATGGTGCTGTTGGGGTTACGATTCACGCTCATGACGGCTACCGCCACCAGCGTGCCGATGGCGACGACGCCGACGTTCACGACCAGCGAAGACAGCGACTCCCGCTTGACGCCCGCCAGGCCCCGCCGCCGTCGTTCATTCCAGCGCACGACCGCGTAGCCGACGACAAAGACGATGCCCAGCGCCCAGCCGAGCCAAAGAGGCAATCTGGTGTTGGCGATGCCGGTTATCGCCGGGTCGGTGAGATTGACCGTCCCCGTGTCGCCAAGGACGTAGAGGAGCACCCCCTGCCAGCCAAGGTAGCCGGCGAGGGTGACGACGAAGGAAGGGACGCGCAGTTTGGCGAACCAGGACCCTTGCAGGAGCCCAATCAAGGATCCGGCAACAAGGCCTGCCGGCACGGCGACCGAGGCGGGCAGCCCGTTCTTCGCCGACAGCACGGCCATGATGGCCGCACACAAACCGCTCACCGCGCCAACCGAAAGGTCGATCTCCCCGATCAGCAGCACGAGCACCACGCCCACGGCTATCGTGCCGAGGGCTGAGATCTGCACCATCAGGTTAGTCAAGTTCAACGGCGTCAAGAAGTTGGGGTTGGCAATCTGGAAGACAATCGCGATCAGAACCAGACCCAGTAAGACGGGCAGCGAACCGATGTCCCCCTGCCTCAGGGATCGCGCTATTCTCCCGACAAACCCCACACGAACTTGGTCTACTTCCTGAGTAGCCATCTCTCAATACCTCTGTGCTCGCTAATCCGCGATTGGCCTACCGTGTTCATCGAGTTGCGCGCCGAAAGTGGCTCCGGTGATCACACTCACTACTTGCTCGGCGTGTGAGGTGCGGGTGGCAAGAGTGGCGACCCGGCGTCCCAGCCGGAGCACGATTATGCGGTCCGAAACGTCGAAGACGTCCGCCAAATTATGACTGATTACGACGACAGCGAGCCCCTTCTCGCGAAGGCGAAGGATAAGATCCTTGACGAGCCTCGTCTGCTCCACTCCCAAGGCCGCGGTCGGCTCGTCCATCAAGACCACGGTCGAGTTCCACATCACGGCGCGCGCCACGGCCACCGACTGGCGCTGGCCTCCCGAAAGAGAGGCCACGCGCAAGCGCACATCTTGCACCCGCACGTGCAGGTCGCTAATGACCTGACCGGCGGTCTTCTCCATCTGGATTTCGTCGATGGGGCTTACCACGCCTGGGACCAGGGGCGCCACCTTCTCTCTGCCCAGGAAGAGGTTGGCCACAACATCGAGGTTATCGCAGAGGGCGAGGTCCTGGTAGACGGTCTCTATGCCCAGGTCCGTGGCGACTTTGGGGCTATTCACCGTCACCTCACGCCCTTTGTAGATGTACCGTCCAGAATCCGGCCGGTACACGCCGGATATGACCTTCACCAGGGTGGACTTGCCGGCGCCGTTGTCGCCCACGAGGGCCACGACTTCGCCCGCGAAGACCTCGAAGTCCACGCCTGACAGCGCTTGCACGGCGCCGAATCGCTTGCTTATCCCGTGCAGTTCGAGCACGGGTTGTCTCTGGGGTTCGCTCACGGCCTTGCACCTCGCCCGTAGGGCGGTCGACCGCGGAGCCGCGCCCCGCGGTCGACCGAATTAGCCGCCTCCCTCTAGGAGGAGGGACTCACTGCAGACCGGCGGCCTTACAGGCGGCGGCCACGTCTGACGTGCAGATCTGTTGCACGGTCCAGAAGTTGTCGGCGACGACGGTGCTCTTGACGTTGTCCTTGGTGACGGCCACCGGCGTCAGGAGCACCGAGGGAACGTCGATCTTGCCGTTATTGGTGGTCTTCCCATTGGTCACGCTCTGCGGCACGGTCGTCTTGGTGAGCAGGTCGAACGCTAATTGGGCCGCGGCGTCGGCCTCCGGCCGGATGGCCTTGTAGACCGTCATGTACTGCTGCCCATTGAGAATACGCTGGATGGCCGCCAGCTCGGCGTCCTGGCCGGTCACCGGCGGTAGGGGCGCGAGGCCAGCGGCGGTCATCGCGGCGATTGCCCCGCCCGCGGTGCCGTCATTGGCGGCATAGACCCCGTCGACCTTGTTGCCGAGGGCGGTGAGGGCCTGCTGCATCTCGTTCTGCGCCTGGTCGGGGCTCCAATCCGGCGTGTCGTACTCCTTGGCGATGGTCAGCTTGCCCTGCTGGACCAAGGGGTCGAAGACGCTGTGGGCGCCCTGCTTGAAGAGCTTGGCGTTGTTGTCGGTGGGCGAGCCGTTGATCATCACGATCCGCGGGTTCGTCTTGCCCAGCTGGTTGAGCCTGTCTACCAGGCTCTGTGCCTGCAGCGCCCCTACCCGGACGTTGTCGAAGGAGATGTAGTAGTTGACCCCGCTGGAGTTCAGGATCAGGCGGTCGTAGGCGATCACGGGTACGCCCTGCGCCTTAGCCTTGTCGGCAGCCGTGGCGGCGGCCGCGGAGTCCACCGGGTCCAGTACCAGAACTTGGGCGCCGTTGGCCAACGCTGCTTCCACCTGGGAGAGCTGGGCAGAGGCGTCCTGATTGGCGTTGCTGTAGAGGACCTGGCAGTTGGGGCAGAGCTGCTTCAACTTCTGCTCGAAGTAAGGCCGGTCCGCCGTTTCATAGCGCGTGGTTTTCGTTTCCGGCAGCAAGAGCGCTATCTTGCCGCTGATGTTGGACGGGGCAGCGGCGCCCGTTTGGCCCGTTGTCGCGGCCGAGGTCTGGGTCGCCCCAGTGGTCGTCGCCTGCCTCGTTGTCGTCGTCGACGCGGTTGTGGCCACTGTCGCTTGGGCGGTGGGAGCGGCCGCGGCGGGAGAAGTCGGGGATGCCGTCGGCGCCGCGGCCGGCTGCGTGCAGCCTGCCAGCACCATAGCGCCAGCCAGTGCCAAACCCAACAGCGGGTTCCACCGGTAGAGATTCCTGTTCAACTTGAAGCCTCCAACGATCGCTGTTTGCTGAGTTGCTCAACCTTGATTGAGAGGCAGCCTCGTTGCCGGGAGAGGGGTGGTATCCACGGTTCAGACAACGGGGAAGCCGTAGCGGGTCGCCAATTGCCGTCCCAGACGGCGTCGCCAGTGAGGGGCGTTTCTCGGCAGCGGTCTCGTCAGGGAGGTTGTCCTCTGGCTAAGCCGGGGCGATGCCACGCCACCTCGTTCGGACTTGCCGATCACCCCCTATTTTGGTAAGCGAAGTTACTTGTCGCCTGCGCGGGCGTAGGCAAAGGCGGGTCGCGGCTGACTAGACTGGGACAAGAAAGGGCGGCCGACCCCGCAGAGGACGTCCACACGATTGATCGTGTCCGAGGAATCCGTCAAGCGCACCTCCACCCCGACGTCGTCGTCGCCTTCTGCCCCGGCCTTAGCCCGCAACCAAAGGTCTCCTGGGGTTCCACCATGCCAATTGCTAACGCTGTCCTTTGACGTAGCAACTGCTGTGCCAGGCAGGGGCAACATCGGTGGTGCTGCCATGGGCGGGCCCATCGGCCAGGCGCAGGCGCGCCCAGCTCACGGGGTGCGATCGAGTGGCGCCAATAGGCGGGAAGGGGAACGAGCGAAGTGAGAGGTTACCGGGGAGAATCCGTGACAACAAAGAGGGATGGCGTTTTGCCATCCCTCCGGATTGCGCGAGGTACTTAGGCGGCGGCGCCGTCTACCAGCGGCTGCTGCTGCTGCGGCCGTAACCACCGCGGCTGGCGGTGCGCTCGTAGCCGCCGCTCGGGCGCTTCGTGGCGAAGCAGTCCGAGCAGTACACGGGTCTGTCGTCGTGCGGCTGGAACGGTACCTGGGTTTCCTTGCCGCATTCGGCACAGACCGCCGGGTACATTTGCCGCTCCGAGCGGCCATAGCTGGCGCTGCCGCCATTCTGGGCCTTGCGGGCGGCGCGGCACTCCGGGCAGCGGCCCGGCTCGTTGGTGAAGCCCTTCTGTGCGAAGAACTCCTGCTCGCTCGCCGTGAAGGTGAACTCGCGCCCACAGTCGCGGCAGGTGAGGGTCTTGTCTTGCATCGTGATCACGCTGACTCCTATATTTTTCTTCGCCGGCAACGATCCGTCAGCGCAAGCACGAGTTGGAGAGACAGCCCACTTGGGGCCGAATCTCGCCGAGGCGTTCCTGGAGAACCGCGGAAAGGTACAAGCAACGGAAGTATACTCGATCCGGGCGGCAATAGCAAATCCTGCTTCAAGCGCTGGCAAAGAGAGGCTGGTGCTACCACCCGGAGGGCACGGCCCGGGCAGACGTGGTATACTTATGTTGAGACTAGGGATAGAAGAGACGAAACGCCCACCCCCGGATCGGGCAGGACGCGAAAACCCCGCCTTTGCCCGGCCGGGCCGTTTCAAGCCCCGCTGATTGGCCGCCTCGCCCGCCCCGACAAGTAAGGACTTGCCTAAGCCGGGGTCGCCAAGCCCGCGCCCGGGGCAATTGCCGGGCACTGAGTAGGCCCGATTGCCTCTTCAGTAGGTCCAATCTCCTCGAATTGCGGTTCGGAGCGGACAGAGACCCCGGCGTGGTCTGCCCCAGCAGCTGGGCCGCCTGCCGGTGGCCCAGCTGCAACCCTTGGACTCAGATATCCGCGCGGCGTTGGCGTCCGCTTGGCGTCACGGCCGCCAACGCCCGCTTGCCTTGCGCTCCGCGCCCAACGGCTCCCTGCCGGAGAGCCCGCCGATCCCCGGCAAAGGAAAGTACCGGCGGTGGTAGGCCGGGAGGCGTTCGCCTGCCTCTGGATCTGGCCCCTGTCGCAACGCGGTAGTGCCCGACGGCAGCGGCGGTTGGGGTATCAGCTCCGAACTACGGGCACCGCCGCGCACGGCGCGGCCAGTAACACGATGGCAGTGGCAACGCTGCTGAAGGAGACTCAGCTATGGCAGACACGAGCAACGAGAGACGCAGTCTCGCCCCGAGCGAGGGGCACCAGGGCCAGCCGGCCCAGAGGGGAGCCTCGCAGCCCTGGGAGTATCAACGGCACTTAGAGGCCGAGCACCACCTCCTCGTGGACACAGAGGTAGGCTGGCCGACAGAGGTGAAGCGATACCGTCTGTACCGTCCGCAGGAGAAGGCCCGACGGGAGCAGACCCTGCTGACGTTCGAGGGCACCGGCCCGGAGGCCATGGCGCGCTTCTTCGACTACATCCATCCGTCGGGCCGGGCGGCCAAGAGTTCTGTCGGCTTCCCGCGTCGCCCCTGAGTCTCGTTCCCCATGGCAAGCGCCAGCGTGCACTGGCGAGGTAGCAGGCTGTCGTTGTGGTGCACGCCAGGCGCCGTTTCCGAGGATGCACCTTGGTTTCCCACCATTGCCAAGAGCGAGGTGAGAAGGGAGTTAGAGAATGCCTTATTCGACCGGAACTGATGTCACGCGACCATATGGCCCGCTACAGGGAGGCAATGGCAAGCAGATTGCCGACAGGGCAGTCTCCCTGGCAGGAGAGGGCAGATGGGCCGAGGCGGCCGCGGCCAACCGTGTTTTGCTCCGCCTCCGCCCCAAGGACACGAGCAGCCTCAACCGACTGGGCAAGTGCCTCACCGAACTGGGGCGCTATGAGGAGGCGGCCGCCACCTATCAGCAATCACTTGATCTGGACGCGCTCAACAGTGTCGCCAGCAAGAACCTGGCGCGGCTGTCTTTGCTCACGGCGGAGACGGCTACTCCTACGCCGAGCTCCAGCGCCATCGACCCGCGGGTCTTCGTCACCGATCCCGGCACCTCGGCGGAGACGACCCTCACCAGGTCCGCCCACGTGGCGGATCTGGCGAACTACTCGCCAGGTGCCGAGCTGGAGTTGTGCGCCGAGGGAGGCACGCTTGTCGTCCGCGACCCGCATGGCAGGCTACTGGGCGCGGTGAAGGCACGCCTGGCCAGCCGGCTCCTCGGGCTAATGAGCGGCGGCAACCGCTATGCGGCGGCGTTGGCATCCAGCACTGCCAGTCCCGTGCGGGTACTCCTCCGCGAGACCCATCGCGACCCCAGCCAGGCGGACAAAGTCTCATTTCCCGCCCGCGAGGTCGCCGAGGTCGTGCGGGCCTTCACAAGAAACGGGCTGCTGCGCTCAGCGGACGAAGGCGATGACGATGACGATGACGCGGACGGAGCCGATTCCGATTCCACGTCCACTGCAAAGACGGGCGACTACCCTGACGCCGATGCTGGCGAGGAAGAACCGACCGATACTTTCGCGGGCGCCGGGCCGGTGGTTGCGCGCGATGAAGCCGGCAAGCACGTCGGCTGGCAACTCCGCGACAATGCTAGCGGCGAGCTCGACGCCGGCACGTGATGCCGGTGGTGGCCTGGTGCGCAAGTGCCGAGCCGCGACGCAGCTCGAACCTACGCGTCTCTCCCCGATGAGGACTCGTGGGCGTGAGCCCTAGATAGAACGGCGGATCCTAGAGTCGCCAGCCCTGTCGGGCTCGCCCCGGGGCGAGCCCTTACCAGCGCTACAATGACCGTGCCGAACAGGGCAACGGCAGTGCCGGTCGATTCGGTCAGGCAGTCTGCTGATGCTCGGCGACTCAGGTTCCCAGGGGCGCTGGCGCGGCCGCCACGGCTTCCACCTTCCCTTCCACGCCTTCCGCCTTCTCGCCACGAACCTGCTGATGCAGGGCCGCTACCAGCTCGTTGTGATCGGTTGTGACAGTCACTCCAGGGCCTACGACCAGATCGCCTACGCGGATCGCCGATCCTATCTCCCGCAGCGTAGATAGATCCACCTGGATGTTCGCCGGGAGAGCGGCTGGCAAACACTCGACCATTACTTCGTTCAGTGGTCGGGATACGATACCTTGACCCCCGCCGCCTGTCCTCGCCTCATTGAAGAAGTGGAGCTGGACGCGGGCCTTCATCTTCTCGCTGGCCGCGACCCGCAAGAAGTCCACGTGAATCGTCTTGCCGCTGACGGGATCGCGTTGCACCTTCTTGATCAACGCTTGGACCGCGGGCTTGTCACCCACCTTCAACTGGATGACGTTGCTTCCACCGCGGGCCAGCAGTCTCTGCAGAACGATACCGTCCACCTGCAGTGCCAGCGACGGCTGACTCTGCCCGTAGATGTTCGCCGGCACTATTCCCTCGTGGCGCAGCCGGCGCATTTGTGGCGCCGACACGATTCTCTCTTCTACCGTCAGCTCCCGTTGTTCTCTCATATCCTTCCCCTCCATAGAAATCGCTACACCGCCCCCACGAACTTCCCCTGGCAGTACAGATCGACGCGGCTGCCGTCTGCGGGGAGTGGCAACTCCTTCCTGACCGCCAGTCGCCGCTCCGGCCCTGACAAACGCACGTTGCTGAACACGTCCTGCAGGAGCCTGCCGGACTGCTCATTCGTCACGTTGATGCGAACGGCTTTCTTGCTCACGCGTATTGCCTTAAGAACACTTCTCCATCTGCAAGCGTAGCCCTAACCCCGGCCGGCCATCGTCTATCGAAGGCTTATTCAAGGGTTAGATTCGGGCCCTGAGGTACGCTGCAAAAGGCGTATCATTGGCGCCTCTCGTCGTAGGCCGCCAGGGCAGCGGTCTCTCCCTGGCCATCCCTGCTCAGCGCGCAGGCCCTGTCCGCCGCCAGCAAGGCGTCGAGTTGCGACCCATCCAACGATTCGTGGAGCAGCAGCTCGGCCGCCAGGGCGTCCAGGCAGGCCCGGCGCGTTTGCAGAACTTCTAGAGCCTGCTGATGAGCCCTCTCCACCAGCTTCCGAACGGCCACGTCTAGTTCCGCGGCCGTCGCTTCGGCGTACTCTTTGGGCGCTCCCATCTCCCGCCCCAGGAAGGGATGGGTCTCTCCCACCCCGTACCATATGGCGCCCAGCTCGTCGCTCATGCCCCACAGCCCCACCATTCGTCGGGCCAGGCCAGTAGCCTGTTTCAAGTCACTCTCCGCGCCTGTGGTAGGGTCGCTGAACACCACCTCCTCGGCAGCGCGCCCGCCGAGCAAGATAGTCAGGCGACCAACCAGGTAAGCACGAGAGTAGTTGCGCCGGTCCTCCTCGGAGAACTGCTCGGTGATCCCCAGCGCACGACCGTGGGGAATGATGGTGATCTTGCTCACCGGGTCCGCCCCGGGGGTCAGCCTGGCCACCAGAGCGTGGCCGCCCTCGTGGTAGGCCACCAACCGCCGTTCGCCTTCGTCCTGTAGGCCGGCCTGTCGGGTTCCCAGAACGATCTTGTCCATAGCCTCGTCGAAATCCCTTACGTCGACCTCGTCGGTCTCGCCGCGCCGGGCAGCTGCCAGAGCCGCCTCGTTGGCCAGGTTGGCCAGGTCGGCCCCCGAGAAGCCAGGCGTGCGCCGCGCCAGCAACTCCAGATCGACGCCGGGGCTGAGACGCAAGGGGCGAGTGTGGATCACCAGAATCGCCTGGCGCCCGGCGCGGTCCGGCAGGCCTACCGTCACTTCGCGGTCGAAACGGCCGGGTCGCAGCAGCGCCGGGTCCAGCACGTCTGGACGATTCGTGGCCGCTATCACGATGACGCTGGTCTGGTCGTCGAACCCGTCCAGCTCAACCAGCAACTGGTTGAGGGTCTGTTCTCGCTCGTCGTTACCGCCGCCCATCCCAGTGCCCCGCTGGCGGCCGACGGCGTCGATCTCGTCCACGAACACGATGGCGGGAGCGGCGGCCTTCGCCTTGGTGAAGAGGTCCCGTACCCGACTGGCGCCGACGCCGACGAACATCTCGACAAACTCTGAGGCCGAGATGCTGAAGAAGGGCACGCCAGCCTCGCCCGCGACAGCCCTGGCCAGAAGGGTCTTGCCCGTCCCGGGAGGGCCGATCAACAGCACGCCTCTCGGCAAGCGCGCGCCCAGGTGCCGGTAGCGCTGCGGTCGTTTCAGGAAGTCGACTACTTCTAGGAGTTCCGCCTTTGCCTCCACCTGGCCCGCCACGTCGGCGAAGGTGATCCCTGGTTTCTCCTGATCGTAGACGCGCGCCTTGCTCCCGCCGAAGCCAAAGAGCGACTGGGTGCCGCGCTGGCTCTGGCGGCCCATGAAGAACAGCATCCCCACGAGCAGCGCCACCGGCAGCAAGCTGGTCGCCAGGTCCAAGAACCACGACCCTCCGGTGGTGTCCTTGACCGTTACGCTGACGCCGTGCTGCTCGAGCAGGGGAAGAAGTTGAACGTCACCGGTGACCGGCATGACCGTCGTAAACCTGGTGAAAGTGGCGGGAGTTGCGCTCGCCGCCGAAGGTTGCGCCGCCGTCGGGGCGGCCGTGGGCGCGCTTGCCCCGACGTCCGGTGGTTGTACAATCGCGTTCTTGAAGACGCCGTCGGCGTTCTGCCCTGCCAAAGTCACGCTGGCCACATTGTCGGCACGGACCTGTCCCAGGAAGGCGGTGTACGAGAGGGCCACCGCGGGCGGCGCCTTCGGGGCGAAGAAGGCGTAGAGATTCCACGCCAGAAGCACCGCCATTGCCAACCACCACAGCCGCCGCACAAGAGGTCGGGGCGGGGGTGCTGTCGGTTTGTCGCCCGCGTTGCGTCTGGTGGGACTATCGGAGGGCCTAGTAGGCATACTCATTGCTTCACCTAACTCCTTGCCACACGTGGGTGGCTTCAGTGGGACCACCAACTATATGCTAGGCCTCGCCTAGCGATAGAAATAGCGCTTTGCCGCCTCCGCCGTAGCGATGTAGAGCACCACGACGACCGCGATCAGGGCCAGTACGGAAGCCGGCAGTGGCTCGAAGCCCAGGTAGCCGGCAATCGGGCTATAGGGTAGGGCTACAGTGGCTCCCACGACCAGCAGCGTGGCTACCAGCAACTGCCTGCTAGGCCTGCTGCGGAAGGGCGGCCGCCGCGTTCTGATGACTAAGACGATGAGGGAGGCGGAAACCACCGACTCGACGAACCAACCCGTTCGGAACTGCGCGGTGCTGGCCCGGGCCAGGAACAGGAGGACGCCGAAAGTGAGGTAGTCGAATACCGAGCTGACCAGCCCGAAGGTCATCATGAAGTTGCGGATGAACCGGATGTCCCACCGTCGTGGCCCTTGCACCATCTCGACGTCCACGTTGTCGGTGGCGATGGTCATCTCGGGAAAGTCGGTCAGCAGGTTGGTGAGCAGTATCTGCTTGGGCAGAAGCGGCAGGAAGGGAAGGAGCAGCGAAGCGCCGGCCATACTGAACATGTTGCCGAAGTTGGCGCTGGTGGCCATGAACACGTACTTGAGGGTATTAGCGAAGGTCGCCCGCCCTTCCCTTACACCCTGGACCAGCACTCCCAGATCCTTCTCCAGAAGCACGAAGTCCGCGGCTTCCTTCGCGACGTCCGCGGCATTGTCGACGGAGATGCCGACATCGGCAGCGTGTAGCGCCGGGGCGTCGTTGATGCCGTCACCCAGGTAACCGACCACGTGGCCGGCCTTCTTGAGCGCCAGAATGATGCGCTCCTTCTGGTTCGGCTCCACCTCGGCGAAGATATCGGTCCCGCCGGCCCGCTGCTGGAGGGCCGCGTCGCTCATTTGGTGCAGTTCCGGCCCGGTGAGGACCCGGGGCCGCTCCAGGCGCAATTGCGTGCCGACGCTGGCGGCCACCACCCGGTTATCCCCGGTGATGATCTTCAGCGAGATGCCCAGGTCGTTGAGCAGTTTTACCGTCGCAGCGATTTCGGCCTTGGGTGGATCGGCCAGGACCAGGAAGCCGAGAAAAGTCATTTCGACCTCGTCGGACCTGGTGATCGGGGTCTCTCCCTCCAGGTCGCGATAGGCGACCCCGAGGGTGCGAAACCCCTGTGCGCCAAGTTCCTGGAAACGCGCCCGCAGCTGTGCCTGCACCGTGCCCAGCCCCACTCGCTGACCGTCGGCGGTCTCGGCGACAGAGCAGACGGCAAGTACGTTGTCTACGGCCCCTTTGCTGATGAGCCTGCGCCGGCCTTCTATCGCGACCAGAATGCTGAGCCGCTTCCTCAGAAAGTCGTACGGTATCTCGTCCAACTTCTGGTAAGCGCTCAGGTCAATCTGGCGGTAGCTGCGGATCGCTTCGTCGATGGGGTTGGCGAAGCCCTTCTCGTAAGCGGCGTTGAGGTAGGCATAGAAGAGCACCTTCTCGCTCTCTTGCCCTGCCACGTCCAACGCCGAGTGTAGGTGCACCATGCCCTCTGTGAGCGTCCCCGTCTTGTCGGAGCACAGTACGTTCATGCTGCCGAAGTTCTCGATCGCCGCCAGGCGCTTCACGATTACCTTGGCCGCAGCCATCCGCTTGGCACCGTGGGCGAGGTTGATGCTGATGATCGCCGGCAACAGTTGCGGGGTTAGCCCCACGGCCAGCGCCAGGGAGAAGAGGAAGGAATCCAACACAGGGCGCGCCAGAAAGACGTTGATGGCGAAGACGACAAGCACCAGGACCCCGGTAACTTCGGCCAGCAGGTAGCCGAATCGCCGTACCCCACGCTCGAACTCGGTTTCCGGCGGCCCAAGTCGCAGCCGCTCGGAGATCTTGCCGAACTCGGTGCCGGCGCCCGTTCGCACCACCAGAACCGTGGCCGTGCCGCTGACGACGTGGGTGCCGGCAAACAGCGCGTTCGTGCGCTGCGCCAGGGCGGTTTCTGACGGCAGCACGCCGGGGGTTTTCTCAACCGGATAGGTTTCGCCAGTAAGCGTCGCCTCGTCGGCAAACAGGTCCTGGGACTCCAGAATCAGGCAGTCGCCCGGCACGCCTCGGCCAGCGGAAAGCAAAACGACGTCGCCGGGCACCAGCTCTTCCACGGGAATCTCCGCGGCTGTGCCGTCGCGCAGCGCGGTCACGCGAATGTGCACCATGGCGAGCAGCTTGTCGACGGCGCTGGCTGCCCCACGTTCCTGCCAGAACCCGAGCAGTCCGCTGGCGATGACGATGGCCAGGATAATAATGGTGTCGGTGTGGTCCTCCACGTAGAAGGCGAGGCCGGCGGCGAAGATAAGGATCAGGACGATGGGGCTGCTGAACTGGGAGAGCAAGAGGGCAAGCGTCGCCGTCTTGCGGCGGGGTTTCAGAAGGTTGGGCCCGTAACGCACCAAGCGCTGGCCGGCCTCACGGCCCGACAAACCCTGCGGCGACGCCCCAATCTGCTCGAACAGATTGCCAGCTGGATAGCTCCAGAAAGCACCGGTGGGCCCCTCGGCCCGGCGGTTCTCGCTCAATCTCCCTCTCCGCTGTGACTAGGTGATCAGAAAGCAGACGCGCTTGAGCGGGGGCAGCCAGTGCCAGCGAATATCCCGCTGGCGGTAGTAGGAGCACCTATACGGCTGGCAGACGCACCCCCGCCGGCTTTGAGAGCGCAGGCGAGGGAAGAAGCAGGTGTGGCGTTTGCGGCAACATTATCTCTCCCCCCGGCCTTGCTTTTCACCGCCGGTGAAGGTGCCTGGTGGCCTACCGCGGCCTGAGGCTCCAGTTGCCGTTGGCCTCGACTTCCCAGTGGCAAGCCTCGCGCCCAAATGCCCCGGAATCCAATAGTCGCCCGCTTTAATGCTGTGCCGACCTCCCCGGTCGTGCTACCTGCCCAGAAATATCTGGCCCAGAGTACGCCGGGCTGGCCCCAAAGCCGTGAAAAGAACGATCAGGGTGACCGCGCCGATCAGCGCCACGACGATGCTGGTGAAGATAGAGCCGGCCATGTCAATTCCCAGCAGCTGCTTTGCCAGCCAGGTGCTGACGTATGCACCGAGGATGCCGACCACAATGTAGCCCACGACCCCGACGGCTATGTCGCCGATGAGCCCATAGCCGACCGTGTCTATGAGCCTACTCGCGAGCCACCCAGCGATGAACCCCAGCACGACAACGCCGAAGATGTCCATTGCGGTCTCTCCTCTGGCCCACCTAGGTGGGCCACTCCGGCCCCAGCCGAAAGAGACGCCACCAGGTCCTCGCTCCCCAGCGTCGGAGGCGATCCGTCGGCGCGAGATACATGAAAACGTAGGTTAGGTAGACTATGGTGAAGAACGCTGCCATTGCCCGCAGCCTGCGCATATCGTGGGCGATCGCACTCATCTGGTTTCCTCTCTCGCGAGCCAACGGCAGCGCTGGAGCTCGCCGGGACGCTGGTGGCGCGGCGTCGCCTTCTCGCCATGCTGACCAGCGAGCTGCTTTCGGCCTGGAGGCTAGCGCTTGTAGCGATTCTCCCCAGGCACGCGCGTGCGCACTCGTATCACTCATAGTATAGCCGCAATCCAGCCCACCCATCGTCTATCTAAAGCTTATTCTGGGATTAGATGTCGGGGCGAGGGGTTAGTACCTGGGCCTCCGGTCCAGCCCGAACCAGCGAGCGCTAGCGCAGGTAATCCGCCAGCTTGTCAAGGTTGCCGGGCGTACGCAGCCTCAGCAGCGCCAGCCCCTCGAGCTGCCGCGCCCGTTCCCGCGTGACCCCAACGGCTGAGCCTATCTCCTCCAGAGTGAGGTCGGTACCATCGATCAGCCCGTAGCGAAGTTCCAGGACGCGCCGCTCGCGCTCGGCCAGGCCTGACAGGACTTCTCCCAGCTGGTGACGCAGGGCGCTCTGCGCCGCCCTCTCGAATGGGTCCGGCGCCGCTTCGTCGGCGAGGAGGTCGCTCAGGCTGGCATTCCCGTCCTCGCCCATGGGCAGGTCCAGCGATACTGTATCCTGCACCGCCCGCTGCGATGCCACGACCTTGGCCGGCGTGATCCGTAGCTCGCGCGCGATCTCGCTCGTCTTCGGGTGACGCCCCATTGTCTGCTCCAAACTTGCCACCACTCGCAGGACCCGTGTCGCTTGCTCCAGCACGTGCACCGGCAGGCGCACGCTGCGAGAATGATCGGCGATCGCCCTGCTCATCGCCTGGCGCACCCACCAGCTGGCATACGTGCTGAAGCGAAAGCCCCGCCGGTAGTCGAACTTCTCGACCGCCCGCATCAGCCCCAGGTTGCCTTCCTGGATCAGGTCGCCAAAAGGCAGGCCGCGCCCCGAGAAGTGCCTGGCCATGCTAATTACCAGCCGCTGGTTAGCTCTAATAAGACGCAGGCGGGCCCAGCGTCCCCGCTCGGTCTCGGCCACGACTAGCGCGCGCTCCTCTCGGCTGGTCTCGCCGGACGGCTGCCGCGCCTCGGCCTGCAGGCCAAGCGCGCTGGCCTTGCCGAGCATCGCCTCTTCCTGGGGAGTAAGCAGCTGTATCGGCCGCACCTCGCGCAAGTAGACCGAGATTGGGTCATCGGTTGCATCGCCCGCCTCGGCGAGCACCTCAGGGGCGAGGGAATCGGCCAGAGCCAGCTCAGCCTCCGTAAGTTCGGGAACCTCTGCCACTGCGGGCCGCACCGGCAGTTCGGGGTCCCGACCGGCCGCCAAGACCACCAGTTTGCCACGACCCTCGCGTGCGCCGCCGTCCCTGTGACTAGCTGCCTGAGCGATCATATCCGATTATCACCTTCTCGCTGCCTCGCTGCCTACTGCAGCGATGGCCGGTGGACGTGCTGCGTTTCGCTGATCGGTCGAAGAGGGGGACAGAAGAGACGCCATCTAGTTTCCTCTCTCGAGCGAACGGCAGCACTGGGCCTCGCCTTCTTTATTGCTAGGAAGACGACCGAGTTGCCTTCAGTCGGGCGGCTAGCGCTCGTAGCGATCGTAGGTAGATGTGCTGGTAGTCGTTGGTCGCTCAAATAGCGGCCAGACCACGCTTATCAGCAACCAGCCAAGCAGGGCATAGACGAGCATGGCGAAGAGCGATGGCACCTCCAGGACCATGCCGCCGGCGGCTGGGCTACCCACCAGGCCGAAGAACGGTGCCAGGAAGAGCGCGGCGGCATTGTAGATGGTGCGCGCGAACTCGTTGTCAGGGTTGGCGCCGATGAGTTTCAAGATGACGCGCAGCCCAATCAACGCCTCGACGATGCCGAACAACAGTAAGATCACCTGAGAAACCGTGTGCAGGTTCAACCGCTGCTCGGCGCCGACATCGCGGACGACCCGCGCGCGGGATTGGAGGCCAGCCGCGTCCGTAACAACGCGCTCTCGTTGCTCCACGCCAGCCGTACTGCGAGTGGCCTGCTCGGTGCGCTCTGCGTAGTCGAGGCCAGCCGCAGCCGGTGTCGGATCGCCGGGCGGAGTGGTCCGCTCGACGACCACGACTGGCTCTTGGGGCCCGACCGCGCGTGGTTCATCTGATTGAGTCATTGTCTTTCTCCTTAGCCGCGAGAGTGAGCACTGCTACTACTGACAACGTGGCCGTAATCCAGGCCGCCTTTCGTCTATCCGAAGGCCCATTCAGGGGTTAGCTATTGGCGCTGGTGCGGCCACCCAGGCTCGAGTCCCACCGCTACTCGGTGGCTTACCTCAGGCTTGCCCTGGCTTTGGCCTTGACGTCGGCGACCTTACCCCGGACTCCGCCCTTGCCCTCGTCGACCTTGCCACGGGCCTGCATCTTCTTCGAGCCGGTAGCTTCGCCCACCGCCTGCTCGACCTTGCCCTTGAGCTCCTCCGCTTTGCCCTTCACCTTCTGTTTGTCGACCACTGTGGAACCTCCTCAGTCTCTCCTCGTATTGTTGTGGTGCCGCCAAACCGGTCTGTCATTCGCCGCGAGCATTGAGCCAGGTTAGGGGGCAGATCGCCATTTAGCTTTGAGCCACCTGAGAGGTCGAGTCCTAGATAATCGTCACCGGGGAGGTGACGATGTATCGGGAGGTTGGACTGATGCAGGTGGTCGAGATCCTCCGCCGCTGGCAAGCGGGGGAGAGCGCGCGCACGATTGCCCAGGCAACGGGTCTGGCGCGCAACACGGTCGGCAAGTACCTCGCAGAGGCACGGCGCTTCGGGGTCTCGCCCCAAGGCGCACCGGCCGACAACGCTCAGATTCTCACCCTCAGCCGCTTGGGACAGACAGTGCCCAACAAGCGGGTGGGCCTGCGGATGGCGCTGCTGGAGCCGCACCGGGAACAAATCACGCGCTGGCTGCGCGACGAGAGGCTGCAGCTCACCCGCATCGCCGAGCTGCCGCACGGACGCGAGGTTCCCGTCACCTATACGACGTTGCGTCGCTACGTGCGTGCCAACGGACTGGCGAACGCCTCGCGGGACACGGTGCGCATGGCCGATACCGCACCCGGGGAGGTCGCCGAGTTGGACTTCGGGCGTCTGGGCCCGCTGGCCGATGCCACGACCGGCAAACGACAGATCGTCTGGGCGCTGAACGTCGTCCTGGTCCACAGCCGCCACCAGTTCGTGTGGCCACTCCTCCACCAGACGCTGGAGGAGGTCATTGCCGGGCTGGAAAGTGCCTGGCGCTTCTTCGCCGGCATCCCGCGCCGGCTGGTATTCGACAACTTCCCCGCCGCCGTAGCCGGGGCCGTGACGGCGCTAGGCTCGTGCTGGCGAAGCTGCTCGGGCGCTTCCCGCGGCTGCGTCTGATTTGGGCCGATGGTGGCTACGCTGGGCAGCTCATTGATTGGGCCCGCGAAGTTGGCGGCTGGTTGCTGGAGATCGTGCCGCGCCCGACGGAGCAGCGAGGGTTCCAGGTGCTGCCGCGACGCTGGGTGGTCGAACGCACATTCGCGTGGCTCGGCCGCTGTCGCCGCTTGAGCAAGGACTATGAGGCCCTGCCGGAGTCCAGCGAGGCTCGGATTCAAATAGCGATGATTCACTTGATGCTCCGACGGCTCAGACCAACCTGACAACGCTTTTCACACACGCTCTTAGACGCTGCTCTGGCTCATCCCCCAAGGCGCAACCGCATTCAACTACCCGTTGGCAGACGTAACCGCCGTCGGCACCTACACGACCCGCCGCACGTTTCGGCTCGTCGCCGGCTTGGCGCTCGTGGTCGCGAGGCTCTGGAACCTGCAGCTCTTCTGGTTCCTGGCGGTTATCGGCGCGCTGCTCTTGCTCACGGCCTTCAAGGTAGTGCTGAGCGTGACCAACGACGTGTTGCTGAATCGCAACCTGGAGATCTCCCTCTTGGAGAGAGGGGCGGCGCAGGGCTTCGTCAACCAGATCAAGTCGGCGATCGCGGCCCGGCCGCCAGTTGTGCGTAGTGCCTGGTTCACCGCCGGCATAGGATCATAGGCTCTCAGCCAGGCCCGAGCGGCACGGGCGCTCCTGCCGTCGCTGGCTGAGCGTCGGTGGAGGAGAAGTTCGAGGACAGGGTCTGAGTACCGACCGATCACGTGGCCGGGCAATCTACCTCTACGCGACTGTGGCCCACAGGGGGGCTCGGGCTGATGTCGTTTGGCTCGGGCGGAAAGCGAGGCGTCTGCGGTATGTGGCCGGCAGCCCGTTCGGAGCGCCGACCAATAGCAGAAGGAGATGACGATGTCGTCGGTCCCAGTTGCGTCATCCCGCAGCGCGCTACGCCGACGTGGGCAGGCACACGCCTTGCTTCTCGCCGCCAGAAACAGCACGTTGCCATTTGAGGTATCGACGAGTGGCAGATGGGTGCGCTTCGAGATCAAGGGCAACGTCGTGTACGTGGTCGGCAACGTCTGGGGCAGCGGCTTCTCGGTGTTGACCGTGAACGGAGTGGGCGAGGCGCAGACAGAGCAGTTCATGGAGCCAGGGGCTGCAGTCGGCGCGGGCGTGCGCCATCTAGGCCGGTAACAGGCTTGGTGGCGGACGCCTCTTGGCGTCCCCGCGGCCAACTGACTGGCGCCGTGTGCGTTCCGCAGAATGCACCTCCGGCTAGGCTTCCCTGGCGGCAAGTGATAGAATGGCTCCAACCCTGACGGTTGGAGGACGAGTGCGACCATGACTAGATTCACAGGCGAGCAACAGTTGGTCGCCCACAACGGCGACTTCCCGGCGCCGGGCATTAAGCGGATTACCGAGAAAGTCTACTTCCTCACCGGTATCGGCAGCAATGCCACTCTGGTGGAGGGCGAAGACAGCTGCCTGCTCATCGATGCTATGATCAACGAGCAGGACGGCCGCGCGGCGCTGGGCGAGGTGCGGAAGGTCACCAAGAAGCCGATTGAGACGCTGATTTATACCCATACTCACCCCGACCACATGTCCGGAGCGGGCATTCTGGCGGCAAACGCTAAGGAGATAATCGCCCGGCGGCCGACCGTACCGACCTATGGCAAGAGCGAGCTGATAAACGAAGTCGGCACGGCGCGGGGCGCCAAGCAGTGGGGCTTCGGTCTGACACCGGAGGAGAGCATCAATATAGGCGCGGGCGCCTTCATGCCCTCCTTCGGCCAGGCAGCCATTCTGCGACCGACACGTTTGGTCGCTGGTGAGCGGTCCAAACTGAATATCGACGGTATCGCGGTCGAACTGATCGCCGCCGATGGCGAGACGGATGACCAAACCTTCGTCTGGCTACCGGAGGAGAGAGTCCTCTGTTCCGGCGACGACTACTACCACTCCTTCCCCAACGTCTCGCCGGTCCGCGGCGGGCAGTATCGCAACGCCGCCGCCTGGGTGGAGTCTCTCAACACGATCTTGCGCCTGGCGCCTGATCATCTGTTGCCCGGCCACACCGAGGCCGTCAGCGGCCGGCAAGCGATTCAGGACCTTATCACCACCTACCGAGACGGCGTCCAGTACATCGTGGAAGAGACCTTGAAGGGTATGAACCAGGGCTTGACGCCGGAGCAGCTGGTCGAGCGGGTGCAGTTGCCGGCCCAGCTGAAGGACTTGCCCCAGTTGCAGGAGTACTACGGCAAGGTGTCCTGGACTATCCGCAGCATCTTCTCCGGCTACTTGGGCTGGTTTGACGGCAACCCCACCAGACTGGGCTTCATGCCGGTGAAGGCCCGGGCGGAGAAGCAGCTGGCCCTGGCCGGCGGCGCCGCCAGGGTGCTGACCGCGGCCGAGAAAGCCCTGGCAGATGAAGATGAACAGTGGGCCGCTGAACTGTGCGACATCCTGCTGGACGCCGAGAAGCTGGTGCCGCAGGCCAAAGATCTCAAGGCTAAGGCCCTCTCCGTCTTGGCCAGACTGGACGTCAATGCCTGTGCCAGGCACTACTACCTTTGCTGCGCGAAGGAGCTGGAGAAGTAGCCAGTCTAGTAGTATCGCCTGCAGCGAACGCAGCCCATCCAAGGGCCGCCGCGCCAGAAGCGTCTCTACCACCAGGCTGGTGGCTGCGCCGGGGGCCACCCTGCGGTATTGGACAGACGCAGTTAGAGCCCGGTGCCCTGAAGCGCCGGGCTCTAACTCACTCCGTCGGGAACGCCGTGGCAGCTACGCCGCCGGCGGCAGCTCCTCCGCCTCGCTGAGCGGTACGCCCGGCGGTGGGCCTACTTCCGTGTAGTCCGCCGCCCGCGTCTCGTCGGCCCCATCCCGCACCCCGGCCGCCCGCAGAAGCGGCGTCGCCACCGCGGCGACAACTAGGTTCACGATGAGCGCATAGAACGCGGAATAGCCCGCGATCGCGGTGCCGTCCAGGGGCAGGGTGAACGTCGATCCGAAGCCAACCGAGACGGCCATCAGCGTGCCGGCGATCATGCCCGCGGCCCAACCCAGCAGCAGCGCCCAACGGTTGAACCACCGGGTGTAGAGGCCGATGACGATCGCCGGCAGGGTCTGGATGATCCACACGCCGCCCAGCAGTTGGAGGTTGATCGCGTACTGGGTGGGCAAGAACACGATGAAACCGAGCGCGCCTGCCTTGACAAGCAGAGACGCCAACTTGGCCACGTTCGCCTCGTGCCGGTCCGAAATGTTGGGGCGCAGGTACTCCCGGTAGATGTTGCGCGTGAACAAGTTCGCCGCGGCGATCGACATGATGGAGGCGGGCACCAGCGCGCCGATGGCGATGGCGGTGAAGGCGAAACCGACGAACCACGAGGGGAACATCAGGTTGAACAGGGCGGGCACGGCGAACTGGGCGCCGTAGGGCGGTGTCGCTTGGACGCCGGCCGCCAACGCCATGTAGCCAAGCAGGGCGATCAGGCCCAAGAGGAACGTGTACGCCGGCAGGAGCGCCGCGTTGCGGCGGATCACCTGCCGACTACGCGAGCTGAGCACCGCCGTGATCGAGTGGGGATACATGAAGAGTGCCAGCGCGGACCCGAGGGCGAGCGTGGCGTAGGCGCTGTATTGCGCGGGGGCTAGCAGCAACCTGGCGGGAGGAACCGTGGCGAAGATATGGCCGAAGCCGCCAAGCTTGGTCGGGATGACGATAATGGCCACCACGATCGTGATGTAGATCAGCGTGTCCTTGACCAACGCGATAAGCGCCGGCGCGCGCAGGCCACTGAAATACGTGTAAGCGGCTAGGATCACGAAGGCTATGATCAGCGGCACATCGCCCTGGATACCCATCCCGGCGAGCACTACCTGTATGCCAACCAGCTGAAGAGCAGTGTACGGCATCGTCGCCAGGATGCCGGTAACCGCCACCGCGAGGGCGAGGCTACGGCTCGCGTAGCGCCCGCGGACGAAGTCCGCCGGGGTGATGTAGCGGTGCTTGCGCGCCGCTCGCCTGTACTTTGTTCAGGAGCACCGAAGCGCGTGCGGACGTACGCACAAGTCCGGCAGGGGATGAGCAGAGCGCGTGCCAGAGAGACCAGCCGCACGGAGAGACAGGCGCTCTGCCCGCAGCTGCCAACCAGTAGCGTCCTCACGGCCGGGCAGGGGTCCGCCGCCACGAGCAGATCAAGCATCGCCGTGGCCAACGTTCCCCTCCAGGTCCTTGGGGTCGGGATGGGGGAAAGCCGCCTGGCGCAGACTCTGGCGCTCCCGATCCTCAATAGCACCGACGAGCAGGTTCTGGCGCCGAACGGCGACTACCGCCGGCCTTCCCCTAGTCCGCGGGGGTGGCAGCCTGGTTCTGCCAGCGCCCCGAGTGGACGCTTGCCCTGATGCAGGTGGCGCGGCGGGAGTAGGAGGCCCGCAACAAGGTGGCGATGGGGTGATGAGCAGCTGTAGCGGTTTCGAGCACGAACTTGCCGGTAACGCCCTTGTACCGCTTGCGATGCGACGGGCACACCGGCGCGAGTCAGCGAGACGAGAGGTACAAGCGCCACTCAGGGCTTCGGATGTCAAAGGGGGAAAGGCTGGGGGTCACTCCACGTACTGGGCTATCTTCCGCACAAGAACGTCGAGGTCGAACGGCTTGTCGACGTAGGCGTCGGCGCCCGCGACCAGCGCGTCGTGGCGCAGCCAGAGCGAAGCCGTGACCACGATCACGGGCAGACAGTAGGTCGCGGGGCGGCGTCTGAGGCGCCGGATCAGCTCGATCCCGTTCATTACCGGCATCCGCGCGTCGGTCACGACCACCTGAGGGCAGTGCTCGGCAAGCAGTCGCAGGGCTTCGGCCCCATTCGCCGCCAGCACCACCCGGACGCCGAGTTCAGCCTCGATTGCCTCCTTCAGAAGCTCGCGGGCAACCGGGTCGTCCTCGACGACGAGCACGCACGGTAATCGATTGGACAACAGACCGTCGCTCCGCCAGTGGTACTCCCCCAGCCCTGGCGCCGGTCGGCGGCGACTGCTCCCACTACCCAGCACACCCCTCAGCTCGCCCATTCCACCGGATTGAGACTGGGGTCAATTCCAGTATACCATCACAGATTCTGAGAGGAGCGGCTCCACCTTTCCCAATACTCTTCGGAGCCTGGCCTTGTAGCGGCCGGAGGAACTGAGGCGGGCGTTTGCCCTGGCACGTTCTCCTGAAGCTTGCCTAATCGCCTGAAAGTGCTATAATTAACCCGTAGGCAGGAAGCTCACGGAGTTGGGCTCTCTAAGTCTGTGCGCCGGGCGGCAAGTGGGCTGCGGCGTCGCAGGTACAGGCGAATTGACACCGGGCCCGCCAGACGTCTGGCGGGCCCGGTTTGTTGTGCAGGTCCCTTAGGTGAGAGGGCCCGCTCCCTGCCACGGACCATATCTATAGGTTGGCTGCCGCCCGGCCACGTTCCAGCCCAGCTGGGCTTGGAAAGGAGTTGGCGAAATGGACGCCGGGCAGTTCATGGGAGTGTTGGGTGCACTGCTGTTCTTCGCGGTCTTGCTGCTCTTGAGCTGGCGCTCCTCCCGTCCTCGCCCGCAGTGAGACCGTCTAGCCGGTGCTGATTCTCGTCTCATCACGCCCAGGCGCGATAGCGGGTCTGCCAGCGGCATTGGGGCAGATGCGGCTAGCCGCCTGGCGGTGTTGAGGCCAGCGGCCGGAGAACGAGGCCACTTCCGTGCCTGAACGCGGGAGTGGCCAATTCGTCCCGCGCAATGTCACTTCGTTGGCTTTACCTCTGGGCACTCCAGACGGTTCTGGACGCTCCGCGAGTGGTTTCGCTCCCCTCCACCGCGAACGGCAGGAGTTCGACGCCTTCAAGAGCGGTGGCGAGAAGCCTCCGCAAGCACGTCGTGTCCGCGCCGAGTAACCTGGAATGCCAACTGGCGCCGACGTCAATGGGACGAACAGGTGTGCCCGCTCCCCGTCCGCGGCGCCCGGGGTGACCACACCCAGCCGAACAGACGCCAATTCTGCGTTCAAGCGCAGCTGCAGGTCGTCCACGCTCGCGACCTGTGCTCGCAGTAAGTCAATCTCGCCACTGGCGCCGTCGAGGCGCACCTGCATGCCCTCGTACGCTGCGAGCTTCGCGTTTAGTGAAGCGGATTCCTTGTGGGCGTTGTCCAGACTAAGGCGGAGATCCGCGTTCGCTGCCTCCCGGCGCGGGCGGCAGACCAGAAAGTCGATCAACCAGCCAATGAGCCAACCGAGCAGCCCGCCGATGAAGAACTCGAGCCAATTCATCCTCGCCTCCTTTGTCTTCCGCCAAGTGCGGTGATATTGATTCAGGCCGGGTGCCTACAAACCGGACCCGCGAATTCAGACTACCATGGTCCGGGTATGCCTTAAGGCGAGAAGGGGGGCGCGGTGAACGTCGCCAAGCACGGGCGAGAGCGCTTCACCGAGATAGACCGCAAGTGCGGCAGGCGCAAAGAATACTGGAGCAGGGCGCCGGCCGGAGAGCGCTGAGCATTGTTGCGGCCAAGGGCAACTGAGCATAGGAGAATCCAGCCGGCGTAGCGGCCTTCGCCGGTTCTCCACGCCACGGTAGGCCAGCTCGCGACCGAATGTCTATCCTCCGTAGCAGATCTCGACCGCAGCTGCCAGGGCGTCTTCCGGCCGATGATAGTGCTTTGCCCGCCGCGTCCCATCCGGAGCGAGCACCAGCAACACGCACCCTTCCTGCCACGCACCCTCCACCACGTACGCCACTCTCCCGGCAGCCTGCAAGCGGATCCACCTGCCAGAAAGTGACGTCTCGTACGGAACCCCGAGTGCCGCCGTGGAGTTCAGGAGACCGGATCGCTCGGGCTGCGGCTTCGCATTGCTGAACATAGCAACCTCCTCGTTGCCGCTCCGCAACAGCTCCCCGCGTGACCATGGTGGGGCCAGCAGGTTCCGAGGTCGATCGCCCACGGCCGGCCCTACCGTCCGCCAGACGTTGCCCGGGTTAGCCACTCTGGCCTTCGCTCGTCTCATATCAATCCCGTCTCTCTCGGCCATCTGCCGCTCCGTCTGCCCTGCAACGGGATCAGCCTGCCTTACCGAATAGCTCGGGGTCGTCACGTCGCCCGGTTGCCTGAGCCTCGTCCTAG
>JAMCYS010000151.1 GCA_023473795.1 Chloroflexota bacterium | reverse complement strand
TAGCCTTGCAGGACACCGTAGCGGACTGGGACGAGCATCCAACTCCCTTCCTGTGGGGCCGAGAACCCAAACCAAGGCGGGTTCTCAAGCGTGTCTATGTATATCGGATTTGAGGAATGACGCACTTAGGCCGTACTTGAACAAAGTGTGGGTTGCCGAGTTTGACGGCCTGTGCTCCGTTGACCAGTATGTGTACTCGGTCAAAACGGACGGGGCTGACGCCCGATTTGTCGCCTACTACATGCGAAGCCCGATCTATCTGGAAAGGGCTCCAATTCGCACGACCCCCGGCCAACTTCCCCGCATACGCACGGAAGAGGTAGCTGGCGTGAACATCGATCTGCCCCCGCTGAGCCTTCAGCGGAGCGCCGTCGCGCGTCTAGACCACGATCTCGCTGCGGCCCATCGGATTACGAGTGCGCTGAGTGAGCAGGATGCCAAGATTTGCAGCCTAGAGCGCACGCTAATGCGACGGGCCTTCAGTGGCGAGGCGTAGGCGTGGCTGACCTATACCTCCACGGCCGGCAGCTCCACAGCGTCTTCGAGCTTCTTGGCACCAAGGAGAACGACATTACTTACAGCATTGGCTGGGCGCTGGCGCAGTCCCCGTGCCTGCTTGCTGCCTTCCTGCAGCGTGTTCTAGGCAGAGCGGACCTGGAAGGGGTGAGCGTTTACCTTCAGGAGCACGCGGAAGATGGTGGCTATACTGACATTGAGGTCGTAGGCCAAAGCCTGCACGTTATTGTTGAGGGGAAGCGGGGTTGGTGGCTGCCTGGCGAGAAGCAGATGGAGCGCTATGTTCGTAGATTTGCTGGAGCAGGGGCCATTTCGGAGGTCCTGGTCGTGATGAGCGAGTGCTCGCCGGAATACGCAGCGCTCTGCTTGCTAAAAGACGTGCAAGGGGTACCGGTCCGTCACGCGAGTTGGAGGGAGATGGAGAGCCTAACGCATAAGGTAGGCCGCACACACGCCGAAAAGCGTCTGCTGGGCGAGCTGAGGGCCTACCTGCGGAGGATAGTCAAGGTGCAGAATCAGGAATCCAACAGCGTCTATGTGGTGTCGCTCTCTGCGAAACGCCCTGCATGGTCGCAACTCAACTGGATTGACATTGTGGAGAAGAAGCGGCGCTACTTCCATCCGGTCGGCAAGACCTGGCCTAAGGAGCCTCCCAACTACTTGGGGTTTCGCTATGGCGGCAGACTGCAGAGCATTTGCCACGTGGATGACTGGAAAGTCGTCGAGGACTTCCATTGCGACATACCCGAAATTCAATCTCAAACCGTAGAGCCGCATTTCCTTTACACGTTCGGCAAGCCCATCATTCCCAGTGCAATAGTCAAGTCGGGAAGGGTGGTGCGCGCAATGCGCGTTTGGGCCGCGCTCGACCTGCTGCTCACTCGCGAAACGGTCTCTGATGCGGTGGCAGAAACCAAGAAGCGCTTGGCCGAGGCGGGTTGATGGCACGATTCGCCAGAAACGGGAACGGCAGGACCCTAGTCACCCAGCAGTCGGTCAACGCTGCCGTCAAGTCGGTCTGCGACATCATGCGCCGCTCCAACTGCGCCGGCGCCATGCAGTACGTGCCGGAGCTGACCTGGATTCTCTTCCTGCGCATCCTCGACGAGACGGAGGAGCAGGCGGCGAACGAGGCCGCGGCGGTGCAGGAGGAGTTTACGCCCTCGCTAGTGGCGCCGTTCCGCTGGCGCGACTGGGCCGCCCCGGACGGCGCCAAGCGCGAGGAGCTGCGGAACGGCGCCCTCGGCTCTCTCTTCGGCTTCGTGCACGGGGAGTTGCTGCCCTACCTCAAGGGCCTGCGGGAGCCGCCCGGAGCCACGCCCCGCCAGAAGGTGATCGCCGAGGTGATGTCTGGCGTCGAGCGCGTGCGCATCGACACCGAGAAGAACTTCCTCGACGTGCTGGACAAGGTCCACGAGATCAGCGCCCAGGCCATCGACAAGACCCACGTCTTCCCGCTCTCCCAGGTATACGAAGGTCTGCTGCTGAGGATGGGCGAGAAGGGCAACGACGGCGGCCAGTTCTTCACCCCCCGCGAGGTCATCCGTGCCATGGTGCGCGCGGTCGAGCCGCAGGTAGGGGAGACGGTCTACGACCCGGCCTGCGGCACCGGCGGCTTCTTGGCCCAGTCCTACGAGCAGATGCAGGCGCAGCCTGGCCTCACCTCCGACGAGGTCGGCCAACTCAAGCACAATACCTTCTTCGGCAAGGAGAAGGAGAACCTCGTCTTCCCCATCGCCCTAGCCAACCTGGTGCTGCATGGGATCGACCAACCGAACCTTTGGCACGGCAACACGCTCACCGGCGCGGCGACCTATGACGGCCTCTTTCAGGGGGCGCCCGCGCTGTTCGACGTCGTCCTCACCAACCCGCCTTTTGGCGGCAAGGAGGGGAAAGAGGCGCAGACGAAATTCGCCTTCAAGACGGGCGCCACCCAGGTGCTCTTCCTCCAGCACATCATCGGCAGCCTCAAGGAAGGAGGCCGCTGCGGCATAGTGATCGACGAGGGCGTGCTCTTCCGCACGAACGAGAGGGCCTTCGTCGACAGCAAGCGCAAGTTGCTGGACGAGTGCGACCTCTGGTGCATCGTCAGCCTGCCGGCGGGCGTCTTCCTCCAGGCGGGCGGGGGCGTCAAGACCAACCTTCTCTTCTTCACCAAGGGCGGGCCGACGGAGAAGATCTGGTACTACGATCTTTCGGACGTCAAAGTCACGAAGAAGACGCCGCTCATGCTGGATAAGTTCGACGGCTTCTTTGCCGCCTTGCCCGAGCGTGAGACTGGCGAACGCAGCTGGACCGTCGACATCGCCGCCCGGCGGGACGCCGCGGCCAAGGAGGCTGCCCCGCTGCGCTCCCGGGCGACCGAGTGCGAGGGCCAGGCTCGCGCAGAGCGCGAGCAGGTCAAGGACTTGAAGAGCGCCCCGCTCGTGAATGGAGATGAGGTCTCGAAGCTGGAGAGTGAGGCCTCCGCACTGGAGGCGCAAGCCCGCGAGCTAAAGGCCAAGGCACAGGGCGTCGAGGATGCCGCCTTCGACCTCAAGGCCGTGAACCCCAATGCCCGGAGCGACGAAGACACACGGACCCCTGAAGAACTGCTCGACCTCATCGAAGCCAAGGGCCGCGAGGTCGCGGAGGCATTGGCGGAGCTGCGTAGACTGATATAGTGGCGAATCCTGTCCCGCCGACCGACCGGTCACGTGCCTGCCCAACGCGCGAGGGATCATCCACGGCCCTGCGCCCACCACCGAGAATGAAAATGGCGGTGCCTGGTAGGGGCGACCGGCGGAACGGCAGGAATGGTTCGGGATTCCGTAGGGGCGACCGGCGGAACGGTGGAAATGGCGCGGGATTCCGTAGGGGCGACCGGCCCTAAAGGACTTCCTACGGTCGCCGGTCGCCCCTACGGACGCCAACTGGATGTGGCCGTCTTCATAGGGATTCTGTTTGACTCCCCATCCGCACGCCGCTATACTTTGCTTGTCTAATTGCCGCCTCTAGTCGGGCGGGGGAGGAATATAGAGTGTCAGTCGCCGCTGTATCCAAGGA
>JAMCYS010000162.1 GCA_023473795.1 Chloroflexota bacterium | reverse complement strand
CATGATAGACTGCTCGACTATCTTGTCCAACTCCCCGCGGTCCAGCCAAACCCCCCGGCACTTGGGGCAGTAATCGATCTCCACTCCCGTGCGCTCAGTCATATTCAGCGGAATCTCACAGACAGGACAGTTCACGTGTCGACCTCCTTCGAGTTACTTACCGGGTTCTATTCCATCGTCTCATTCGGCCAGGCGCCGAGCCGCACGGATAGCGTTTGCTGCTGGCCACCTCTCACGATTGTCAAGGCGACGCCGTCGCCGACGTTCTTGGTATCCACGTAGTCGGCCAGGTCCTCCACCTTGCGTACCGCCCGGCCATCGATAGCGATGACCACGTCACCGCCGGTTGGTGCGTCCACCAGGGGGGAATTCCCCGGCAGACGCCTTCCCCGGCTCGCGGCCTCGGCGCCGCGCAGTCCGGCCACAGCGGCCGGACCGTTCGGGACTGCCTCAACGATGAGGATTCCCTGTTCTGTTGAAAGGCCAAGCGACTTCGCCCGCTCCGGGGTGATCTCCAGACCCGAGACGCCCAGCCAGGCGTGCTCGACGGTCGTGCCCGCCAGCATGGCGGGCAAGAAACGCTTGGCGGTGTCGATAGGCACGGCGAAGCCGACGCCGACGAAGACCGCCTGGCCCGTGGGGTTCTCGATGGCCGTGTTGATGCCAACCACTTCTCCCCGCAGGTTGAGCAGGGGGCCGCCCGAGTTGCCCGGGTTGATCGGGGCATCGGTCTGGATCAGGTTGGCCAGAGAGCGGGCGCCGCTGCGCTCTAAGCGGCGTCCGGTGGCGCTGACGATGCCATGGGTAACCGTCTGATCTAGACCGAAGGGGTTGCCGATCGCCAGCACAGGCTCTCCGACCTGCAGCGCCTTGGAAGTGCCGAGTGTGGCCACGGTCAGTTTGTCGGGCGGCAGGTTGACCTTGATCACCGCCAGGTCGTTGCCCGAGTCGCGGCCCACGACCCGGGCAGGCGTCTTGCTGCCATCGGCGAGCGTCACCTCGAGACTATCTGCCTCGGCGACGACATGGTTGTTCGTCAGAATATAGCCCTGGTTATCTATGATCACGCCGGAACCCGTGCCCTGCTCAGGCATTTGCTCGCCGAAGAACGACTCTGCCGTTGTGCGACTCGTGACGTTGACGACGGCTCCTGCGGCCCGTCGATAGACCGCGGCGGCACCTTCCCCATCAGCCGGGCGTAGTATTTGGCTATCCGTCGCCATGACCGGTTTCTGGTAGACAACCGCGTCGGCTTGCTTTGGAGCGAGCTGTCGATAAGCAACTACCATCCCGCCACCGGCGACAGCGCCGACGACCACCAGCCCGATGGCCATCGCCAGGATTCTGAGGTTCCTCACGCGCATGGGGCGCCTCCGTCGTCTCCCAAGACTCCTATCGGGCGTTGGCCTTGTCTCTCCTCGCGCCGGCCGGGCCGGTAACGCTCACAGCCCAACCGGTACCGCTTCCCGCTGGCCAATGTCAGCTCGGCCGCGAGACGGCTGTTCACAAGGAAGATGCGGAGCCGCTGGAGTGTAGCGGTGTCCCGACAGTCGCACTGCCACTTGCAGGTGCCGCATACGGCCCTGACCCAAGCCTGTGCCATGGTCGCTACCTCGCACCTGTCAGAGTCGTGGGCCGTTGCCGCGGCCCAGGCGCAAATATGGCTCACCCAGTTTAGAGCCAGTTTAAGGGCCGTATAGCCTGAGGGAAGAGTCTGCTGCTAATCGAGACGAGGTGCGGGTACGGTAGAGGAGTCGCCACCGCTCGGACCAGCGGTCGGCAGAAGCACAGTGAACGCAGAGCCGAGGCCTTCTTGGCTGGCGACCTCGATCTGGCCGCCGTGCGCCTCGGCAATCCACCGGCAGATCGCAAGCCCGAGGCCTGTCCCGCCGGTGTGGCGCGCGCCGGGCTGGTCGAACCGATAGAAGCGTTCGAAGATCCGCGGTAGGTGTTCGGCCGGTATGCCGGGTCCCGTGTCACGAACCCGCAATTCCGCCCAGCCAGCGCGGTGAACAAGGTCTAACGTCACCGATCCGCCGGAAGGGGTGTAACGAAGCGCATTGTCGACGAGGTTCAAGATCAGCTGCTTGAGGCGGTCCTGGTCGCCCTCGACCTCGACCTGCTCCAGTTCGCCGAGGTCAAGCCTGACCCCGTCGGCTAACGCCTTCTCCATCTGATAGGCCTCCAGGAGCACGGTGTCGAGGGCCACCCGGCGACGCGCCAGCACCTGCCCGGCGTCGGCGCGGGCGAGGGTCAGGAGATCGTTCACGAGCCTGGTCATCCGTTCGCTCTCTCTCGCGACCGCTCGCAGGGTATCGTCCCGCTCGCGCGGATCCGGCCGCGTGGTGCGGAGCAAGGCTTCGACGTTGGTGCGAATGGAGGTGACCGGGGTGCGCAGCTCGTGCGCGGCGTCGGCCAGGAACCGCCGCTGCGTTGCCACCACCCGATCGACGCGTCCGAGCATCTCGTTAAAGGTCGCCGCGAGCCTCCCCAGCTCGTCGTTCTGGTTGGGCTCCGCCAGCCTCTGCGCCAGGTCCGCCGAACGGCCGATGGCCTGGGCGCTCCTGGTCAGGCGGTCCACCGGCCGCATCGCCTTGGCCGCCAGGAACCAGCCCAAGGCGGCGGCAAACCCGGCCGTCCCCAGCACGACCGCCAAGAGGATCAGGCGAAGCCGTCCGAGGTTGTCTTCCAGTGGCCGCAGCGAGGCCGCCACCTGCAGGACGCCCACGACTTTGTCGTTCAGCAGTAGGGGCGTGCTGTACAGGTCGACGCGTTCGCCCGGCAGGTTCAGGGTGACGTGCGATTCCTCGCCGCCCAGCGCCGCGCGCAGGCTGCTCTGCGGGGTTGGCAGCGGCTGCCCCAGGTCGCCCGACTTGGCAAGCACGTCGCCGTTGGCAGCCACCATCTGGATGTAAAGCCTCCTGTCGGCAAACGCCACCGCGGCCGGCAGCTGTAGGCGGTGC
Organism: Chloroflexota bacterium; assembly: GCA_023473795.1. Classification (GTDB taxonomy): domain Bacteria; phylum Chloroflexota; class UBA6077; order FW602-bin22; family JAMCYS01; genus JAMCYS01. The sequence goes on along the minus strand of JAMCYS010000162.1, from coordinate 606 downwards.
GTCTGAGCGACGGGACGGGCAAGAAGGTCCGTGTCTACTGTGCGCGAGGCCTCGAGTGCTTGAAGGTGGACCGCGTACTCAAGCTGGCTGGTGAGCTGCTGCGCGACGACCACGTAAACCAACACGGCGAAGGCCGCCAGCGCCAGGCTCAGCAGCGCCGTGTACCACAGCGTGAGTCGCAGTCGGATCGACAATTCAAGCCTCCTGTCTGAGCACGTAGCCGGCGCCTCTGATTGTGTGGATGAGGCGCTCTTCACCCGCTGCCTCCAGTTTCTCGCGCAGGTAGCGGACGTAGACCTCGATGACTTTGGACTCGCCGGCGAAATCGTAGCCCCAAACGTGCTGATAGATGAGGTCCCGCGTGAGCACTTGACGGGGGTGCTCCAAGAACAGCTTCAGCAGTTCGTACTCCGTCGTCGTGAGGGCAATCGAGCGACCGCCCCGCCAGACCTCCCGCGTGGCCGTGTCCAACCGCAAGTCGGCATACCGCAGCTCGCGGTGGCCGGTCCTCTTGCGGCGCAGGCAGACGCGAACGCGAGCGAGCAGCTCCTCGAAGGCGAACGGCTTCACCAGGTAGTCGTCGGCCCCGGCCTCCAGACCGTCCAC
>JAMCYS010000092.1 GCA_023473795.1 Chloroflexota bacterium | reverse complement strand
CCGCTAAGCTGATACTAGGCTACAAGATCGTCGGGCCGGACGGCCGCCAGATCGGGGCCGGCCGCGCCCTGGGCCGCTACCTCGGCTACATCGTCTCGGCGATCGTCTTCGGCCTCGGCTTTATCTGGATCGGCGTCGACGCCTACAAGCAGGGCTGGCACGACAAGATCGCCGGCACTTATGTGGTGCGCAAGGAGTTCGTCAAGCCCTAGAGGAGGCGAAGTGTACTGCGTGCGCTGTGGCCGGGCCATACCGGCGGGCAGCTTCTTCTGCGTCTATTGCGGCGCCCAGGCCGTCGTAGCGAAAGGCTTTCAGCCGGCCCGCCCTCTGCCGCCAACGGCGGTGCCCTACGTGGTGCTGGCGCCGCCCGGGCCGGCGCCGCTCTTCCTGAGGGTCACGGGGCTCGCCCTTGGCACCCTTGGCCTGCTGGCGAGCCTGGCCTTCGCCGTCTGGGGCAGCCAATGGCTTGAGTCCCCCGCGGAACCTCTGGTGAACGGCCCCTGGACGGCGCCAGTGGGAGAACCGTTGCAGCTGTCTCTGCCACCTTTGGCCACCCCCGGGGCCTTTGGCACGGAAGTGGAGGCCATCGCCACCGCCCGCAAGTCGGTGGTGCGGGTGGAAACCGACACGGGCAGCGGCTCGGGCATCGTCCTCACCGCCGACGGTTACTTCCTCACCAACCAACACGTGATCGAGGACGCCAAGGAAATCAGCGTGATCCTCCCCGACGGGCGCAGGCTGACGGCGAGGCTGGCACGCAGCAGCACCACGCCCGACCTGGCGGTGCTGAAGGCAACGGCAAGCGACCTGGTGGCCGCCACTTGGGGCGATTCGGACGGCTTACAGCTGGGACAGACAGTGGTGGCCATCGGCCACTCGTTGGGTTTCCAGGGAAGCCCGAGCGTCAGCCGGGGCATCGTCTCCGCGCTGCGCAGCCAGAGCGGGGTAAAGCACGTGCAGACCGACGCGGCGCTCAATCCGGGCAACTCCGGCGGTCCGCTGGTCGACCTGCGGGGGACGGTCGTCGGCATTAGCACCTTGCGCATCGAACGCGAGGGGCTGTACGCCGTGCAGGGCGTGAACTTCGCCATCGCCAGCGGCGAGGTCCGCAAGTGGCTGGGCCAGTAGCGAGCCTCGCCGCCGATTGCCACCTAGTGTTCGGTCCAGGAGGTCCTGCTCACTCAAGCGTGGGTGCGGCTCCTTGGATTGCAGCCGGTCAATCGTGGCAGGCAAGCGGATCCAACCCCCTGACTCCCTTCCCCTTGGGGCCCTGCCGAAGGACATGGCCGGCGGCGGCGCAGTCCCGTGGGCAGAGCCCACGGGAGAAGGGGGACCAGGCTCCCCTGCCCGCGTCGGGCCATGTCCCGAAGCTCCGCGAGGGAGAGGGGATGGGGGGTGAGGTTTGGCCAGTCCTCCACGGCCCAAACGTCAGCCGTTCCGCCAATATGCATCACCCTGGCGAGGACGAGGAGTAGACCGATGGCCGACGCGCTGAAAGAGGAACTGACAAGGACGATGCTCCACCAGGGAGCGTACGAAGTGCGGGTCTGCGACCCGCGCGTGGGTTTCGAGCACGGCATCCCTAGTCGCCGGCCGCTCGACCTGGCGCCTGAGTGCCGCTCTGTGCTCGTCTGGGCCATCGCCAAGGCGCCCTACGCCAACGACACCTACGTCGGCCCCCTGCGTTCTCAGGTCGACCCGCAACGTCTGGGTCAGTTGCCGCTGCACAAGCTCGACCCAGACTATGCCCTGCGGCGCACCGACGACTACTTCACGCTGGCCGTAGAACTGGTCGCCGACCGCCTCCTGCGGTCGCACGGCTATCGCGTCTTCGCGGTGCCGCCCGACAAGCCCCAGGCCAAGCTCTCTGCCTACGAATCCGGGCTGGCGGTCTACGGTCGGGCGGGGTTCGTCCTCCACCCGGTGCTCGGCAATCGCATTCGCCTGGGCCTGCTCTTGACCGACGCCGAGCTGGCGCCCGACCCCAAACTGGCGGGCTTCGATCCCTGCGCGAAGTGCTGGGCCTGTATCAACGCCTGCCCGGCCAAGGCGCACGACCGCGAGAAGGTGTATCCGGCGTCCTTCGACCGGCCGAAGTGCGAGGCGCGGCGCAAGGAGCTGGACGCCGAGAGCGTCTACTGCAACCGCTGCTGGGCGGTATGTCCGGCGGGCAAGGTCAAAGATGACCAGCTGTACTCGGTCGTTCAACCCCACATCTACCCGCGGCGGCCGGAGTAGGCCGAGCGATCTCTGTCGCGGTGGGCGCGGGCAACTACCAGGACAAGCGCCCAGGGGGCAGGTGGCACGGTATTTGCGGCAGGTCTGGTGCGCCCGGGAGGGCGTCGTGAGTGTCCGACGACCCCGTTCGTAGCCGGCCCCAGTGCCGACGAGGGAAGGTAGGCCCGATGGACCCGTTCCGTCACATTCTGGTCGAGCAGATGTCTCGACGGCGGCTCAGGGAGGCGGACGAATGGCGCCAGGCCAAATTGGCGACCGAATCACCCGAATCACTCCCTCGAGCCCGGATGCCCAAACCGCGCGTCGCCGCGGTTCTCCGACCTTGCAGGGCGCAGATTTTCCAGTTCTGCCTGGTCAGCTGAATCCGCGACCCTCCACATATCGCCGGGGCGACTAGCGCCTCCCCGGCGCTGCAAACACGATGGCGGCCACCCCGCGGTGGCCGCCGTTCTGCGCGCGTAGGAGCGGTCCACCTACCCCGCCTTCCTGTTGCTGAGGGTTGTGTCGCCAACCAGGCGATAAGACGAGGGTCAACGGCGGCAGAAAGGGCGACGGGGAATGGGGTTGTGGGATCTCCCCTTCTGTCTCTGTTCTGTGGGTAGTGCGGGGCAGGACGCGCCTACCCTTCCCGAAGCCCTGTTAAGGCGATGCCGCGAATGAACTGGCGCTGTAGTAGGAGAAAGACGATCACCACCGGCAAGATGGCGATGAGTGTCGCCGCCATGGCGTGGTGGTAGGCTACCGTCTGGTAATCGCCCTGGAGGATCGCCAGGCCCAGCGGCACCGTGCGCATGTCCGGGCGCTGAATGACCACCAACGGCCAGAGGAAGTTATCCCAGTTGTGGTTGAAGCGGAAGATCGTCAGCGCTGCCAGGGCGGGGGTACAGAGCGGCAGAACGATCTGACCCCAAATACGCAGCTCAGAGGCGCCGTCGATGCGCGCGGCGTCGAGCAGCTCGTCCGGTACCCCCAGAATGAACTGCCGCATCAGGAACACGGCGAAGCCCGTGACCAGCTCGGGCACGATCAGCGCCGTGTAGGAGTCCTGCCAGCCCCAGTCGGTGATCATCAGGTAAACTGGGATAATGCGCACGATCTCCGGTAGCATCAGCGAACTAAGGACCATGAGGAACAGCAGGTCGCGGCCGCGGAAGCGGTACTTGGCGAACGCGTAACCCATCATGGCGGCGATTAGCACCGTGGAGAAGGTGGCGGCAATGCCCTGGATCAGGCTGTTGAGGTAGAAGCGGAGGAAGGGCGCCTTCTCCATCACGGCGGCGAAGTTCTCCCAGGCCAGCCGCTTGGGGATGAGGTCCGGCGGCACCACAAGGATCTCCGGCCCCTCCTTCAACGCCGTCGACAGCATCCAGATGAACGGCATAAGAGAGATGACGACGAAGGCCCCCACCACCAAATGGGCGGCAATGGCCAGGAACAGGCGCTCCCAGGAGATGACGCGCCGCCGGGCGACCTCGGGCGCGCTGGTGTGGTCGTTACGCCTGGTGATCATTCCCCGTCGCTCCTACTCTATGTCCGCCCGACCGAACAGCCGTAGCTGGACGAGCGAGATGACTAAGATGGCCACCATCAGCAGCAGGCTCATCGCCGTGGCTTTGCCCATGGCGTAGAATTCGAAGCCCTGTTCGTAGATGTACTGCACCAGCACCTTGGTGGCGTCGCCCGGCCCGCCCGCGGTCATCACGTAGACGGGTGTGAAGACCTGGAAGGCGATTATCAGCTGGGTCACGGTGACGAGCAGGGTCGTCGGCCGCAGCAGGGGCAGGGTGACGTGCCAGAAGCGCTGCCAGGGCCCGGCGCCGTCCACCGACGCCGCCTCGTAGTAGGTCGTGGGAATCTGGAGCAGACCGGCGAGGAAGATTACCATAGCGAAGCCCAGGTTCTTCCAGACGTTGGTGATGATCACCGCCGGCATAGCCCAGGCAGTGTCTGTGAGCCAGGGGATGTGCGCGAGGCCGAAGAGAGCCAGGAACAGGTTGACCAAGCCGTAAGAGTAATCCAACAGCCACTTCCAGATGATCGATGCCCCGACCAGAGAGACGACTACCGGCAGGAAGATGATGGTGCGCGAGGCATCGCGCAGGCGCGGCCGCAGCTCGCTGAGCGCAAGCGAGACCAGCAGGCCGAGGAGCACCGTGCCGCCCACTGTGAAGAACGTATAGACGAGCGTATTCTTGGCCACCTGCCAGAAGACCTCGTCCTGGAGGACTAGCTCGTAGTTCAACAGGCCGACGAATGGCCTGTTGCCGGAGCGCGCCGTCAGCAGCGTCCAGCGCTGGGTGCTGTAGACGAGGCTCTGCAGTACCGGCAGCCAGTGGAAGATGGCGAAATAGGCCAGGCCGGGGCCGAGGAAGAAGGCGGTCCACAGCCAGCGCTGCGCTTGCAGGCCCCTTGCCCGCCGGGGCGGGGCCGAAGATATCACCTGTTGCGCCAATTTGACCCTCATAGGAGGAGTGGTGGCAGGCGGTGGCACCAGCCTCTCTCCCTTCGGGAGAGGGCAGGGGCGAGGGTTCCCGGCACGAACGTCCTCTATGAGACCCTCACTCTAACCCTCTCTAGAGGGAGACGGGATCAGGCACGCCGCTAAACGCTAACTGGAGCGTCGCGGCTACGTCTACAAGCTGCCGGCACCGGACTTGATGTCGTCGTTGATCTGTTTCTCGACCAGCGTGCTCATCTCCTCCGTCTTCATTTCGCCCAGGAGGACCTTGGCCAGCGGGCCCTGTACGCGCGTCACCCAAAGCCGCCAGTACTTGGGCGTGCGGGGGTGGAAGTATCTTGCCGAGGCGTCCATAAAGGTGGCGATGACCGGGTCGACCTGTGGTATCGCCGCCTTGATCGCGCTCTGGCGATAGACCGAGAAGGCCTGCTTGGCGTACAGCACCCCGTTCTCGTCGTTGGTCAACCATTTGAGGAAGCGCCAGGCCTCATCCTGCACCTCGGGCTTGGCGGCCTTGTTGACGACGAACATCCAGGGGCCGTCGTCGTGCTGCCTGAGGCCACCCTTCAGCTTGGGCGGGTTGATGAAGGCGCCGAAATTGACCTGCGAGAACTGGCGCAACTGGCCGACGCTGACCTCGGCTTCGACGGTCATCGAGCAGAGGCCCTTAGAGAAGGCGTCCTGCGCCAGTTTAGGGTTGGCAACCTTGTGCTTGAGCGCGGCGTCGGCCCACCACTGCACCGCCTCGTTCCATTCCTTGCCTAGACTCCAGGTGGGGCAGTCGCCGGTGCAGAATTCGCCGCCCAGCATCCACATCCACTCGGCGACGGCGATCCAGTAGCCCGGCTGGTTGACTATCCAGCCCTCGCGGCTGATCTCGCCGCCCTGCACCTTGGTCAGCTTCTTGGCCCACTCGAGGAGCTGGTCCCAGCTCTCGCAGCCCTCCGGCGCCGGCTCGGGGATGCCCGCCTCCTTGAAGTGGCCCTTGTTGTAGAGGACGAGGCGCAAGCCGCCCTCCAGCGGGTAGCCCCAGACCTGGCCCTTGTAAGTCGGCGGCGTGGCCGCCCGGCCGAAGTTGTTCGTGACGTCGTCGGCGAACTCCTTGGGCGCCGGCACGATGTGGTTCGAGTCGGCGTAGGCCCAGACCTCGTTGACGATAAAAGTGTCTGGCGCCGTCTTGCCGCTCAGGGCCAGGCCGAGCTTCTGGAAGTAATCGGCGAACGGGACGGTCTCGTACTCGAACTTCACGTGGGGATTGATCTTGCTGTAGGCGGCGAAGCGGTCCTGGACCAGGTTATCCGGGGCCATCGTGGGCCCGGTGGAGCGGCCGACGCGGATTGTAACCGGCGTGCCTGCCTTGGCAGGCGCCTGAGTGGCGGCCGGCGCGGGGGCGGTGGTCGCCGCCGGCTTGGGCGCGGTCGTCGCCGCGGGGGCCGGCGCCGTGGTGGGGGCCGCCGCCGGTTGCGCGCAGGCCGCCAGCGCTATGCCGGCACCGGTGCCGGCAAGGCTCACCAGAAACAGTCGCCTAGAAAGCCTCTTCTGCCCTGTCATCTTGGTCTCGTCTCCTCTCACTCGCTTGGTAGTCGGACCTCATGGCCGACATCACCGACCACTTGACTCACCTTGCTTTGTTGGCTATGAATCCCTCAACCGCGCGAATCATCCGGTCGACGTGCGCCCGCATTGCGGCCGCTGCCTCTTCCGGCCGTCCGTTTCTGATGCCCTCCAGGACAACGGAGTGTTCTTGAGGCGCCACCGAACCGACGGTGCGCTGGATCCCGACCTGGATATCGAAGACTTGCCGATCCTGCAGAATCAGGTTCAGAACCGCCCCATAGGCACGACTTTGTGAAGCCCTAGCGATCGCCAGATGAACGGCGCTGTTTTCCTCCCAACCGTGGCCTCCCGCCTCGGTCACCTCCTTATGCTTTCGTATGGCTTCCTCTATACGTTCGATGTCCTCCTCTGTGCCGCGCAGCGCCGCCAACCTGGCAGACTCTACTTCGACCGCACGTCGAATGACCAACATGTGGAGCACATCCTCAACCATCTTAACGCGAATAGCCTCCAGAAACTGATTATGGTGGGCCTCTCGCAAGCGAACCTCGTTGAGCGCCGCCAGTTCGCGGCGGCCCTGGTCGGTGATGATGTGCCCGCTCTTCACCCCACTAGGCTGAGCTAGACCCTGCTGGTCCAAGTCCCGCGGCAACCTACTGGCAATGGTCTCGCTGATCGCAATGCCCGCCGCGAATACGGCGTCTCTGAGCCTCCAGCAGCCAACTGGGGTCTGGCTCGTGGCCAGCTCCTTCAAGGCAAGATAGGTGATCTCGTCTCTTGGGCGACTCGGCGATCTGTCAGGCAAGCCCGGCAGACTCTATCTCTCGCTCTCCTGAACGTTCCCAACCTGGAATTGCCGCTCTACTCCTCCACCGCTGGTGGAGTATATCGCAAGCCCTTTTGAGAGTCAATAGCCTGAGCGCTTGTTTGGGTGTAGCACAGGTTGTGGTACGGCCTGTGGTTGTCCCTGTTCTCCCTCTGCGTCCTCCGCGCTCTCTGCGGTTGTACTCGCTCCTACCCCTTGACCGCGCCACCGGTGAGGCCGCTGATGATGTAGCGCTGCATTATCAGGTAGAAGATCACCGGCGCTATGGTGAAGACGGTGGCCGCTCCCAAGACCAGCTCGACGGGCGTCGCCAGCTCGCCGATGAACGTCGCCAGGCCGACTGTGGCCACCTTCAGCGTGTTGGTGGTAATGAAGGTGGAGGCGAACATGTACTCGTTCCAGCCCTCGAAGAAGGCCACCACCGCCACCGCCACCAGCGCCGGCAGGGAGAGCGGCAGCACGATCCGCCAGAGCACGCCCATCCGGCTGCAGCCGTCCACCAGCGCCGCCTCGGCCACCTCCGTGGGGATGGTGTCGAAGAAGCCCTTGAGGATCCAGACGCCGATGGGCACGACGAAGGCGGCGTCCACCGATACTAGGCCCTGCAAGGTGTCGATCAGCCCCAGCTGGCGGAAGATGATGAAAATGGGGATCACCAGCAGCGCCTCCGGCAGCATCTGCGTGCCCAGCAGCGCGAAGCCGAAGAGCATACGCCCGCGCCAGCGGAAGCTGCTCAGCGCGTAGGCGCCCAGGATGGAGAGCGTTAGGCAAACCACCGTCGTCCCCAGGGAGACGAGGAAGGTGTTGCGCAGCCAGGTGCCGATGGGGATCGTCTGGAACAGCTCAAGGTAGGCCGTCCAGCGCACCTCCTCCGGCCAGAAGGCGGGCGGGTAGGTCATGGTGTACTTGGTGGGCCGGATGGAGGTGAGCAACATCCAGTAGATGGGAAACAGCACCAGGCCGCAGACGACCAACACGGTAGCGTAGAGCGGCAGGCGGCGGAAGTGGCGCAGCACTGTACGGTTCATCGCTACAATGCCTCCGGGTTCCAGCGCCGCTGGCCCCAGAAATACAGCAGCGTGATGACGAGCGCCAGCACCAGTCCGGCCGCGCCCAGGGTGGCGCCGTACGACAGGTCGTAGAAGCGGAAGGCCGTGTTGTAGACCCGGATCACCAGCGTCTCGGTGGCGCTCGCCGGCCCGCCGCCCGTGAGCAGGAAGATGCTGGTGAAGCGGCGGAACGACCAGATGGTGATCAGCAGCGTCATCATGCCTAGCGTGGGCGAGATGCCCGGCAGGGTGATGTGGCGGAAGGAGGCCAGAGGCCCCGCGCCGTCGATCTTCGCCGCCTCATAGAGTTCCTGCTCCACCGCCTGCAGGGCGGTGAGCAGCACCAGGCTGTAGAAAGGGAAGAGCTTCCAGATCGTCATGAACACCAGCGAGAACATCGCCAGGTTGGGGTCGGTGAGCCAGCCGATGTTCTCGGGGATCGGCAGCAGCCAGCGGGCGAAGACGTTGAGCACGCCGAACTGCTGGCTGAAGATCCAGGTCCAGATCAGCACGGCGGCCACTTCGGGGAAGGCCCAGGGCAAAGTGATGATGCCGCGGGCAAGCGTGCGCCCGCGGAAGCGGTTGTTCATCAGCAGCGCCGTCAGCAGCGCGGTGCCCATCACGGTGGTTACCACCAGCACCGTGTAGACGATAGTGGTGACCACCGCCCGCCAAAAGGCGACGTCGGCGAACATGCGCTGGTAGTTGGCCAGGCCGACGAAGCGCGGCGGCACGCCCGAGAGCAGCTCGGTCTGGGTAAAGCTGGTGTAGATGCCCTGGCCGATTGGGTAGAGCAGTATCAGACCGATGTAGGCGGCGACGGGCGCCGCCAGCCAGTAGGGTGTGAGACTGGGGTGGGACGGGGCGTCCGCCCCAGTCTTGAGTGGCTGAACTCCAGTGGCCATTGTGTTCTCCCGTTGGCGGTTGGCCATGTTGCGCCTGGGACGTAAGGCCCTCACCCCTACCCTCTCCCAAAGGGAGAGGGTAGGGGTGAGGGTACGCCTTGCCCATAGCGAGTATTCGACCTAGGGCAACATCGCCCCTCACCCTCGCCCTCTCCCCGAAGGGGAGAGGGATTGGCCTGTTCCCTCTCCCTCTCAGGGAGAGGGCTTTGGACCTCTGTCCTACTGGATGCGCGCCGCCAGGGCCTCCAGGTCCGCCTGGGCCTCCTTCATCGCCTGCTCCGGGGCCTTGCCCGCGGTCAACACCTCGGAGACCTTCTGCAGGGTGATCTGCCGGAACTCGGCCACGTTGGCCTCGAAACCCGGCACGGTGGCGATGAACACCACCCCGTTGGCCGCCTGGAAGCCCTTCACCCAGGGCAGGCCCTGGACCCACTCCGGCCGCAGCACCCCTTGGTAGGGCTCGATGATGTCCAGCGCCTTCTCGAAGAGGAACTGGAGGTTCTCCTTCTGGAAGACGAACTGCCACCACACTTTCGCCGCGTCCTTGTTCTGCGAGCCGGCGTAGATGCCGACGTAGTTGGGGATGGCGATGGACTTGCGGTTCGGCCAGGGCGGCGCCGAGGTGAGGATCTTGGGGTAGACGTCCGGGTTGCCGGTCTTGAGGATGTTGATGTTAGCCGAGTTGTCGATGTACTGGACGATCTTGCCTTCCCAGGCCATGCGGCGGTAATCCGAAGCCGTGGCGCCCTGCGGCATGGCCTCGTCGTACAGCTTCTTATAGGCCTTGACGGCGTTGATCACCGCATCGGAGGTGACCAGCGGCTTCTTGCCCGGCGCCGACCACAGGCCGTCGTAGCCCAGCACCCACTGCGTGAGGTCCTGCCACCAGCCGTTCTGCTCCGGCATGGTGCTGCGGCTGGCGTGGCCGAACTGGTTGGGGCGGTGGGTTACCTGCTTGGCGACGGCGAAGTACTCGTCCCTGTTGTCGGGCGGCTTGGCGATGCCCTCTTTCTTGTATAGTTCCGTGTTGTAGATGAGGGCGTAGGGGGTGAGGGTCATCAGCAGGGCGTAAAGCTTGCCGTTGACGGTCACGAAGTCGTGTGGCGCCTTGAGCAGCTTGTCTTTGATGCCCGTCTTGGCCACCAGGTCGTCCACCGGCTCAAGGTTGTTGGTCTTCAGCAGGCGGATGGCGAGCTCGTCGTAGGCGGAGAGGACGTCGCAATCGAGCTTGCCGCCGGCCACCTGGGTCATAACGTTCTGCAGGTAGTCAGAGTAGGGGAAGCCGACTTCCTGGATGCGAACGTCGTTCTGGGCGCCGTGGAACTTCTGCACCAGGGCGCGCCAGGCGTCGTTGCGCCCGGCCTCGGCCCACCACCAGGTCATGTACTTGATGGTGACCGGCCCGCCGGGCTTGCCCGGGGCCTGAGTGGCAGCCGGGGCCGGGACCGTGGTCGCCGCAGGGGCGGGGGCCGTGGTGGCGGCCGGCTTGGGCGCCGCCTGCTGCGCGGGTGACTGGCCGCAAGCCGCCAGGATGGGGATTGCGCCGCTTAGAGCCAGCCCGCCGAGAAAGGCGCGGCGGCTCAGGCGCCGGATGCGAAGGTCGCGAGACGTAGCCATATTCTCCTCCCGCTTTGTTAACGCCGGTCGCCCGGCCTGCTTCACTTTGCCACTAGGCCCCCTCGCCTTCACCAATGGGTCCGCCTGCTGGCGCCAACCACCACCTTTCCAGTCGGCCGCGGCCGGCCCACATTCGTAACCGCTGTTGGCCCGGCGACCCGCGGGTCGCCGGGCCAACAGCGAATTAATCTACTTATCCAGCCAGAGGTCCTCCATGTAGGGCGAGTTCTCCAGGTCGAAGCGCATGTCCTTGACGTAGGTGCGCCAGACCCAGGCGGTCGGCTGGGGAGCGACCAGGATGGTGAACGACTCGTCGAGCATCATCTCCTGGATCTTGCGCGCCGTGACCTTGCGCTTCTCCAGGTCCGTCGTCGACTGGAGCTCGGCGCGTATCTTCTCGTAGTCGGCGCTCTCGTAGTGGCTCCAGCCGCCCTCCTTGTCCACGTACCAGGCTTTGGCGGCGGTGACCATCGTGCCCGGGTCGCGGTTGGAGCGGCCGTAGTTGTGGATCATGATCTGCATGTCGCCCTTGTTCATGCGCGTATTGTAGACTGCCGTTTCCACGTCGACGATCTTGGCGTTGATGCCAATCTGCTTGAGGTCGGCCTGGAGGATCTCCGCCAGCTCCTTGAAGCCGTAGACGCGGCTGGTGGATGTCAAGATCTCGACGTCGAAGCCCTTCTCGAAGCCGCCCTCTTTGAGCAGCGCCCGCGCCTTATCCAGGTCGAACCAAACCGACTTCTCCATGTCCTTGAAGTAGGCCCAGGTGTGCGAGGGCCACATTAGGCAGGTGGGCTCGACCAGTCCCTTCATGGCCGTGCGGCAGAAGCGCTCGCGGTCCGTCGCCCAGGCGATGGCCTGGCGCACCTTCTTGTTCTGGAAGGGGCCCCACTTGACGTTGAGGGCGATGTCGTACATGCCCTGGCCGGGGGCGCCCATGCTGGTGACGTACTTGTCCGCCTGTGGCTTCAGCCGAGCGGCGTCCAAGACCGAGCAGCGCCACATGCAGTCGATGGCGCCCGACTCCACGTTGATGGCCAGCGAGGCAGTGTCGGGGATCTGAGCGGCGACATAGCGGTCTACGTACTGCTTGTTTTTGATGAAGTAGTCCTTGTGCGGGACCAGCTCGGAGCGGTCGTTGGGCACGTACTTGTCCAGCTTGTAGGGGCCGGTGCCGTTCGGTTTGCTGGCGAAGTCCTTGACCGAGTCCTTGTCGATCATCCACAGCTGATCGAGGATGTCCATGGGCGCCGGGACCAGTTGCTTGAAGTTGATCTTGGCGGTGTACTTGTCGGGCGTGTCCACCGACTCGATGATCTTGAACAGCGTGATCATGAAGACAGAGGGGTCGGTCGAGGCGAACTGGCAGGAGAACTTGACGTCCTCTGAAGTGAACTCCTTACCGCTGTGGAACTTGGCCCCCTGGCGCAGCTTGACGGTAACGCTCTTGCCGTCGGGTGCGATCTGCCAGCTCTCCGCAAGGTCGGGGACCGCTTTCAGATTCAGGTCATAGTAGGCGAGCGTGCTGTAGAGCGGGCGCTCGACTGCCCAGGTGCCTGGCGAGGCCAGGTTGAAGGGGTTGAAGTCGGTAAGGCCCTGCGTGCGGGCCAGGGTGAAGGTGCCGCCCCGCTTGGGGCCAGCCGGCTTAGGCGCCTGTGTCGCCGCCGGGGCAGCGGTGGCCACTGGGGCGCTGGTCGCGGCGGCAGCCGGGGCGGTTGTCGCGGCCGGCTTCGGCGCTTCCGTTGCCTTGGCGGCGGGGACCGTCGTGGCCGCGGGCGCGGCGGGCGCGCTGCAAGCCGCCAGCAGGAAGACCCCGGCGGACGCGGCGCCGGCTTGCAGGAAGGCACGGCGAGTCAGGATGCGCTTGGGCGTGCGATCAGACATCTAGTCCATCTCCCTCAGTTCTGAGATTGGCGTCTGCTGTGACGCGGCTACCGCTGGCCGCCGGGCCAGCCACCGCGGCGGTGAGCGGCAACCGGAACGGGATATCGGCAGGCACAGACTGGGGACACGCGGCGCAGAACGGCCGGCCTGCTCCTCGCCGCCGACGGCCGGGGTCTAGGCAAGGGGCCGATCCAACCAGGCTAGGGACGGATTTCCGTCCCAACGATCACATAGGCATTCCTCCGCCAGCCCAAGAGATAGCGCGCCGATTATAGAGCCCGGTTAGAGAACGCGCAACACAACGTCAGAGGCATGGTCATGGTGCCGGGACTTGCCCTGTGACTGGCCCACGGCCAGGGCCGGGAGCAGCCGCCTTGCCCTGAGTGTCCCAGCCGCCAATTGGCAGATCTACTGCGAGGGACTGGCTGGTTTGCGCCGAGAGCCGCAAACCAGATGCCCGACGTGCCCTGGGTGCTGGTGTTCTACGAGGACTATGCCCCGCACGCGGCCTACTGGCGCTCGGTCTACGGCATCCGCCACAGCAAAGATGGTTAGCCCATCCACTCTATCTACGAACGGACTTCATCCCCCAGGACCAGGCGGCCAATTCGCTCGCCGCCAGCGCCTGGGCAACGACGACCCAGTTTAGTTTGCCCTTGTGGGCAGCTCGGCGATGGCCCGCAGCATGGCCTCGACGTTGGCCAGGGGTACGTCCGTGCTCACCTCGCCGTAGCCGACGTAGCCGCCGGTCGGGCCGCCGAAAGCATCGTAGAGCGAGCGCATGTGCGCCGCCATCTCCGCCGGCGTGCCGTAGGGCAGGTGGTACTGGCGGTCGACGTCGGCGCGCACGCAGACCCGCCCCCGGCAGCGCCGTGAGAGGTCGGCCAGATCCATGCAAGAGACCTGCGGGTTGATCTCGTCGAAGCCGATTTCGATCAGGTCTTCGACGATGGCGGCGACGTGGCCATCTGTGTGCAGGTGGGCTTGTAAACCGGCGGAATGGATGGCCGCCACTAGCCGGGCGTAGGCCGGCTTGTATATTCGCCGCCAGTGGGCGGGGGAGATCATCAACCCCTGCTGCGTGCCCCAGTCATCGTTGATCTGGATGCCGTCCACGTGCTCGCGATGCTCGAGGATGATCTCTATTCGCTGAAGGAGGAACTCCACCAGGCGGTCGCGCAGGTAGTGCATCTCCGGCCGGTCGTCCAGCACGTCCAGCAGCGCGTTTTCGAAGCCCCGCAACCAGAACGTCTGCTGCCAGAGCGTGCCCGCCAGGACCGGCACGTAATGGCGATGGCCATCGGCCCGCACCGCGTCCACCAGCGCGTCCACGCCGGCGCGGCCGCTGGCCGGGTCGGGAAACCGGTAGTCCTCCAACTTCGCCCAGTCGTCCAGAGGGTGGCCGACTACTTGGCCCAGATAGCCGTCGGCAAGGCTGTCCCAAACGCAGCCCCACTCGTCCACGGCGCCCCGCAACCTACCGCTGCCTTCGCCCACCACCCGGTCGAAGCCGAACCAGGTGTACGCCACAGGGGAAAAGAGGACGTCCGCCGGGTAGCGCTCGTAGAGTTCGCGCAGCTGCTGGCCGTAGAGGCTGAAGGCGCCGGGGATGGCCCGGTGCATCATAGGAACCCGGTCGGGTCCGGCGAAGTGCAGGGCCCGCAGGTAGCGTTCGCGGCCATCCATGAGATTACGCCTCGCCAACCAGTTTGCGCGCCGCCGCCAGCTCCTCTTCGGGCACGTAGGCGCAGACGTATAGTCCCGCCGCCGGCAGGTTGGCCAGAACGTAGGCCAGATCGACCGCCGACATCGGCCCTTCAAGCAGCAGCGGCTTGCGGGCCAGGATCTTCTGGGCCACCGGCACTACGTCGCGCGTCGTCACCGGCGTCGAGCCGGTGTCCAGGGCGATCTCAATGGCCATTGGGTACTCGTGCTCCAGAATGGCGTCCACCGTGTGCAGGAAGCCGGAATGGAGGTGAATCACAGAGTAATCGAAGGCCCGGCAGATGCGCTCGTCGTAGGGCAGGAAGAGGTCGGCATAAGTCTTCGCCGAGGTCACGGAGGACATGTCGCACTGGGTGCGCACCACCGTGCCGGGCGCCCAGACGCCGAACTGGCTGCAGTAGCCGCCGTGGTAGGGCGGGATCAGTTCGGTCTGCGCCTGGCCGATCTTGATGAAGAGCGGCGTTACTTCCTCCAGCAGCTGCCGCGTGCCCTCGGGGTCGTCCAGCGCTGCGAGGCACATGGCCACGTCGCCCGCCAGCGCCCGTACCATGTCGATCGGTCCCCGCATCAGGGTGTGAGCCACCAGATAGGAGTCGTCGTCGTTGGCCACCAGGCTCTGTACCGCCGCCTTCAGCCTGGCGAACCAGAGGTTGGCAGGACCCAGGTCGAAGCGCCGCGGTGCACGCACGCCTTCCAGGTAGGCCTCCGACCAGATGGAGCCCGAATGGCTGTCGGCCCAGATGGGGCAGCCGAGGATGGCCTCGACCCAGGGGATGCGTTCGTAGGCGCCGCGAGCGGAGAAGGAGCCACCCAGGTTCAACTGGCCCGAAGCGGCCCGGCGCTGCTCGACGTTGTTGATCAGTTCGGGGTCAATCATCTCCGGCTTGAGTTCGATGTCGCCCTCGGTGGCCGTGCCGTCGGCCAGGGGCAGGCGGCGATGCGCCAGCGGCGCATACGGCCGCACCGTGATCAGAGGCCGGTCCACCTTCTCGCGCTTCCAGAAGGCGGCGTGGCGTTGTAGCAGTTCCTCGACGCTGTATGGCATCTGCCTGTTCTCCCTTGCTCCATCCTCGACCAGTCGGGCGGGGTCTCCGCGGGCGAAGCCCTGGCAGACAGGGAGGTGTCGCCCTCGGCCCGCTAGCGGGGCCAAGTTTAGCACAGGCCGCTGGGACTAGATAGGACGGGTGCCCCAACCCATGGCGACAGCACAGCGCTGGTTGAGAACATCGACGGCCGACTGCTCCACCTCACCTTGCGCCAGTAGTAACGCCCAGCGGGAGAAGAGGGCACACAAGGGCACGGTTGACGGCCGCTCGCCCAGGTGCTACATTCTGCTCCCACGGACGTTTGCCTGTCTTTTGCCGTCCCACCCATTGTCCCGGCCCAGGCCGGGCGCATTTGAGAGGAGGAACCGTGACGAGCTTGCCCACCAGCCGCTTCCCAATCGAGGTCGACGGCGAGACTGCCACCATAGGCAGCGCCGCCGAGCTCGCCGTCACTCTGGACGTGCTGCAGGGACAGCACGACCGTCTGGTGCTGGAACAGCTGCGTCCCCATCTGCCCGCCGTCATCGGCAACCCGCTGGGTCTACTCGCCACTTTCCGCTCGCTGGAACCGGCCGACCAGCTGTACCTGGTGGAGGCGCTAGGGACCAACCTGGCCGAGTTGATCGGCGGCGCCGGTCGGCTGCGCGACCTCCTCGCGGTGCTGGCCGACGCGACGGTCGAGGAGTCGCTGCTGCGGACGCTGGGCAGGGCTGGCCTAAGGCGCCTGGTCCTCACCGCCGCCGAGCTCTCCGAAGTGCTGCAGTGGATCTACGGCAGTAACGACGGTCTCGTGTTGAAGCTGTTGGGCGGCGAGTACGTGGAGGGCCTGCTGCGCAGCAGTCGCGACCTCAGCCTGGTGCTGCACAGCCTGGACGAGGCCACGCAGACGCAACTAATCGAGGGCCTGGGCTGGCCGAAGGTCCGCGCTCTCTCCCGCAACGGCCACGACCTGGCCCAACTGCTGCGGGCCCTGCCCGGTAGTCTCGGCGTCCAGCTACTGAGCCAGTACTCAGGCGAGCAGCTGGTCTCGTTGATCGGCAACGAGCGCGATTGGGACTACCTCTGCCGCCGGCTGGAGGGCGACGAGGCGGCTACCCTCTACCGCATTCTGGGGGTGCGGGCAGATGCCTAACGAGCAGATACCGGCCTGGCGGCGGGATGCCAAGAAGCGCGGCTCGCTCACGCCGCTACAGGGCAGCAAGTACCGGCTGACCGACGCTCACCTGCACGTCGTCAACTTCGTGCAGGACACGCCCGGCGGCGAAGCCCTGATCTACGACATGGATAGGGCCAACGTGGGCAAGGCGGTGGTCTTCGGCTTGCCGGTGACCAAGATGTGGGCCGATTGGGAGCGCGAGCATCCAGACTACTACCTGGCCGACGACGCCCGCTGCTATTATTACTCTTACGGCGACGTCATCGTGGCCGAGCTGGTGCGGTCGCTGCCGGAGGAACGGAGGGACCGCCTCTTCCCACTGCTGTCCGGCTTCAACCCCAACGACCGCTTCGCCATCCGGCACGTCGAGCGCCTATACGCCCAGTATCCGGACGTGTGGAGTGGCATCGGCGAGATACTGGCGCGCCACGACGACCTCACGGCCCTCACCTACGGCGAGACCCCCCGCGCCAACCACAGGGGTCTCTGGCCGGTCTACGAGTTCGCCTCCGAGTACGACCTGCCCGTGCTGCTGCATCAGAACGTTACCTCCGTGGCGCACAGCGACTACCCGGTCTACCTGTACGAACTGGAGGAGGCGGTGCGCGACTTCCCGCGGACGCGCTTCGTCTTCGCCCACTGCGGCATGTCGCGCCGGGTGAACGTGCCCTTCTACCACAAGATGGTCGAGCGCCTGCTGGATCAGTACCCGAATCTCTGCGTCGACTACTCCTGGATCATCTACGACGTCTCCATCTGCCCCAAGGGCGTGCCCAGTCCCGACTGGTTGGCCCTGACCGAGCGCTACAGCGAGCGCATCTGCCTGGGCTCGGATCTGGTGACGCGCTTCGAGCGACTGGGCCCCGAGCTCCAGCGCTACGACGTCTTCCTGGACGAGCTGAGCGAGACCGCCCGGGCCAACCTCTGCTGGCGCACGGCCGAGCGCATCTACGGCGCCAACAAAGGCAAGGTGCAAGCCGGCACGCGGCGCCACGTGCCCCTGTGGCAGAACGTCTTGGGCGTCGCGCAGTAGAGCGAGGTGCCGACGGAGTAGGCGGGGACTACGGGGCCGCGGAATGGGCATTCTGGCCAGTCATCCCGGCCGGCTGCCCGCGGGGGGTCCCCGGGCCCGTCGCCGGTTGAGCCCCTTCCGGGCCGGTGCTAAGATGATGGTAGTGACTCTAACGCCGAGGTGCCGCCGTGTCTGAAGCCGTTGCTGCCACCGTCCGCCTGCCGGCGCGACCGCGCCGTGCCAACTTGTTTACCGCCGAGGGCCGCTCCCTGGTCGCCCGGGTCCAGGCCGGCGAGCCGGTGCAGCCCGCCCTGGCCCGCGCCTTCGATCTACTGGGCGGTTTGGGCAAGCTGGTGCGCCCGGGCGACGCCATTCTGCTCAAGCCCAACTTCAACAGCCCCGATCCCTTGCCGGCGGCGACCGACCTCGGCCTGCTGCGGGCGACGGTCGAGCTGCTGAAGGACGCCGGCGCCGGCAAGATCACGCTCGGCGAGCGCTCGGGCCGGGCCTACGGCTACACCACCCGCCAGACTATGGCCAAGCTGGGCGTCCTCGACCTGGCCCGGGAGCTCGACTTCCAGATCGTCTGCTTCGACGAGGACGAGTGGGTCGAGGTGGAGCTCGGCGGGCGCTACGTCGAGCGTGATCTTGCC
>JAMCYS010000002.1 GCA_023473795.1 Chloroflexota bacterium | reverse complement strand
TGACGGCAACAAGGTCCCGACCTACAGCCTTGCCGATCCGGGCCAGGGCGCCAACCTTGGACAAAATGTCGCCGCCGGCTTCTATTGTGGAAGCTCGGGTGTGACGGCAAACGGTTGTCCTACTACCATCAACCCGGCCGGAACGTACTACTTTGCGCGCAATCAGCCTGGCATGCAGTTCCCCTGTGGCGATTCGTATGGACAAGCTAACCCCAAGGTTGGCTGCCGTGACGCTGCCATTCCTACCTGGGGCGACGAAAATCCGATCAACCTGGGTGTCGACTGGGCGGTTGGTGCCAACGGCAATGGGGGCGGCTCCGGATGGGCCCACAGTGGAGGCGGTGACCCGGATCGTGTGCGGTTGGTGCAGTTGTTGGTCATGCGGATCTACTGCGAGGAGAGCGGCACTGATCCCACTACAGGTCAGAAGATCTGCGCCGAGCCGCCAAAGTCGATAGTGGGTAACGCCGCCAACTCCGACGTATGGGGGCGGTTCATCTCGCCATTCAAGGGGGCGTGCCCTGTCGGCGTCGGCGTTGGCTGCACTGGCAGCCCGAGTATTTACGGCAACATAGCGACTTTGGTGCGCTAGAGTCAGCGACCTCGGGCAGAACTGTGTGGGCAAAGCCCCTCCCGCACCCCGGAAGGGGCTTTCTTGTTGCCTGGTGCCAGGGCGACTGAACGCTTGCGCCGATCGTACGCCTGGTTTAGAATGGCCGGAACTTACGACGAGGCGGGTACCATGCAAAGTAGAGCCCTCGACCAGATGCCCCTTTCGCGCTTCCACTGGCGTTTGCTGGCGGTCAGCGGCTTCGGCTGGATGTTCGACGCCATGGACATCCTGGTGGTGGCCTCGGTGGTCGCCGCCGTGGCCCGCGAGTGGGGCCTCGACGCCAACCAGAGCCAGCTGATCAACACGGCCAACGTGGCTGGGCTGTTCTTCGGCGCGCTGGCCTCCGGCTTCCTCTCCGACCGGCTGGGACGCAAGTTCGTCTTCCAGCTGACGCTACTGGTGTACTCCATCTTCACCGGCCTTTCGGCCGCCGCCACCGGCCTGGCCATGCTGATGGCCCTGCGCTTCCTGGCCGGTCTCGGCCTGGGCGGCGAGCTGCCCGTGGCCAGCACGTTAATGTCCGAGTTCTCCCCCGCCAAGCGCCGGGGCACGATGGTGGTGCTGCTGGAGAGCTTCTGGGCCTACGGCAGCGTCCTGGCGGCCCTGCTGGGCTACCTGGTCATCCCCAACTGGGGCTGGCGGGCCGTGCTGCTGGTCGGCGCCCTGCCGGCCTTCTATGTTTTTGTCCTCAGACGGAATCTACCGGAGTCGCCGCGCTACCTGGAGAGCCAGGGTCGCCAGGCCGAGGCGGCGGCTATCGTGCGGCAGGTGGCGCGCGAGTCGGGGCTGCCCGAGCCGCCGGCCGCCCCCCAGGTGCCTGACGCCAAGCCCGGGCCGCGCCCCGTGCTGGGCGACCTTTTCTCCTTGCGCCTGCGCCAGCGGACCATCGCCCTCTGGGTGATGTGGGCCACGATCAACTTCAGCTACTACGGTATCTTCCTCTGGCTGCCGTCGCAGTTCGTGCGCAAGGGCTTCTCGCTCAACGACGCCCTGCTCTACAACCTGATCATCGCCCTGGCCCAGATCCCGGGCTACTTCACCGCGGCCTACTTCGTGGAGAAGATCGGCCGCAAGGCCACCCTGGTGACCTACCTGCTGCTGGCCGCCGTGGGCGCCTTCTTCTTCGGCCAGGTGGCCCTGGAGGGCAAGGACATCGCTTCGATCCTGATCTGGGGTAGCGTCATCAGCTTCTTCAATCTGGGTGCCTGGGGGGTGATCTACACCTACACGCCGGAGATGTATCCCACCGCCTTGCGGGGCACCGGCACGGGCTGGGCCGCGGCCGTGGGGCGCATCTTTGCCTTCCTGGCACCGCTCTCCGTGGCGGCGATGATCGCCCTGTTCGGCAACGACTCGGCGGTGTTCCTCACCTTCGCCGTCGTGATGGTGGTTGGGGGGTTGGTGGTGTGGGCGATCGGCCCGGAGACGCGCGGCCGCAGCCTGGAGGAGCTGACGGCGTAGGGGGCGCTACGCTGCCCACGCTGCCGGGGATGGATGGGTGGAAGGCGGTCCGCGGGATTAGACGGGCGATGAACAGCAGGAGAGGCGAATCGGGCCGTGCCGTAGGGGCGACCCTTGGGTCGCCCGACTCCGCTGTGGGGAAATAGCGCCGCTCGCCGTGCTACGGGGACATGGTCTGCGGGCGAGGCACCATCCTGGCGGATGACAAGAGCCTCGCCCCTACGGGGGCGCGTCCGCCCGGGTGGGCTTGGCGATCAACCTATGAATGTCCGCAGCGCCGGGGGATGGGGCCTTTAGGCCGTCGGCCGTACTGCTGGCATGTATGCGGGAGCCGTGGGGTTACGGGGGCGCTGAAGCGCCCTACTACAAGCGGTGGTCGTTCGTAGTAGGGCGGTCACTAGCCCCCGCGGCTAGGGGGTTACCGCCCCCGTCTTCTTCCCGTCTTCCTGTAGAGCGATGGCCCGAGTCGCCCGCCATGGGTTCAGGCGTTTGGTGTAAGTTGGGCCCGTGGGGAAGGGGGACGTTCCGGCCCTAACGAGCGGGCCATTATCCGCCGACGGTGGCACCGGAGCGGACTAAAGTCCGCACTACAAACGACGAAGAATCCATGTTTGTAGTGCGGACTTTAGTCCGCTCCCCGGCTCTCAGGAATCGACCGGAGCTGGGCACAAGGCCCGGCGCTACGACGTCTTACCTCGACTTCTCATCTTCAGCCCGGCCGTAAACGGCCGGGTGATTGCTCCTACCCGGCGGCTCCTACGTCCCCTTGACCTCAATCCCCGCCAGGCGCTCCAGCTCCTGCACGCCCGCGTAGATGCTCTGCCGGCCCAGGCCGGCGCCGCGGGTCTCCTCCAGCACCTGTCCGGCCAGCGAGCCCGCCAGCAGCCTGACCCCCAGCGACCGTCCCAGCTCCAAGGCGAGGTTCACGTCCTTGTACATCAGGTCGAGCGTGAAGCCGGGGGTGAAGTCGCGCTTGACGACGTTGGGGGCGCCGCTGGCGAACTGGCGGCTGGCCCCCGAGCCGGCGTTGACCGCCTCGATCAACTGGATCGGGTCGAGCCCGGCCTTGGCCCCCAGCACCAGCCCCTCATAGAGGCCGAGGAGGTTGATGGCGCCGAGCATGTTGTTGACCAGCTTGGCCACCGCCCCCGAGCCCACGGGGCCCAGGTGGAAGAGTCGCTCGCCCAGCGCCCGCAGCACCGGCCGGGCGCGGGCCAGGGCCTCGCCGTCGCCGCCCACCATTATCGTCAGCGTCGCCCGCTCGGCCCCCGTGGTGCCGCCGGAGATGGGCGCGTCGAGGTAGGCCGCGCCGCGCTCGGCGGCCGCCGCGGCTATTTCCCTGTGCGTGGCCGGGTCGATGGTGCTCATCTCGATCAGCACGGCTTCCCCGCGACCTAGAGAATCTACTGGCGCGGGGACGCTGCCCGACCGGACGCCGTCGAGGACGCCCTGGGGGCCGAGGTAAACCTGCCGCACCTCGCGCGGCCCGGGCAGGCAGGTGATGACGAACTCGCTGGCCGCGGCCACCTCGGCCGGGCTGGCGGCGGCCCGGGCGCCGACGGCCGCCAGCTCCTC
>JAMCYS010000024.1 GCA_023473795.1 Chloroflexota bacterium | reverse complement strand
AGCCGAGCGGCAGGGCGTCAATGCGGGTTTGTCGCTGCCCGCGGGCCGTGCGTTTCGCCGACGGTGTATAATCTAGCCGTGGCTTCTACCAAGCAACTAAGGGGGTAATAGTGTCGATGTTGCACGCGAACGTCGAGCGACTGAAGGCGAGCCTGGTTGACATGGCCAAGATCGGCGCCACGCCGGGAGGCGGTGTGACCCGCACGGCCCTTTCCGACGAGGACCGCGAGGGGCGCAACCAGATCGTCGCCTGGCTCCAGGCCGCCAACCTGGCGGTCCGCTGGGATGACCTGGGCAACATCTACGGCCGCCTGGAGGGCAGCGATCCCAGCCTGGCGCCGGTCCTGATGGGCTCGCACGCGGATAGCGTGCCGGGCGGAGGCCGCTTTGACGGCATCTTCGGCGTCATGACCGCCCTGGAAGTGGCCCGCAGCATCCGTGACCTCGGCATCACGCCTCGGCGCTCGATCGAGGTGGTGGACTGGACCAACGAAGAGGGCGCTCGCTTCGAGCCGGCGATGGCCTGTTCGGGGGCGGTCGCCGGGCGCTTCACGCCGGAGTACATCTACAGTCGCCTCGACCGCGACGGCAAGGTCTTCGTCGAGGAACTGGTGCGCATCGGCTATAAGGGCGACGCCGCCAACCGTCCCCAGGCGATTCAAGCCTACTTCGAGCCCCACATCGAGCAGGGCCCGGTCCTGGAGGCGGAAGGCATCCCCATAGGCGTCGTCACCGGCATTCTCGGCTTGAAATGGATGAATGTCACCCTGCATGGCGTCCAGCAGCACGCCGGGCCCAGCCCCATGCGCTCGCGCCACGACGCTATGGTGACCGCCGGTCGCATCATCGCCGGCCTGCGCGACATGGCGCTGGAGTACCCCGACCCGGCCGTGGCCACCGTCGGCCGCATCAAGGCGACGCCCGGCATCATCAACCAGATCCCGGGCGAGGTCGTGCTCAGCGCCGACATGCGCCACTGGACCGGCCAGGGCCACGAGGAAATGGGCACGAAGGCGCTGGCCCTGATCAAGCGCCTTGCCGCCGAGGAAGGCGTGAAGGCCGACGTCGACGTCTTCTGGACCTGCCCGCCCATCGCCTTCCCGGACTCGATGGTGGGTCTGATCGAGCGCACGGTGCGCGATCTGGGCGTGCCGAACCGGCGCATCGTCTCCGGGGCCGGCCACGACGCCCAGTACATCCACGAAATCGCCCCCACCGGTATGATCTTTGTGCGTACAATCGGCGGCAAGAGCCACTGCGAGACCGAGGACATCCACTGGGAGGACGCCCAGGCCGCGGCCGACCTGCTGCTCAACGCCGCTCTCGAGCTCGCGCGCTAGCGGCGAGTCGATAAGGACCTACCGAAGGGTCCGTAGACTGAGAGGAGAACGGAGGTCGTGCCGGTGCTCAGCGAGTACATCCGCGCGGCGATGCGACAGGCTCACTACGAGATACTGCCGGATAGCGGTACGATCTACGGGACTATACCGGGACTGCAAGGGGTATGGGCTGAGGCCGCCAACCTAGAGGCTTGTCGTGAGGATCTTCAGACGGTCCTCGAAGACTGGCTCATGCTGGGATTGCGCATGGGGCATCCCCTGCCCGTGTTAGAAGGCATCGACCTCAATCCTAGGGAGGGAGTTGCCTAGTACCGCCGTTAGGTCCGATCAGCCGGCGGGACTTGGTTCGTGCCCTCCGCCGGCTGGGGTTTACCGGTCCCTTTTCCGGCACAAGGTACGAATTCATGGTCAAGGGCACGCTCCGATTGCGCATCCCCAATCCACATCGCGGCGAGATCGGCGGCGACCTGCTCGCCCGTATCCTCCGCGAGGCGGGAATCAGCCGGGACGAATGGCAGTCGTAACATCGGTCGTAGCGCGGCCTTTAGTCCACTCCGGGCCATCTAAGGACGAGCGGACTAGAGTCCGCACTACGAACACACGGGCCTCAACCCGCAACTCTGGGCGCCTCCCAGGGGGCGAGGTCTTGCTGGCCTAGGCCCGGCCACAGATGGCGGGGCGAGTCGACTACGCTTGCGGCGCGGGCGTCGGCGGGATCAGCTTGTCCTGCAACTGGCGCAGGTGGTAGAGCAGCGTATCGCTCTTCAGTTCCACCGTGTCGTAGGTCACGACCTGATCCTTCTCCACGGTTTTCAACAACTTGGCCCCTTCCAGCAGGCCCAGCGGCACGCAGCCCTCGGCCATGGTCGTGACCGCCAGGTCGTTGACCCCGTAGACCGTGTAGCCGCCCCCGCCGTCGAGCGTCGTCCCGGCCGGCAGGTCCTTCTTGGCGGCGCCGATGACCTCGGTCAAATGGCCGAATCGTGGCACCACGGTCGGCTCCTTGTCCTCCACCGCCCAGACGATCGAGAGCGGGATTTCGTTCGTCACCAGATGGTAGGCCGTGTAGAACGTGAAGTATTCGCCCGTGTGCACGACGCTGAAGTACTCCAGGTCCTGCTGGATCTGGGGATGGCTCGCCCGCACCACCACGAAGACGCCCGGGCTGACGCTGTTCACAAGGTCGACCTCGCCGTTGGGCAGCATGAGCGGCCGGGCGTAGTCCACCACCCCCCGCCGGTTCAGTAGTCCTCCCTCTGCCTTAAGGCGGAAGTAGTTGGCCATGTCCAGGATGCCCGCCACGGGACCGTGCATGCCTCTGATATCTGGCACCAGGCCGGTGGCGTTGCCTATCGATGACATCTCGATGGCCGTCTTGGTGGCATCGCGGAAGGTCACCAGGAAGTGAGGGTTGATGCCCAGCGCTCGCGCATCCTCGCCCACCGTCTCGGGCGTGGCGTACTTGTCCAGCTTGGCCAAGGAAGTGGCGTCTTGCCGACCGCGACGACTTCGAAGCCCAGGCCGGCGTAGCGGTCCACCAGCTCGGTGATCAGCCCCGGCTCGTCGCCCGAGGAGACGGAGTAGACGACCCCCGCCCGCTGGGCCATCTGGTGCAGGATAGGCCCGATGACGACGTCCGTCTCCACATTGAGCATGATGATGTTCTTGCCGGCCTGGATGCAGCGAAAGGCGACTTCCGCCCCCACCTCGGGCACCCCCGTGCCCTCGACGACGCAATCCACTGTCAGCTCCGGCATCAGGCGGCTATCCTCGGTGACCACCGGCCTGCCCTGGCGGATGGCGTCGTTGGCCTGGGAGGCGTTGTTGGTGATCAGGATGTCCTCGCGCTTGACGCCGTTGATCGTGTGAGCGCGAATGGCCGCCTCGGGCCTGATGTCGCAGATGACCGAGTTGGCCATGCCCTTCATCAGGGCCGTTTGGCAGATGGCGCCGGTGATCATTCGCCCCGCGCCCACCCAGCCGACTTTGATCGGGTTGCCGTTTGCCTGCCTGCGTTGCAGCTTGGGTAGTATCATCGCTTGCTCCCCGCTTTCTTCCCCTCTCTCGCTGATGCACAAGCCAGATAGCGCCCAGAAGGCGTTCAGGGCCCACCATAGGATAAGAGAAGGCGCCTGCCCTGAGCGCTAGCGAAGGGTTGTCATTAATATGGAGTGCGGCGGCAAGCCGCCGCCTTCCAGAGTGCGGACAAACCTGCGCATTCCAAGATGTTGCCCTGCCTGGCCGGACGGCGTCGCTAATGCCTAGCCTAGTTTCTGGTGCAAAAAGAGCCCCGTGGGATAGGATGTGTTTGCTGGCGCAACCTAGCCCGACGGGAGGCCCGGACACATGATAG
>JAMCYS010000017.1 GCA_023473795.1 Chloroflexota bacterium | reverse complement strand
CGTGCGGGAACTGGCGCCGCTGGCCGACAAGGTCGTCGTCACCTGCTCCAGCCACCAGCGCGCGGCGCCGGTGGCGACGCTGGTCGAGCATTGCCGGGCGGTGGGGGTGGAGCCGGCGACGGCCGCGGACGCGGGGGCGGCGCTGGCGCTGGCCAGAGCTGAGGCCGGGCCGGAGGACCTCATCTGCGTCACGGGCTCGCTCTACCTGGTGGCGGAGGCGCGCGAGGCCTGCGGGCTGGAGAGTGTTAGCTAAAGGGAGAAGAACCACCTGCCTGGCTACGACCTTTCCTGGGGAGGACAACTGAAGCCTTGGAAACACGAGTCGTCTATCTGGATGTCGGCAAGGTAGGGATCGAGCGAGTGCCGCTGCCCGAGCTGCGACCCAACCAGGTGTTGGTGCAGACCCACCAAGCCTCGGTCTGCGGCTCCGAGCGCTACTACTACCGGGGCATCAGCGTGCGACCGCAGGACGAGGCGCGGGGCCGGCCGGACCAGCGGGTCGAGAGCGGCGGTGGGCGGCCGAAGCACGCCTACCCGCTGGGACCGCTGGGCCACGAGGGCGGGGGAACAGTGGTGGCGATGGGCTCGGCGGTCGAGGAGTACCTGGGTGGCGGAACGGCGCGGGTGGGCGACCGCGTAGGCGGCCTGGTGTACCCGACCTACACTGACTACTGGGTGACCGACCCCAGCCACGTGCAGCCGATACCGGAGGGCGTGTCCTTCGCGGTCGGCTGCCTGTACGAGCCCTTGGGCTGCGCCGCCTCGGCGCGCGCCAGCCGGACGTGCCGGTCCGGTAGGTGCGGGAACCGGGACGGGGGTCGCTGGTAGCCGCCAATACCGGAACAGGAGGAGAGCGAATGGCGACAGTAAGAAGTCGCCGGCGGGAATCCCCGCCGGCGACTTCTTTGCTTTGATTCTTCACAACTTCCCCATGCCCTCTCCACCTCCTCTCCGCAGGCCGTCAGTAGACTAACGGGTGGAGAGTAAGGAGAGGAGATTGAGGAGATGGCAGCGAATATCAAACCGATCTTGACCCTCGGCGGAGTGAAGAAGAAGCCGCGCGGCCTGACGGCCTGGACGACTTACGGCAAGTCGCGGCGCCTAGCGCAGCTGGGTTTCTTCGGCTTCATCTTCTACACCCTGTTCGTACATATCACGGTCGGCGAGGAGGGGGCGACCGTCACCGCCTCGCCGGAGGCTTTCTGCCCCTTTGGCGGCCTGGAAACCATCTACCGGTACATCACGACGGGCGGGCAGTTCGTGCCGCACGTCCACCTTTCGAACGTCGTCCTGGCAGGGGCAGTGCTGCTGACCGCGCTGCTGGCGCGCTCGGCCTTCTGCGGCTGGGTGTGCCCGCTGGGCTTCATCCAGGACGCGCTGACGGGCTTCAGCAAGTTCGTTCAACGGCGAGTGCCCGGGTTCAAAAGCTTTGTCAAGACAATCAAGACTCGCGGCGCCGGGCTGGCAGTGCTCGACCGCTGGCTGCGCCTGCTCAAGTACGCGGTGCTGCTGTGGGCGGTGAGCGGCGCGGCCGTTTACGGGGTGATGGTGTTCCGCGACTGGGACCCGTGGGCGGCACTGTTGACCATCGCCGAGTTCAGCTTCACGCCGGGGTTGGCGGTGCTGGTAGTGCTGCTGGGGGCCTCGTTCTTCGTGGAGCGGCCGTGGTGCCGCTACGCCTGCCCGCTGGGCGCCGCGAGCGGGCTGCTGGGGAGGTTGAGCCCGGTGTACTTGAAGCGGGAAGCGTCGCTCTGCAAGGGCTGCGCCGTCTGCGACAAGGCCTGCCCGATGGGCCTTTCGATCCACAGCGCAGACACGATCAAGAGCGTCGACTGCATCGGCTGCCTGGAGTGCCTGGAGATCTGCCCGCGCCAGGGCGCGCTGGAACTGAAGGTCGGAATGCCGGTGGTCGGCAAGTAAGGAGAGGAGGAGCGACGATGCGACTGAACCCGTACGTCTTCGGCATAGCGGTCCTGGTGATCTTCTTGGGCAGCGTCTTCACGGCGCAGGCCGCCGGCTACTGGTCCATCTCGGGTAGAGTGACGACCGCCGGCGAGAAGGTGGCCGCCACGGGCGCTAATCCGGACGAGATCAAGGGCTGGATGACGGTGGGCGAGGTGGTGAATGCCTACAAGCTCGACCAGAAGGAGTTCCTGGCGGCGTTCGAGCTGCCGGCCGACACGCCGGATAGCACGGCGATCAAAGACCTGGAGAGCGAGACGTTTTCAGTGACCAAGTTGCGTGATTGGCTGAAGCAGCGGCTGACGCAGTAAGCGGACATACCAGTCATCTCCACTCTCCACCGACCGGGGGCCCACGGGCCCCCGGTCGGCTTTTTGGAACAGCGCGGACCCTCACCCCCACGGGCCAACCGCCCAATGGGCCGTGGCCCTGCCGTCTCCCTGAGAGGAAGATGGAGCGGGCAGCTACCAATGCACGGTGGTGCAGCACCGTGTCCCGGGGCTCAAGCCCCGGGCTGAGGAAACGAAGCCCCCTCGAAGGGGGCTGAGGGGCGTTCCCAGCCGGCTTCAGACGGCTTCGTGTCTTCAGCCCGGCCCATTCATGGCCGGGGCGACGGCGCCACAACCAGGCACCGTACGAAACGGTTCGCCCCTGAGCCCCGAAGAGAAGAGAGACAGTGGTCTGACGATCGTTCACCGGAGGCCCGGTGGCCCGCCCGGCGATGGCAACGGGCCGGCAGCGGTTGCTGCCGGCCCGCGCAGGCCAAGAGACTCGCTGGGTTAGGGCTGAACGCCCAACACCGGCCAGGTGACGGCGTGCTTGACGTTGACCGCGGCCGTCTGACCACTGGCGTGGCAGAGGACGCAGCTCTCGCTGCCGTCGGGCGCGGTATTGGACTGGGCGTGCGACACCGCCTGAGCGCTGTCGTGGCAGGCCGTGCAGATGGCCGCCAGCGGCGGGGTGGAGCTAAGCACCTTCCCGTTCTGGCTCACGACCACGGGCTGCGCGCCCTGGTGCAGGAACTCCGGCAGCTGCGACTGCGGCACGTGGCAGTTCTGGCAGACGCGCCGGTCGGTCGGATAGAGGACCGTATCGAACTCGTTCACCGAACCGCGGTAGCCGTAGATGATGTACGGCTTCTGGTTGAGCTCTTCGCCCGTGTGGATCTTGTGGATCATCACGGGGAAGTCAATCGTCACGGGCGCGCCCGCGTCGGCGGGCCGCACGGCCGCGTCGGTGGCATTGGGGTTGTGGCAGATGACGCAGTTCTCCACGTTCTGGCGATTGCCACCGTGCAGATAGAGCTGGCCATGGCACTGGTCGCAGTTCTGGTTGGTGACGATCGTCTTGCGCGGCCAGGCGATGTCGCCGGTGACGGCGAAGTCTAGGGACTGGTCGAAACCGGCGTCCCGGACCGCGAGGGGCTTGCCGTCGGCGCCGCGGACGGGCAAGCCGCTGGGGCCCTTGACCTGGGTGGTCATATAGCCCTCGATCTGGACCGTCCAGGCGTTGCCCGCCCAGGCGGGCAGTGGATCGACGAAGGTGTACTCGTAGCGGTCGGGAGAGACCACCTTCACTTTGCCCAGAGCGGCCTCACCGCGCACGAACTGATAATCGTAAGTCGGCCCGGCAAGGTTGAAGCCAAGCCTGGCCATCTCGGCCGGGTCGATGGCCGCACCCTGCTTGTCCTTGATGTTGAAGGCCACGGTCGGCGTCTGGCCGGGTCCGGTGTTGCTAACGCCTAG
>JAMCYS010000149.1 GCA_023473795.1 Chloroflexota bacterium | reverse complement strand
CGAATACAAACGAATGGCAGCAGCGGCAGCCAGGGTGTCTGAGCTGCGAGCGCGACAGGAAGCGGCAAGACAGAAGGCAGAAGACAGCCAACCCGGTACGCGCAGCGTTATTCCGACATACGAGCAGTCTACATATCGCTACGTCGCGCCGCTGACACAGGTTGAAGTACTCGACTGGGGCGAACGCTCAGCGGTCCTAAAAGTAGCGGGCGAGCTTCACCGCTGGTATAAGCGTCACATCCTGGGGACAAAGGCGTGGCCTGGGAGGCGAGAAGGCAGCATACTCTTACCAAACTTCCCGCAACTGTACCCAGAGATGTACCGGCAGCTGTGCAGCGAGATGTGCAAGATGGCCGAGCTCCCTAGGGCTTTGGACGTAGCCGCCGCGCTCGGCATCAGCGAGGCTACCTTCTACAATTACCTCGTCAGATTCCACATGGCTTTCCCCCCGGACTCTTAAAGAGATTCCATTTCTTAGAGTTTCTTGGAGGCGCCGCCTCTCCCCCCACTGGTATGTTGCCAGTGGAGGTGAGAAGCATGCGCGTTATGATTCGTCTACCGATGGCCGCCTGGGCATGCATCCGCACACAAGCTGAGAGAGAAAATCGCCACCCCCGCCAGCAAATTGAGTATTTGCTCCTGCAAATGCTCGGTATGAACGACTCCGGCCGCGAAAGCCCGCCATCCAAGGAGGCGCCGCCATGCCACGAGAAATAGTCCGCGCCGCGCCCTCACCCGCGCAGCTCGCCGCCTGGCGGGCGCTCTGGCGGCTGCTTCTCGCCGTGCCGCCGACCGAGGCCGAGCTCGCGGCCCTGGCGAGCGACCAGGGCGAGCCACCGGAAGCGGCATAGGGGTGGAGCGATGACAGCATTAAACGGCGACGCCCCCGGAATGAACGGGGGCGGCCAGGTGGCGACCGGGACCGTGGCGAACGGTCCTGCTGTGCTTGATTATAGCACCTCCATAGCAGCCGGGGAAGGGGTGAGGCCATGACTGTGGCCAACCGGAACCGCTTTACCAAGTCTCACCCCTGCCCGATCTGTGGCGGCTACGACCAGGCTCCGCGCGGCCAGGGCGAGCGCTGCTACGGCTTTCTCTCGGACGATAGCCAGTACGCGCACTGCACCCGGGAAGACTTCGCGGGCAGTATCCCCCTGGCCGGCAATAGCCAAACCTACGCCCATCGCTTGGTCGGTGACTGCGCGTGTGGACAGAGGCATGACCCAAACCCGCCACAGCAAGTCAAGACCACAAAGCTCGGCCCCGTTGTGGCTGTCTATGACTACCATAACGAACAGGGCCAGCTCGCACATCAGACAATTCGCTACGGGGCTAATGGCTTTCAGAAGACTTTCAGGCAACGGCAGCCGAACGGTGCTGGCGGTTGGATTTGGGATCTGAAGGGCGCCTGCGTGTCCCCCTATCGCCTGCCGCAACTGCTGAGCGCGGACCTGGCAAGCGTGGTGTTCGTCTGCGAAGGCGAGAAGGACGCCGACAACCTGGCCCGGCTGGGCGAAGTGGCGACTACGAACGCGATGGGCGCGGGCAAGTGGCGCGAGGATTACAACCAACACTTCGCTGGCCGGCATGTCGTGATCCTTCCCGATAACGACCAGGCCGGCCGCGACCACGCCCGCCAGGTAGCGGAAAATCTCTACCCGGTGGCGGCCGGCGTGCGCCTGGTGGAACTGCCGAACTTGCCCAGCCGGGGCGATGTCTCGGACTGGCTGAGCGCCGGCGGCACGGCCGAGGAATTGCGGCGGCTGGTCGGGGCTGCGCCGTTGTGGACACCGACTGGCCCTGTGCCAGCTCTCGCCACGTCGGCGGCCACACTAGCCGAGGTGGTGGCGACCTTCCGCCGGCGGCTTTATCTGCCAGACACTGGGGCGCTAGAGGTGGTTCTAGGCGCCTATGCCGCCAATCGTCTGCCCGGTGACCCTGTTTGGCTAGTGGTGGTGGCACCTGCCGGCGGTGGCAAAACGGAGAAGATAGCGCCTATCGCCGGCCTGCCGCACGCGAAGATGGTTGGCGTGCTGACCGAGCCCTCATTGTTGAGTGGCACCTCCAAGCGGGACCAGGCCGCCGGCGCCAAGGGCGGACTATTGAAGGAAATAGGAGCCTTTGGCGTGCTGGTGGTCAAGGACTTCGGCGGTATCTTCTCGATGCACCGCGACGCCGTGGGGCCGGTGGTAGCTGCCCTCCGCGAAGTCTATGACGGTTCCTGGTCGCGCTTTGTGGGGGCAGACGGCGGCAAAGAACTCAGCTGGCAAGGCAAATGCGGCCTGATTGGCGCCGCCACGCCGGCGATTGACGCGGCACATCGCATCATAGCCCAGCTGGGCGAGCGCTTCATCTTCTACCGTGAGGACGAGAACCGGGCCGACCGGCGAGCCAAGACACTCAAGAAGCTAGAGAACGTCGGCGAAGAACAATCTATGCGAGCTGAGCTGGGCGCCGCGGTGGTTGACTTCTTCTCAGGTGTGAACTTTGACCGGGCACCAGACCCCATAACGACCGAGGAAAACAGCTGGCTGGCCGACCTCGCCGACTTCATAACCACTTGTCGCTCGGCCGTTATCCGTGACACGTTCAGCCCTGGCCGGGAGATCGAGCTAATACCCGGCGCGGAGAGCCCTACCCGGCTGGCTGGCGTGCTGGCCCAGCTCCTCCGTGGACTGCTGGTTATCGGCATAGAACGCGGCCGGGCCTGGGAACTTATCCGCAAGGTGGCGCTGGATTCTATGCCGCAGATGCGCCGCCAGGCAATCGAGTGCCTGGCCAAGCAGGAAATGGCGTGCAGCACTAGCGAGATCGGCGAAGCGCTTGACTACCCCACAAACACCATGCGCCGGACCCTGGAGGAACTCAACTGCTTCGCCGTGATTGAACGCATTGGCCAGGGCCAGGGGAGGGAACATCGTTGGCAACTCACGGAGTGGGCAATAAAGGAGTATGGCAAAGCGGCAACCTTACCACAAATCTGGCGTGATGGTGTATGCGAGGAATCGGACGCCGGGGGTATTAACTCACTTAACACCGTGCCAGAACAGATTCGTGGGAAGGTAGCTAAGCTAACGATACCGCCCCGCCCTATAGGCAGTCTGGCGACCGTCTCGGGCCAGAAGCACGCGATAACGGGCGCTCGGCAGGACGATGATGGCGAATGGGTGTATACGTTGAATGGCCTTACGGGCGAGTGGATATTGGACACGCCGCCAGATTCCGAACCCGAAGCCGCAGACGGGCCACCTGTAGCCGACGCCAGCGCAGCCACCGCCGCCCCCTCGGGCCTGATTGATGCCAAGGACTATCACCCGCCGACAGGTAAGCGAACGGTCGCGCCAGAGCGGTCGCGGGTGCAGGAATTAATAGATACGGGCCTTGACAGACAAGAGGCGATTCGTCGCGTACTGGAAGAGAGCACTGTGGAGGTGAGCGTTGATGAACGTAGCTAAGCGGGTCAAGCCGGACCTGCCGACGTTGGCACTTGATGAGGCCGCTGTGCTGACGAGTCACACGGAGGCTGGCGCTTGGGACGCCGCGGACGTGGCGCGATTCCAGGTCAGGCACCCCGGAGTAGTTACCGAGCAAGAGGCCGAGGCAGCGCTCGCTAGGCTAGAGCGCAGCTACACCGCTGACTTGGGCGACGTGCCAGCAGCGGGCGAAGCAGACATAACAAAATAGAGAGGCGGTGATTGATGTGGGCGAACGATGGGAGGCGCGAGGCGTCCGGGGTCCGCGAAAGAA
>JAMCYS010000064.1:42587-63135 GCA_023473795.1 Chloroflexota bacterium | reverse complement strand
CTGGCTGCGTAAATTGACAACCAACGTCTGCCTCGACGCTCTGCGCAAGCAGAAGCCGGCGACGCTGCAGCTCGAGGACCTGGGCCAGGATGGTTGGGAGCCTCGCGTCGGCGCCCCCGACGAGCTGCCAGAGGACGCCTACCTCGGCCGCGAAGCGCGTTTGGACGTGCGGCAAGCGTTGCTGCTCCTACCGCCCGACTACAGAGCGGTGCTCGTCCTGCGCTACCTCGAGGACCTCTCGTATCAGGAGATCGCCGCCGCTCTCGACGTGCCGCTGAGCACTGTCGAGACGCGCCTGTTTCGCGCCAAGAAGACGCTAGGGCAGCTGCTCTCCGCGGCGCCAAACCCCGGAAAGGAGGGGACAGGCAATGACTTGCACGTGGCAAGAAGAGCAGGCCTACAGGTTCGCTGAGGGCAGCCTGGACGCCGAGACCAAAGAGGCTTTCGCCGCTCATCTGCCCGGCTGCGCCCTCTGTCGCGAGCGCACGGCCGCGGCCGAGCATCTGGATGCCCTGGTGGGCGTTGCCTTGGTCCCATTGACCGCGCCGCCCAGCTTGGTGGGCAGGGTGGCCCAGGCGGTGGCGTTGGAGCGCGCCCCTCGGCGCCGTGAATGGCCCCGACTGTTCAGTCGCCGGGCTCTCTCCCTGGCGCTGGCGAGCCTGCTCCTGGCCGTGGGCTTGCTGGTCGTCGCGGCGGGTCCGGAATCGGTGCTGGCGGTGGTGCAGAAGGCCCTCTTCTTCGTTCCCGGCTTCGGCATCAAAGCAGTCGACCAGGATACGCTGGTCAACGCGGCGCCGGCCAGTGTCGAAGAGGGCAAAGTCAGTTTCACGGTGGAGGCTCTGCTCTCCGACGGCCAGCGGACGGTCCTCAAGTACAGCGTCGGCGGTCTGCCCGGCGGTAAGGCCGGCTGGCAGGACCGCCAGGCGCCGGCAGAGCAGGCGCCGGAGCAGCCCCAGCCGGCCTGGCGAGCGCCGGTATTGCGCGACGCGTTGGGCAAGGAATACGCGCCTTTCGCTGCTACCCAGTCGGTGGGTGGTTCTCCTCAGGAGAGCCGTATCAGCGGCGAGATGTATTTTCCGCCTCTGCCTGGTGAGGCGAATAGCGTCACACTCGTGATGCCTGTGGACTATATCGTGCCGCCAGCGGTGCTGCCCGGGGCTGACCAGCGAGAGTGGCTGGTGCCGATCGCTCTGGTCCACCCCGAGGTGGGCAGTCTGACGGAGGCCACCGCGCAAACGGCGGCGGCGACGGTGCGGGGCGTCACCCTGCGGGTGACCGCCGTGGTCGATGAACCCACGCGTACGGCGGTGCTGATGGAGGGCAGCCAGGGGGTGATGGGGCTGGGCGCCAACGGCGGCGACATCTTCGCGGCGACTCAGCTGCGCGACAGCAAGGGACGCACGTACAAGCGTCTCTTCGATCGGATGGAGGCCAACTTCGGCGTACAGGATTGGCGCCAGACGCTCTACTTCGAGCCGCTGGCTCCCGACGC
This sequence comes from Chloroflexota bacterium, assembly GCA_023473795.1. Taxonomy (GTDB): domain Bacteria; phylum Chloroflexota; class UBA6077; order FW602-bin22; family JAMCYS01; genus JAMCYS01. Next base: position 61,643 of record JAMCYS010000064.1, on the reverse strand, counting down.
CGGCCAGCTAACGCTGACGGTGACTGACGTGCGGGTGAACGAGGATGCCCGGGCCGACGTGGCGGTCAAGCTAGCCGGGCACCAGCCGGGCGAGACCTGGCCCCTGAACCAGAAGCTGCAGCTCGGCAGCCACGAGGTCCTGCTCCAGTCCGCTAGCCTGGCGGATGGCAGCGCGCCTGGGATGGACACCGGCTGGCTGTACCTCGACGTGGACCTGGGCCCGGCGGCGGAAGGGCGCCTGCTCAGCGCCTTCAGTATGGACCTGACCGGCGCCAGCAGGGGCAGTATGGGCAGCATGGGCGCGCGGGACAGCACACAGCTCGACCGCATCGGAGTCGCTGTGGAACCAGGGCAGAAGGAAGCCAGGTTCCAGCTTAGCCATCCGCTGTACAACGTCGAGGGCCCCTGGGTGCTGACGTTCACGGCGGGCCAGTAGGAGGTCACAGGCCCCGCGGATTGTCGGGGCACGAACGGCATAAAGTGAGGGCCGCCCCCGGACTGGGCGGCCCTCACTTTATGCCTCGCCGGCGGCGAAGGGAGGAAGGCGTGTCCTAGTCGGTGAAATCGCAGACGTAGTAGATGCGTTGGTCGGGGGTGACGGCGACGCCGACGCCCGCGTGGCCGAAGGCGGGGTTGAGTATGGTGCGCACGTGGCCATCGTTGGGGGGCTGTTCGGCCATCATCCCCTGGTGCTGGCTGCGCATGGCCTGGACGGGGTCGGCAATGCCGGCGCTGAAGCCCATGATCTCGCCGGCGGTGAAGAAGTCGATTCCGGCCCGGCGCATGCGATCGAAAGGCGACAGGTCTTCCGGCGTATTGTGGGCGAAGTAGTTGCGTTTCGCCATGTCCGCGGCGTGAGCTCGCGCCACCTGGCGCAGCGCCTCGCTCATCGCCACGGGCGCCAGGCCGCGGCTCTGGCGCTCCTGATTCACCAGGGCCAGCGCCGTCTGCTCGGCCACCACGCTGAAGCCCTGGCTGGTCACCGGGCTGGGGGATGGCGGTGGCGGCTGTGGCACCGGCATGGGCGGCACGTATACCGGCCGCGCCGTAGGCGGAGGTGGCGGGGGCGGCACGGCCGTGGCCGTGGGGGGCGCGCTCGTGGGCGTGGGTTCGCTGGTCGCCGTGGCCGCGGAGGTGGCCGTATTCTCCGGCCGCGCGCCGCCGCGACTGCTCAGCTCGGCTGCTCGTTGGAGTTCTTCTGAGGCCGGGTCGGCGAAGGAGGGCGACCCGGCTATGGGCGCTGTGGCCGGGGTTGAAATGGCGGGCTCGGCGGGTGCGACTCCCGTCGCCGGCGGCACGGCCGAACAGCCCGCTGCCAGGAACAACAGCGCCAGCGCGAGTCGAGCGCGCTGGCGACCTTTGCCAAGCCGCCCCATCCCTTGCCCCCCCGGACAAATAGACGAATATCCAGTTGTATTTACCATGGGCGAGCGGTCGGCGCAAATGGCCATAAAGTACTATTGTTTGCTGAGCTGGCTGGCGGTTGCCCTAATTCGTGAACTCGCAGTCGAGGTAGACGCGCGTGTCGGGCATCGCTACCACGCCTATGCCGACCTTCGTGAAGGCCGGGTTGAGGATGTTCACTCGGTGGCCGTCGTTGGGCGGGGTCTCGTTCATCATGGCTTGGTGTTGGGCCCGCACGCCGTCGGTAGGGTTGGGGATGAATTTGCTGTAGCCCAGGTTCTCGGACGCAGTGCGGTAGGTGATGCCGGCGCCCCGCATCCTATCGAATGGCGATAGGCCCTCCGGCGTGTTGTGGGCGAAGTAGTCGCGCGCAGCCATGTCCGAAGCGTGCGCTCGCGCCAGCTGGCGCAAGGGCTCGGACACCGTCAGCGGCGCCAGTCCGGCTGCCTGGCGTTCCTGGTTGATCATAACCAGGGCGGACTGCTCGGCTTCCACGTTCACGTTTTGCGGCACGGGCGGCGGTGGGGGCGGCGCCGCCGTCGGCGTTGGCGGCAGCGCGGTCTGGGTTGGCGGGACCGCAGTCGCAGTAGGCACCGGGGGCTTGCTGGCGGTGGGCGGCACGTGCGTCGCCGTTGGGGGCAGCGGCGTCGCCGTCGGGGGAACCGCGGTCGGCGACGCCGGCACCGGCGTCGGAGTGGGCGGCAGCGGGGTGGCAGTCGGCGACGCCGCTGCGGCGGCCGGCTCGACGGCGATGGCGGCAGAGGGCCAAGTACCTCGCCGCGCCTGGCGTAGCAGTTCGCGTACGAACCCCAGTTCGTCCCAATCTCGCGCTGCCGACGCGGCGGCGGGTGCAAAGTCGCTAGTGTCAGCCAGCGACGCCTGCTGGAGCGACGGCGTGACCGTCGGGGGGGTCGCGGACTCGGAGAGCGACGCGGTGGCGGGCAGCAGCAGCATGGTGGCCAGAACGAAGGAGATTAGGACGGTTCTACGCCAATGAATGTTCCCTAGCACTGGGCCACCTCGCCACGCGATACGACTCGATTACGTTGTCTACATACCGCGGCTGGGTGGTGCGCGGAATCGCCCGTGTTTACCTACGGGTTGCAGGATTAGTGAATGGCCCCCCTAGCCGAAGAGGGTGACTGCTGGTGGGGTTTGGGTGAAGGGGCGGCGCCGAGGCCGCTATCCTGGGCTAAGCGGCAATGCCGCGGAGCAGCCCAGGCAGCGCCAGGCGCTTGCGGGGAACCTGGTGACTAGGGGCTATCTCGCTCCCCCGCGCGGCTCGTAGGCGCAGAAGGGTTCCTCGCCTAGGTAGTCGCCGCCGGCGGCCAGAGCTCGGGCGCGGCAGCCACCGCAGACCTGGCGATACTCACAGCGCCCGCACTTACCGTGTAGCTGGGCAGGGTCGCGTAGCTCGCGAAAGAGGGGCGCGTCGTCGTAGACCTCCCCGAAGGGGCGCTCGCGGACGTTGCCCGCCGGGATTGGCAGGAAGCCGCAGCCGAACACCTCGCCGGTATGGGAAACGAAGCAGAAGCCGTTGCCCGCCATGCAGCCGCGCGTGACACCATGCAGCGCCTGACTCTGGCCGCGGTGGTGGTCGGGCAGGCTGCCGGAATTCATCTGGCGGGCCACGCGGACGAAGTGCGGCGCGCAGGTCGGCTTCACCTGCAGCGGATACTCTCTCGCTATCTTCTCTAGCCAGCGCAGAGTCGCCTCGTAGTCGGCCGGGGCTACCTCTTCTCCCGCGATGGCCTTGCCGCGACCGGTTGGCACGAGCATGAAGGGATGCCAGCCGACCGCGCCTGCGGCCAGCGCCAGCTCCAGAATCTTCTGCAGGTCGGCCAGGTTACGGCGCGTAATGGTCGTGTTGATCTGGAAAGGCAGGCCTTGCTCGCGGCAGTAGGCGAGCCCCGCCAGCGTGGCGGCGAAGGCGCCCGGGGTGCCGCGGAACGTGTCGTGACTGGTCGCGGCGGCGCCGTCAATGCTGATGGAGACGCGGGCGACGCCGGCCGCCCGCAGGCGACGCACTACGTCGGGCGTTAGCGAGGTGCCACAGGGCGAGGCGACCATCCGCAGCCCCTTGCTGGTGCCATAGGCAGCCAATTCGAAGATGTCCGCCCGCAGCAGGGGGTCGCCGCCGGTCAGAATGACGATTGGCTGGCCGGTGGCGCCGATCTCATCGAGCAGTTGTAGCGCTTCGTCGTGGCGCAGCTCGGCCGGGTCGGCCAGCGGCTGGGCCTCGGCGCGGCAATGCAGGCAAGCCAGACCGCAGGCTCGAGTGACCTCCCAGGCGACTAGGCGGGGGCCGGCGATAGTCATCTAACCTTCCTCCCGCAGCCAATGGACCGCGTCCTTGGCGTGATAGGAGATGATGATGTCGGCGCCGGCCCGCTTGATGGCGGTGAGCAACTCCAGGGCAACTCGCCGTTCGTCTATCCAGCCCTGTCTGGCCGCGGCCTTCACCATCGCATACTCGCCGGACACGTTGTACGCGGCCAGGGGCAAGTCGAACCGCTCGCGCACTTTGGCGATCACGTCCAAGTAGGCGAGGGCGGGCTTGACCATGACGACGTCTGCCCCCTCCTCCACGTCGAGGGCCACCTCGCGCAACGCCTCTCGTACATTGGCAGGGTCCATCTGGTAGCCGCGCCGGTCGCCGAATTGGGGCGCGGAATCGGCCGCCTCGCGAAAGGGGCCATAGAAGGCGGAGGCGTACTTGGCCGAATAGGCCATGATCGGCACCTGAGAGAAGCCGGCGGTGTCGAGGGCGGCCCGGATAGCCGCCACCCGCCCGTCCATCATGTCGGAGGGCGCTACCACGTCGGCGCCGGCGGCGGCGTGGCTCACGGCCGTGCGCGCGAGCAGTTCCAGCGTCGGGTCGTTGAGGACCTCGCCGTTCCAGACGACGCCGCAGTGCCCGTGGCTCATGTACTCACAGAGACAGACATCGGTGACCACCAGGAGTTGGGGTACGGCGGCCTTGAGCGTCCGGATGGCCTGCTGCACCACGCCCTCGTCGTCATAGGCCCCGGAAGCCAACTCGTCCTTGCCGGCCGGGAGGCCGAAGAGCAGCACGCCCGGTATCCCCAGGCGGGCGATTTCCTCGGCCTCTGCCGCCAGGCGGTCCGGCGACCAGTGGAAGTTGCCCGGCAACGAGGCTATCTCGCGCTTCGTATCGTGCTCGCTGACGACGAACAGCGGGTAGAGGAAGTCGTCGGGTGCCAGGGCCGTCTCCCGCACCAGGCGGCGCAGCGTCTCCGTGCGTCGCAAGCGGCGGGGACGACGGACCAGGCGTCCTTGATCAAGAGAGACGGCGTCTTCGCGAGATGTAGCCATTGCGTTCCCCTCCCGGCGCCGCCCAGGGGCGCCCGTGCCGATACGGCAATGAAGACCTGCGTCATCGCTGCGCGCCAACCGCGAGCGTGCCCCTATCTATCCCTGGCGGGGCCCAGAGCGGCAAAATGCTTCTCCAGACTGCGCACCAGCCCCGGAACTGTATACTCGCTAGCCTGCACGTCCACGCGCAAGCCGGCCTCCCTGGCAGTTCGAACCGTGATGGGCCCGATGCAGGCCACAGTGGCGCGAGCCAGGGTCGACTGCACGTGCTCTCGCGAGCAGAGGTCGGCGAAGTTGCGCACGGTGGAGGAGCTGGTGAAGGTGATGACGTCGAAAGCGTCTTCGCGCAACAGGCGCACGGCCTCGGGGTCGACGTCTCTAGGTAAGGCCGTGTCATACAGCGCCACGTCGTCGACGTCGGCCCCGGCCTGTCGCAGACCCTCGGCCAGGATGACCCTCGCCTGCGCCGCACGGGCCAGAAGCACGCGCTTGCCGGCCACCCCTCGGGCCAGCAGTCCCGCCAGAACGGCCTCGGCGACGAAATCGCTGGGCACGTAGTCTGCCCGCAGGCCGTGCTGTGCCAGGGCGGCGGCTGTCGCCGGGCCGATGGCGGCGATCAGGCAGTTGGCGAACACGCGGGCGTCCTTTCCCCGCATCATCAGATAGTCCAGGGCCCGCTCCACGCCGTTGGCGCTGGTGAAGACCACCCAATCGTACTCGGCCAAATTATCCAGGGCCCTCTGGGCCGGTTCGAAACTGGCAGGGGGCACGATGGCTATCGTCGGCAGTTCCCAGACCCGGGCTCCCTTCGCCGCCAGCAACGCGCTGAGGGCGCTGGCCTGCTCCCGCGTGCGCGTGACTAAGACGCGCTTGCCAAACAGAGGCAGCGAGTCGAACCAGCGCAGACGCTCGCGCAAGCGCACGACCTCGCCTACCACCAGCACCGCGGGGGGCTGGGAGCCAGCTTCGGCGGCCCGAGCTCCGATATCGCCCAGGGTCGCTACCAGTGTCTCCTGCTCCGGACGAGAGGCCCAGCGGACTAGAGCTGCCGGTGTCGCCGCCGGGCGCCCGTGCCGCACCAGCTCCGCCGCCACTGCGTCCAACCGCTCCACCCCCATCAGAAACACCAGAGTATCCGCACCCTGCGCCAATCGCTGCCAATCGAGCTGCGACTCGTCCTTGGTCGGGTCCTCGTGGGCCGTGACGATGGTTACTGAGGTGGCGAGGCCGCGGTGGGTCACGGGAATGCCCGCGTAGGCAGGTCCGGCGATGGCGGAGGTGATCCCAGGCACGACGACGAAGGGCAACCCCCGTGCGGCGAGAGCCTCGACCTCCTCGCCGCCGCGCCCAAACACGAAGGGATCTCCGCCTTTGAGGCGCACAACCACATGGCCGGCCTCGGCCTCCGTGACCAGGAGATCGTTGATTTGGCCTTGTTTGAGGGTATGATGGTCGGCTTGTTTGCCGACGTAGATGAGGCGCGCCCCCGGCTTGGCCAGGGCGAGCAACCGGTCGCCCACAAGGCGGTCGTAAACGACCACGTCCGCGGCCGCGAGGCACTCCCGCCCCCTCACGGTGATGAGACCGGGATCGCCAGGTCCCGCGCCGACGATATAGACGGTGCCTACTGCCACCGGTATGTGCACCCCACTAAGTAACTAGCTACTGTGGGCCATTCTAACGCAGCCCCTCCATCGCCGCAAGATTGCGGGCAGCCGGGCCCCCGCGTGGCCGACGTCAATACAGAGACCACCGCGCTCGCCCTCTGGGGCCTGTACAACCTGACCTTCCCGTATAGGCTCTACTTGCCCATGGTGCGCCGGTAGGACAGCAGGGGAGACAGTAGGTCGGTTTGCTGCCCGCGGCTAGTTTGGACGGCGGCGTCCCGCCAGAGGTGCCTAGTTGAGCAGACTCGCCAGAGGACGCTCCGGCTCGCCCAAGTTAGGCACCAGGACGTTAGCCTCGCCGTCGATCACCATCTCACCGCGTTGGTTGACACAAGTTGTGTGCAAGGCCACCACGGGCTTATCCGGCCGGATGGACACAACCTCGACCGCCGCCGTGATCGTGTCGCCGAAATACACGGGCGCCAGGAAGCGCAGGTTCTGACTCAGGTAGATGGAGCCGGGACCCGGCAGCCGGCTGCCGAGCAAGGCAGAGATGAGGCCGGCGACCAGCATGCCGTGCGCTATAGGCCGGCCGAAGCGGGTGGTAGCCGCATAGTCGGGCTTCAGGTGCAGCGGATTGTCATCCCCGGAAATAACGGCAAAGACGACGGAGTCGATCTCGTGCACGGTCCTGGAGAGGCTGGCACGCATTCCAGCTCCGAGAGCGGGCACGGCTGCGACGGTATCGGTCAGTATCATGTCTACCCCCTGCTCTTCATCTGTCCCAACCCTCTGCGGGTCGTGGGGTGGAGGCTCGTCTCCCTCCTCCCAGCCTAATGATAGGAGACGGCCCTGGATCCGCCATCGGCCAGGGTCAGTTATGTCCTGGGTTGGCTGGGGGGGGGCTTTGCCCTGATCAGATGACTAGACAGAAATGCCGACGCCAGGCAGGTCGGATGGTAGACCGCCGGCGGGCAAAGCGGCGTCGCGAGATTGACCCGCGCTCGCTCGGGCTATATACTGCGGCTGCCGGTGTGGCAGGCCGCGGCGAGGAAGCCCGTGGCCTGCCATTGTGCGTATTGAGGAAGGAGTGCGAACGGCGATGCCTACCCTACCCTACGGTCGCGGCGAGATTGAAGTCCCGCCTCTGCCCGGCGCCGTCACCTGGCTGCCGCCCAAGGATGTCAAGGGTGACCCCGACTACTTGGGGCTGATCCACCGGGCCCTGGCCAAGCCCATCGGCACCCCGCCCTTCCAGGAAGTGGTCAAACCGGGCGACAAGGTCGTGCTGGTCGCCAACGATATCACCCGCGTGATGAACTCCCACCTCCTGGTGCCGGCCCTGCTCGACGAGCTGAACGCCGCCGGCGTGCCCGACGAAGACATCACCGTGGTCGTCGCCACCGGCGCTCACCGCGGTCACAGCCAGGAGGAGTATCGCTACTTCCTCGGCGGCCAGACGGTGGAACGGGTGAAGATCCACGACCACGACTGCCGCAACGACCCTATGGTCTACGTTGGCAAGACCCCCTTGGGCACCGACATCTACATCAACCAGCTGGTGATGGAGGCGGACAAGATCGTCCTCACCGGCGAGATAACCTACCACCAGATGGCCGGCTACACCGGCGGTGCCAAGAGCCTCCTGCCGGGCGTGGCGGCGCTCTCCTCCATCGAGACCCATCACCGCCTGCTGCTGGAGCCGGACGTGAAGGCGGGCGCCACCGACGGCAACCGCTTCTACGAGGAGATCGTCGCCGCCGGCGGCCTAATTAGGCCCCACTTCGTGGTCAACGTAGTCATCAACGAGCACAAGGACTTCGTCACCGTGCTGGCCGGCCACTATCTAGAGGCGCACAAGGCGGGACGCGCGCTGGTAGACGACCTCTACAGCGTGCCCATCGACGGCCCGGCCGACCTGGTTATCGCCAGCCCCGGTGGCTATCCGCGCGATATTAACCTCTACCAGTCGCAGAAGGCGATGGAGATGGCGACCTACGCCGTGCGCCAGGGCGGGGTGGTGATCCTCACTGCCGCCTGCCCCGACGGCCACGGCTCGGACCATTACTACAACCACGTGTCGCAATTCTCGACCGTGGACGACGCGATGGAGAGCGTGCGGCGCGACTTCCACATCGGGCCGCACAAGACCTACCTGGTCTGTAAGCTCTTGCGCCAGGCGCACACGATTCTGGTCTCGGACATCCCCGAGGAGCAGGTGCGCAAGATGCTGCTCACGCCCGCGCGCTCGCTGGCGGAGGCCTTGGCCATGGCCTACGAGCGGCTGGGCAGCGCGCCCAAGACCTACGTCTTCCCCTGCGCCCAGATCACGTTCCCGAGGGTGCAGGCGTAGTTGCAGTACGTTCGTAGTAGTGCGCTTCAGCGCACCCATGACCTCCCGGTGCCAAATCGGGCGTGGTGACCCCCTAACCGCGGGGGCAAGTGACCGCGCTACTACGAACGGTGGCGAGGCGCGGAGTAAACCATTCACAGCTGCACCCTCTCCCTGACGGGGACCACGTCCAGAGCGAAGCGTCGGAGAGGGCGGGGGTGACGGGCGACACGGCTCATCGCCCCTTCTCGTACGGGCGGGTACGGAGCCCCGCCCGTACGGTTCATCCCTTGGCACGGGGCCGGCACGGAGTCCGGCCCCTACGAATTCGTCGGCTTGGCTAGTAGCGGCTATGACCGCAGGCTGGCCGGGCATGCTCCGCTGCTCCCCTAGGGGGAGGTATCTGGATGGTGGGCATGCTGTCCCCTCTCCCAGAGGGAGAGGGAGATTGATCTGGAGGCTTCTGCATGCCGCGGACTATTACCGAGAAGATCCTGGCGGCGCACGCGGGGCGGGACGCTGTCAAGCCCGGCGACATCATCACCGTCAAGGTGGATCTGGTGCTGGTGAACGACATCACCGGCCTCATCGCCGACCGCGAGTTCCGCAAGATGGGCGTGACCAAGGTCTTCGATCCGACGAAGATCGCCATCGTGCTCGACCACTTCGTGCCCGCCAAGGACATGGCCTCGGCGGAGCAGTCGCGTATCTCCCGCCGCTTCGCCCAGGAGTTCGGCATCGTCAACTTCTACGACGTGGGCCGGGCGGGCATCGAACACGCCCTCCTGCCCGAGCAGGGCCTCGTGGCGCCAGGCGAGCTCATCATCGGCGCCGACTCCCACACCGTCACCTACGGCGGCATCGGCGCCTTCTCTACCGGCGTGGGCGGCACTGACGCGGCGGCGGCGATGGCCCTGGGCGAGACCTGGTTGCGCGTGCCGGAGACGCTCAAGTTCGTCTTCCAGGGCAAGCTGGGCAAGTGGATCACCGGCAAGGACCTCGTCCTCTACACCATCGGCCAGATCGGCGTAGAGGGCGCCCGCTACAAGGCTATGGAGTTCACCGGTGAGGCAATTCAAGACCTCTCGGTCGAGGGGCGCCTCACCATGTGCAACATGGCCATCGAGGCCGGCGGCAAGTCGGGCATCGTGCCGCCGGACGAGAAGACGCTGGAGTACGTGCGCCCGCGCGTGCGGCGCGAGTTCAAGGTCTACCAGTCGGACCCCGACGCGCGTTACGAGCAGGTCTTCGAGTGGGACGTGACCGGCTTGGAACCACAGGTTTCGCTGCCGCACCTGCCCTCCAACGCGGTGCCGGTGAGCAAGGTCGGCGACGTCAAGATCGACCAGTCGGTGATCGGCTCCTGCACCAACGGCCGCATCGAGGACCTGCGCGTCGCCGCCGCCATCCTCAAGGGCCAGCGGGTCCACCCCGACGTGCGCCTCATCGTCATTCCGGCCACACAGGACGTCTACAAGCAGGCGATGCACGAGGGGCTGTTCGACGTCTTCGTCGACGCGGGCGGCGCGGTGAGCGCCCCCACCTGCGGCCCCTGCCTGGGCGGCTATATGGGCATCCTGGCCGCGGGCGAGCGCGCCATCTCGACCACCAACCGCAACTTCGTCGGCCGGATGGGCGACCGCTCCAGCGAAGTCTACCTGGCCAGCCCGGCCGTGGCCGCCGCCTCGGCCATCGCCGGCCGTATCGTCGGCCCCGAGGAGGTGCTGTAATGGCCGAGATGCAGGTGCACGGTCGCGTCTTCCGCTACGGCAAGGACGTGAACACCGACCTGATCATTCCCGCTCGCTACCTGAACATCATCGACGTCAAGGAACAGGCCACCCACACTATGGAGGACCTGGACCCCGAGTTCCCGCGGAAGGTGCGGCCGGGCGACATCGTGGTGGCGGAGGAGAACTACGGCTGCGGTTCCTCGCGCGAAGAGGCACCCCTGATGCTGAAGACCTGCGGCGTCTCGGCCGTGGTGGCCAAGTCCTTCGCCCGCATCTTCTTCCGCAATGCCATCAACATCGGCCTGCCGGTGTTCGAGAGCGCGGCGGCGGTGGACGCCGCCCAGGCCGGCGATGAGCTGGAAATAGACACGGCCAGCGGCCTGATCCGCAACCTGACCAAGGGCCAGACCTACCAGGCAGCCCCCCTGCCGGAGTTCATCCAGGGCATCATCAGGGCCGGTGGCCTGGTGGAGTACGTCCGCGCCCGCGTGGGGGCCAAGTAAGGCCAGGTCGCTCGTACCTTGAGAAGCGAGGGCCCGGAGCGAATAGCATCCGGGCCCTCGGTACGAGGAAGACCGCTGACCTACCCCTCTCACGCGCCGCCGGGCCGGCGGATCATCGCCCACATCTTCAGGGGATGGCCCGGCACCTCGCCCTCGTGCGCCACCCTGAAGCCATACCTCTCATAGAAGCGCACGTTGTCCGCCGACTGCGTCTCCAGGTAGCAGGGTAAGCCGTTGGCATCGGCCCGCGCCAGCGCCGGCTGCAACAGTCGGCCGCCCACTCCCTGGCGCTGCCGGGAGGGGTCGACGCCAAGCGCGCCCAGGTACCAGTGGGGCTCCGGTAGAAGGCGGGCGCGCACCGCGTCGTTACTACACTTCCCTCGCCTGCCTTTACTTCCTCGCTGTTCGCTAGGCTGAGCCGCCGCGCGATGGCTCGGCTCAGCGGGCAGAGGCCCGCGCCAGCTCGGCTCCCCAGGCCCTCGCCCGCTCCAGCTCGCCGTCGCGGAGCGGACCGTACCTGCCCTTGACGATGAACTTTTCCGGCTTGGCGATTGGGCGGTAACCCGCGCGCTCCAACTGCTGTAGTATTGCCTTGGCGGCACTTCCCAGCGACCACCAGATGCGCGTCTCGAATGCCGCCGCCGGTGCGTTGCCCCTGGGCAGTGCTTCCAGCCAGGCGCGCACACTCGGCTGGGAAAGGTCTGGTGGCGACGGGCTCCTCTCCGCGGTCAGGCCCCTGAGCGTGTCCTCCGTAGGCAAGCGGAAGCCCAGCGGCGGGGCGCCCGCCACGACCAGTTCGGCAGCCGCGATTGCCTCCCCTGTCGCCTCGGCGGTCGACAGCGCCCGCGCCTCGGGTCCGATGCCCTCGGCGATGGCGCGGCCGACGGCGGCGGTGTTACCCCAGTGGGACTCGTAGACGACGATGGCTCGCACGTTGCCCTACCTCCTTGGCTCAATTGGTCGACGGTGGCCCTCAAACCTGGCAGTGCGGGCAGAGATAGCAGGCGCCGCCCAGGTACTGGATCTTCTCGATGGCCGTGCCGCACTTTGGACACGGTTGGCCACGGTGCGGCTGTCCAGCAGCCGCCTGTAGTCGCCGGGCCGGTTGTAGAGGTCGAACTCGTCGTCCCGGCCACCGCCCGCGATCGCCGCGTCCACGGTCGTGCGGATAGCGTCATAGAGCAAGCGCAACTGGCTCTCGCCCAGGTCGCCGATGGGATGCCTCGGGTGTAGGCCAGCGTGGAACATGATGTCCTGAGCGGTAGAGTTGCCCAGGCCGGGGATAAGTTGGCTCTGGGTGAGCAGGGCCTTGACGCCGCGCTTCTCGCCGGCTACCAGCTCGGCGACCAGCGCCGCGAAGTAGTCGAAGGTGAAGGTCGGGTCGACCGGGGTGGGTCGCATCCCCTTCACGTACTGCCGCTCCCCCTCTTGCCCGGCCTCGTATAGTTCCATCGCCCCCCACATCTGCGTCAGCGCGGTGAGCGCCGAGCCGTCCGCGAAGGTTAGCCACAGATGGTACTTGTCGGGCAGATTGGCACTCGGCGAATGGTAGAGCAGTCGGCCCCCGCACTCGCCGAGCAGTAGGACGTAGCCGGGTTCCAGGGGTATGAAGAGCCAGCGGCCGCGAGCCCGGGCCAGGCCGACCGTCCTGCCCGCGGTCAAACTGGCGAACTCCTCGTGGCTGCGGTTGTACCAGACGAACTTGTGGGGCGAGTTGCCCAGGCTGCCTCTGTTGACGGTCTTGCCTGCCAGGGTTTCGTTGATCTGCCGGGCGAGGGTGACGATTTCGGGCAGTTCGAACACGGGCACCTCCCAGGTAGCCGAAATTGCGTCAATGCATCTACGCCGGCGATGACGTCGTGGTGGAAGCGAGGTCGCGCCCTTGCCCAGGGCCGCGCAGCCAGCGACGCGCTTCCATCTCCAGGGTCGTGGGCCGATAGCTGAACGTTTCCAGCAGGAGGCGATGGGCTTGGGGCGCTTCGCTGGCGATCTCCGGCGGAAAGCGATTGAGGAGCTCCACAAAGCCGAGCATCTGGTACACGTACAGTAACCGGTCGCTCAACGGCGTCAATGGTCGCACGAGCCCCCGAACCAGAAGAGGCAGGGCCAGCGGAATCCTGCGAAACCCGATCGGCCGGCCGGCCACCCTGGAGATTCGACGCGCCGCCTCCCTGAAGCCGATGGCCTCCGGTCCTACCAGTCGGAACCTCCGGCCGGATAGATCGGAGCGCAGAGTCGCCTGGGCGGCTATCTCCCCCACGTCCAGGGCCGAGATCGTCGGCAGGGCAGGCGGCCCGCCGCCTGGCACCATCATCGTGTCGCCCCTGATCATGGCGAAGAAAATCTGCATCGACGGCGCACAGCCGAGCACAGTCCAGCTGAGACCTGACCGCGCCAGGGCCCGCTCGACCCGGACCTTCGCGTCGCCGCTGGCCAGGTCGACTCTCTCGGAAATCTCCTCTTTGACCTCGTAGACTGACAGGTAGACGACACGCCTGACACTCTGCTGCGCGCCCTCTGCCAGCAGCGCCTGCACGGCGTCCCCTTCGATCTCCTTGGTTTTGCGGACTAGGCGAGGCGACATCGCCGAGACGGCGATAACGAGAGCGTCCATTCCCTGCAGAGCTGCCCGCCGGGCTGGCGGATCGGTGATATCCCCCTCGACAAGTTCCGGCGCCTCTCCCAGCAGGCGCCGCGCGGAGCCTGCGTTGCGTGTCAGCACGCGCACGGGCACACCCTGCGCCAGCAGGCTCTGGACGATATACCGCCCGTAGTGGCCGGTCCCGCCCGCGACGAGCACACGGGGATGAGCGAGAGCGTTCATGCCTCCACCCCCTTTAGGCGGATCGGCCGGCGGAGCCGGCCGATCCCAGTTTACTCCCTGCTGTCAGCTGGCGCTGACTTACTCGGTACTCGAACCCACTGGTTCTCGGGCAGCGAAGCCTACCATACGCCCGGCAGCAGGCGGAACCGCACCCGCCGAACGTAGTCCTCATAGCCGGGCAGCTCCTTCTGCAGCGTGCGATCCTCCAAGACCGTGCGCAGCACCATGAGAGCACCCGCCACTGTACCTGGAACCAGCGCCCACAGCGAGCCGAGGAGCAACGGCGCCGCGAGCCCCTGCAGGATAGCGCCCGCGTAACCGGGGTGGCGCACCACCCGGTAGGGGCCCGAGCCGCAGACGGTATGGCCACGGTCGGACTGCAGGCGAACGACCGTGGAGAAGTAGGCGTTGACGATCATGGCCCAGCTGAAGAGGGCAAGCCCCAGGGCGAAGCCGGCCAAGCCTACGAGTTGCAGGCCAAGGGATAGGTCAGGGCTCCAGCCCAGACGCTCGTCCAACCCGGCGACGACGAGCAGAATGAAGAAGAACAGCAGCCCCCATGCTAGGCTGACGACCTTGTCCCAGTTCTTCTGAAACCCAGCCCGGCCACGCTCGGCGACCTGTTCGGGGCGTCGCAGCATGAAGACGCTGTTGACCGCAATGCCGGCCACGTAGGTGGCCACGTAGAGCCAACCCCACAGCCAACCAAACTCGCCGGAGGTCAGGCACAGGATTGCCGCCTGCAGCAAAAGGGCTACGAGGATCTGGGCGGCACGCTGGCGTACGCCCTTGCGCACGTCAGGCGCGAAATCGCTCGACGATTCGCTCTTCATATGACCACCCCGCGGATCGAGATGCCGACCACGTCGGGCTGGAACTCGTCGCGGACGGTGAGGTTCTCTCGCCGCAAGTCGTTGGCAAAGAGGCTTTCGTAGGCGGCCACCTCGTGGCCTGCCTGGCGCAAGGCGCCAGCGACGTAGGCCGGGCCGGAGGGAGCGGCAGGCAAGGTGTTCGAGGAGATTAGCGGCACTCTCATTGTCTTTGCCATCCTAGGGTCCTGTGTTTCAAACACCTGACAGGGGAACCCGGCGCCCCACCCAAGTCACTCGCGGTCGGGTTTGCCAGCGCAAAGAAGACCTGACGGCCTGGTAGCACCTAAGGTCAGCGCGCTTCGGACTCCTGCCCTGGCACCGGCTCACCGCCGAGGGTCGCGGCGCGCGCGAAGAAGGCGAAGGGCACCAGGCAGAGCGCGGCCATGAGCAGCACCGTGACCACGCCTGCACCGTCGGCGGGCGAGGCAGTCACCAGTCCAGGTACGAGGCCAAGGGCAAGCACCCCGTATTGGAGCAGTAGCCCCGCGCCGCCCACGTAGCCAAGCGCCTGGCGCCGCCATAACTGAACCCCGACGACGAGCAAAGCCGGGCAGCCCACCGAGACGTCGTCGATCCACACTGCTATCTCTTGCGCGTCGACCACCACCTGGCTGGCGAGGGCGGCAAAGATCGCACCGACTTGCCGCGCGAAAACGAGTATGGCGAAGACCAGAAGGATGGTGGCGATTGCTCTCGCCGGCACTCTACCGCTGAGGCGCCGGCGTACTGCCTCGCCGTCGACGCTTGCCAGCAGGCCGATCAGGGTGTAGGCGCTTGCCGTGGCCAGCAGCAGGTACGGCAGGAACAGCGGACCGAACGGGACGGCGATTACGTAGGCGAAGTACACGTACAACACATACAAGAGCGCGCCGGGCCAGCTCAATAGGCCGATCAGCTGGCCGCCCCGCGCCAGACCCAGCGAGCCCAGCAGGAGCGGCAGCCCGACCGCGAGATTGAGGCCGTCATTGATGACGAACCAGCGCCGTAGTTCGTCGGTGGGGTAGATCGCCGACTGGTAGATAAGACCGGCGAGCGATGCTCCTGCCATCAGGAGGGCAATGGCGCAGGACAACACGTAGGCGAGTGTCAGATCACGCGTGAGGGGCAGACGGTTGGCTGAGATGCCACCTGACAAGTCTCTCACCTGCCTTCAACCAACAACGAGAATTCGGGGGGTGTGCTCAGCCTTAGCGCAGAGAATACCACCGTCGCGGCACGTTGGCGAGTGGTAGGCCAAGCCAATTCCACCAGGCCCGCGTATTTCCCCTGGGCTTGGTGGGCCGGCTACGTTGGTGTATAATTCCGCCAACTTGGCGCGGAGAGGCCCGCGCCGAGCTTTGTGTTCACCGGCTCCCCTCTGCCGCCAGAGGGCATACATGGTAAGGAGGTGCTTATGACGCACACGGGCGCTGAGATAGTCTGGGAGTGCCTGCTGCGCGAGGGGGTTGACGTCGTCTGGGGCTACCCGGGCGGCGCGGCGCTGCCCCTCTTCGACGCCTGGGCCAAGTATCCGCGGATTCACCACGTCCTCGTGCGCCACGAGCAGGCCGCCGCCCACGCCGCCGACGGCTACGCCCGGGCCACGGGCAAAGTCGGCGTCTGCGTGGCCACCTCCGGCCCCGGTGCCACCAACCTGGTCACCGGCATCGCCACGGCGATGCTCGACTCGGTGCCCATGGTGGCGCTCACCGCCCAGGTGGCCAGCTCCGTCGTGGGCACGGACGCCTTCCAGGAAGTGAACATCACCGGCATCACCCTCACCATCACCAAGCATAACTACCTGGTCCGCCGGGTGGAGGACCTGGCCCGCACTATGCGCGAGGCCTTCTTCCTGGCCAGCACCGGCCGTCCCGGCCCGGTGCTCGTGGACCTGCCCAAGGACGTTCTCTTCGCACCCTGCGAGTTCGAGTATCCGGAGCGCAGTACCCGGCCCGGCTACCGGCCGGTGATCCACGGCCATCCCCACCAGATCGGGCGGGCGGCGCAGGTCATCCAGCAGGCCAAGCGCCCGGTCATCATCGCCGGCCACGGAATCAACAGCTCCCAGGCCTGGCAGGAGCTGCGGCAATTCGCCGAGAAGCTCGATGCTCCCGTGGTGCCGACGCTGCTGGGCCTGAGCTGCCTGCCGGCGGAGCACCCGCTGCACCTGGGCATGGCCGGTATGCACGGCGTGGCCTGGGCCAACCTGGCGGTGCAGAACGCCGATCTGCTGATCGTGCTCGGCATGCGCATGGACGACCGCTTCACCGGCAGCCTGCAGCACTTCGCCCCGCTGGCCAAGGTGGTGCAGATCGACATCGACCCGGCAGAGATCGGCAAGCGGGTGCCGGTGCTGGTACCGATTGTCGGCGACGTGCGCCTCTGCCTGCAGTCGCTGACCGAGAAACTGCCGGAACAGAAACACCAGGAATGGCTCGCCCAGATTGCCGCCTGGCGGCAGAAACACCCGCTGGTCGTGGGTTCCGGCAAGCTGCCGCCGCAGGAGGTCATTCGTACGCTCTACCGCGCCACCGGCGGCCAGGCGCCGGTGGTGAGTGACGTTGGCCAGCACCAGATGTGGGTGGCCCAGCACTACGAGTTCCAGAAGCTGAACCGGTTCTTCACCTCCGGCGGCCTGGGCACCATGGGCTACTCCCTGCCGGCCGCCCTGGGGGTGCAGGCAGCCTTCCCCGACGATCCGGTCTGGGTAGTGGTGGGCGATGGCAGCGTCCAGATGAACCTGCAGGAGTTGGCCACCATCGCCCAGGAGCGGCTGCCGATCAAAACCGTGATCATGAACAACGGTTACCTGGGCATGGTCCGCCAGTGGCAGGAGCTCTTCCACGGCGCCCGCTACATCGGCACGCCCATCCTGGGGCCGGATTTCGTGCCCTTGGCCGCCACGTTCGGCATCCCGGGCCGGCGGGTGGACTCGGCGGGCGATCTGGAGGCGGCCTTCAAGGAGGCCCAGCAGACGGAGGGCCCGTTCCTGCTAGACTGCCGGGTGGACGGGGACGAGAACGTCTATCCCATGGTGGCACCGGGCGAGGGCAACGCCAATTTCGTCGAGGATCCAAGGGGGTACGCGGGCAAATGAGACACGTACTGGTGGCACTGGTGCAGGACGAGCCGGGCGTGCTGGCCCGCATGGCCAGCCTCTTCGCTCGCCGCGCCTATAACATCGAGAGCTTCACCGCCGGCGCTTCCGAGGTGCCCGGCCAGACGCGCGTGACCATCGTCGTCGAGGGGCCGAGCACGGCCCTGGATCAGATCGCCAAGCAGTTTCGCAAGCTGATCGAGGTGGTGAAGGTGGCCGACCTCACCGACGAAGTCGGCTATCTGGCCTACGAAATGGTGCTGGTGAAGGTGGGGGTCAACTCCCGCACCCGCCAGGAGGTCGTGGGTCTGGCGGAGCTGTTCAAGGCCCGCATCGTGGACATCTCCAACACCACTCTGGTACTGGAGGCCTCCGGCGAGCCCAGCAAGCTCAACTCGCTGCTCGAGGTGCTGAAGCCTTTCGGCATCAAGGAACAGGCGCGCACCGGCGTGATGGCGATGGACCGGGGCCCGAAGATTCTCAACCAGCGCCCGGGGACGGTCACCGACCGCAAGTACCTGCCGGCATCTCTGGAGCCCCGCCCGGAGCCGGCCGCGGGTTTCGAGGCCGAGCCGGCGTAGACGTCCAGGCTCACCCCCGGGCGCGGTAACCAGACTGCGCCAGCAGGGCGCGAAGCCACGTCGGGCTTCGCGCCCTCTCTTCTTGTCCAGAGCAAGCACCTCTGCCCCCGAGTGCCCCCAGCCGCGCGCCGACTCCCGCCGGCCTCTCTCGGTGTCGTCTTGCCACCTACCTTCCGAACGCACGTGTTCAGCGTGATCAAGTCGGGGCACTCCTGGCTCTGGCTGAAGCCGCCCTGGGCGTTCGTCGCCGTGGGTAGCGGAGTGAAGGTCGCGGTCGCCGTCGGCGTTTCCGTCGGCTGGGCCGACACCCGCCACTCCGAGCTGTTCTACGCCAAGCGCCCGTCCTTGTATAATATATTGGGTCCACCAGTTGATTAATGGGTCATGAAAGACTATCATACTAGGTGTGAACCAGGCTAATCTTCCTGGGCGGCGGGGCCCCGCCGCCCACTCTGGCAAGGAGTCCTGGGGGCCCAAACAGGGGAGGGCTATTAGGCGATGTACAGGGTCGACGAGTCAAAGTGCGCGGGATGCGGCAGCTGCGTCGCGGTGTGCCCGAGCGAGTCGATCAGCCTTCTCAACGCGTCACGGAGCCTGTGCACTCCGTTTCGCCTGCTAAGGGCCGGTCTGGCGAAGTGACTGAGAGGTGACCCGTGGCCTGCGCAGACAAGATGCTAGTGCAGCCTCAGAACAGGTCGTCGGTAATGCCCGTTGTCCACAGATGCGCGGATCACCGTCCCTGATGGGCGGCTGCCAACGTCCCTCGGTCCGACGATCCCCGAAGAGGT
>JAMCYS010000064.1:0-42577 GCA_023473795.1 Chloroflexota bacterium | reverse complement strand
AGCCTTCTCAACGCGTCACGGAGCCTGTGCACTCCGTTTCGCCTGCTAAGGGCCGGTCTGGCGAAGTGACTGAGAGGTGACCCGTGGCCTGCGCAGACAAGATGCTAGTGTGTCGTGAATGCGGACAGACCTTTGTCTTCACGGCGGGCGAGCAGCAGTTCTTCGCCTCGCTTGGCTTCCAGAACTTGCCCGCACGCTGCCCGAGCTGCCGGGCGGCGCGCCGACCGAAGTCCCGTTCCAACCTCACGATGATCGTCCGGTCTACTGCGAGCGCTGTTACCGCGAACGTCGAGACGCCGACGGGGAGAAAGGCAACGAGGCTTCGCGGGAGCGCCGTTTGATCAAGACGTGAAGCAACGTAGGCCGATGCGAGGATGATCGATCCAACCGACTACGGACTGCTGGGTGCGTTTCTCGTCGGCGTGCTCCACGTCCTCCAGCCCTGCGAGGACAAAGTGGTGGTGGCAGCCTATGTGGCGTCGCGCGGCGGACGCAACCTGGATACGATGGTTCTGACGTTGTTGTACGGACTCGGTATGCTCGTCGCCAACACATCACTCGGCTTCCTGGTCGCTTTGGCCGGAGCGACCCTCTTGGCCGACCTATCAGCTCAACTAAGCTTGCTGGCAGGAGTGGCCACGCTGGCGCTGGGCGTGCTGATGGTTTGGCAAGCGCGACTACACGGTTTGGAGAGCCATTGCCTTCACGGCAGGTTTGCGGATCTCGCGAAGAGCCGGCGCGGGCTTCTCCTGTTTGGACTGGCACGTGGACTCGTCCCTTGTCCGGTGGAACTGGCGATGCTGGCTTGGGCCGCCTCAGTCAAGAGCGCCTTTTTCGGTGCGCTGCTTGTCTTCTCGTTTTCCTTGGGTACCATCTTGTCCCTACTGCCCTTTGGCTTCGTGGCAGGGGGGCTCTTGACCGTCTTGCATAGGAGGTTCGGCAGCCGTGTTGATACGGCCGCCCCTCTGGTGGCAGGCCTCGTGATGGTAGCGCTGGGAGCGCGCTTGCTGTTGGCCTGACTTCGCGGGGGGAGGAGCCGCAGGGCCGAGAAACGGCGACGCAGGCAGGGCGCGGTTGGCTGCGGGTGGCCCCCCGCCCGCGGGCACAGGCGTCTCACCCAAGGTGGCAAGAGGTAGATGAGGGGGTAGCCACATGACCACACTCGGCAACCGGCGCCAGAAATCGGGGGAGCTCACGGCGACGACCGAGAAGTACATCAAAGCAGTCTATCTTCTCGGTGAAGGCGGGGCTCGGGTCACCGGGGCCCAGCTGGCCCGCCGGATGGGCGTCTCGGCGCCGACCGTCTCGGCCACCATCGCACGGCTGGCCCGGATCGGATTGCTTGTGCCAAAGGTACGGGGCGCCTATTTGACGCAGCGCGGCAGGAAGTTGGCCGAGGACTTGTTGTGTCGCCACCACCTCTTGGAACGTTGGCTTTTCGAGGTGCTCGGCGTGGACTGGGCGCACGTCCACGCCGAGGCGTGTGCTTTGGAGCACGCCCTCACACCTGCAGTGGTCGAGCGGATGGCGGCAATGGTCGGCTCGTGTGAAACCTGCCCCCACGGCAATCCACTGCCCGGTCGCTGCGCCGCATCCCCCCAGCCTGTCATTCCGCTTGCCCGTGCGGCTACAGATTGCGAGATAGTGCTCGACCGAATCGCCGAGGGCGCGGAGGACGATTCCCTGCTTCTGGAGTACTTGCATCGCGAACGGCTCTTGCCGGGGTGAGGCTAAGGGTGGCCTCGGCGTCACCCTCGGTCGGCACGCTCATAGTGTCGCACTGCGCCGGTTCGCGACGGGATGAGGTGGTAGCCAACGAAGGCACTTCGCGCTCGACAGTGCTGGGGCTGGAAGCGGCGGCCAAGATGATGGTGAGGGTGATCGGCGCTGCCACAGACGGTCCGACGTGCTCGCAAGCGGACCGTCTGTTGGTTAGTGAGCCTGCCCTCCTTTGACTGCGATCGCCGTTGCCACGACTGCGGGCACGCATGGCGGCTGTGCTGTTGGGCGGCAGGGTGGCGCGGACCGTCTGGCCGACGCGCCAGATCGGCGGACCGCGCTGCCGCCGGTGGAACGTTCGTGATACGCCACGCCTCCCCCAGAGGCGGTCAGGTCCGCCGCGGAAGGAGGGACATCGCAGCTTCCCGCCCTTGTCGGCACCCGGGGGCTATGGCAGAGGCGTATGGTTTGTTGTCTGGCCTTCATACCGGCCGCTGCAACCGGCCGGGGCGGCTCGGAGAGGAGCCGCGGTGGTTCGAGGGACTAAGATGGAAAACTCGCATCTCACAACCCGATACTCCTTCTCTGACCTGCTACTGGCGGTCCCAGCCGGCCGTCGGCAGTTCGAGGCGTCCCCTTTCGACCGATGGGTGCGCCTTGAGGGCGGGGGAACGGTGGTCTACGTCGTACGTGACGCCTGGGGAGACGGCTGCAGTCTGTTGGCAATCAGTGGACGGATGAGGCAAGTCACGCATTTCCTGCACCCGCCGGACGCAGTCGCGGTGGCAACGGGGCTGATACGCGGGAAACGACCCGCCAAGACGGCAGGGCCAGACGACAGCCTCAGCGCCTAGCCCAAGCGCCCAGCCGACAGCCGCCGCAGGGGATGCTGAAGCTCTGTAGGTTGGCGACCGTCTGCCCGCAATTCTTTAGCCTACCCCCTTGACAAGGCCCTCTTCTTGCCCCATAATGGCCTCTGAGTGAGCACTCACTCATATGTTGGGAGGCGGCCTGTGCCACGAAGAAGACGTGAGCCCGCCGAGGAGGCGGCCCGCCAGGAGGAACGCCGCCGGCAGATACTGGACGCGGCCACCGGGGTCTTCTGCAAGTACGGCTTCGCCCGCGCCCGCACCCGCGACATCGCCGCCGCCGCCGGCGTCTCCGAGGGTACCCTTTACAACTACTACGCCAGCAAGCGCGACATCCTCGCCGGCCTCGCCCAGCGGGTGGTCGACGACACCACCCCCGGTCTGGTGGCCCAATTGGCCGTCGGCCCGGATGCCGACTGGCTGCCCGGGCTGTTGGCCGACCGCATGGCCGTGCTCGAGCGCAACCTGCCCCTCCTGCACGCCTTGCTGCCGGAACTGCTGGTCGACGAGGGACTGCGGCAGGTGTTCCTCCAGCGCGTTCTCTTCCCGCTCCTTGCCGCCGTCGTGCCCAACCTGAAGAATCGCCTGCCAGCCACGAGCCCGCTCAACCTCCGCGTGGTTTTGCCGGCGATGATCGGCGGTCTGCTCGCTACCTACCTTGCCAACGTAAATCTCGACCTGCCGCTCGGCGGGCCGCAGAGCCGCCAGCAGATCATCGATCAGCTGGCCACGTTCTACCAGCACGGCCTTGAGCAGTCCCCTATTCGGCTCCCCGAGGAGGTCAGTCGTGAGCGCTGATACGGTCGCCCCCACGCCCCCCACCGGTCGTCACGCCTTTCGCCCGCCCCGCCGGGCGCTGATTCCCCTCCTGCTCCTCCTGGCGCTCGGGGGGTGGTGGCTCTGGGACAACTGGCCCCGCAGCCCAACGGGGTATCTGGCCGCCTCCGGCACGATCGAGGCCGACGAAGTAGCCCTCGCCGCCGAGATCTCCGGCCAGGTGCTCAGCGTCGGCGTGGGCGAGGGCCAGCAAGTGGCCGCCGGCCAAAAGCTCGCCACCATCGACACCGCTCTCCTCCAGGCCCAGCTGCGCCAGGCGCAGGCCGCCGTCGCGGTCGCTCGCGCCAACGCCGCCCTGGTGGCAGCCGGCAGCCGCGAGGAGGACATCCGCCAGCTCTCGGCGGCGCTGCGGCAGTCAACGGCCGCGCGCGACGGCGCCAGGGTGGCCTGGGAAAACGCCAAGGCCATCCTGGCCAACCCCCAGGACCTTAACGCTAAGGTGGCCGTGGCCCGGCCTCAGCTGACGGCGGCCCAGGCGCGCCTCGACCAGTTGCGGGCCGGCGCCACCACGCAGGACCTCGCCGCCGCCCAGGCCAGCCTGGCCATCGCTCAGGGCAAGCTCGACCAGGTTGTGAAGGGCCTGACGCCGGAGCAGCAGGCAGTGCTCGACCGGCAGCTGAAGATAGCCAAGAACCAGGAGTACCTGGCCCAGCAGAACGCGCAGGAGATGTCCTTCCGAACCAATGAGGGCACCAGCCACTCGGTCCAGGTGCCGCTGTTCTCCAAAGGCATCAGCGCTGCCCAGATGGGTATCGCCTACGAGACGACGAAACTGGTGGAGGCCCAGATAGCATCCGCCGAGGCGCCGCCGACGCCCGAGCAGCTGGCGCAGTTGCAGGGCGCCGTGGACGTGGCCAACGCCCAGCTGGCCAAGCTGGCGGTCGGCGCCACGCCGGAGCAGCTGTGGGCGGCCGAGGCAGACGTGGCCGTCGCCCAGGCCAACCTCAACTCGCTGCTCGAGATGCAAAACGGCTCGCAGTCGCTCAAGGTGCAAATGGATGCGGCCTATGCCCAGTACCAAACGGCCGAGGCGGCGGTCACCGCCGCCCAGGCCCGCCTGGACGCCGCGAAGAACGGCGCCACGCCCAGCCAGCTGGCCGTCGCCCAGGCCCAGGTGAGCCAGGCCGAAGCCGCTCAGGGCGTGCTCGAGGCCCAGCTGGCCAAGGCCACGATTAAGGCTCCCGTCGCCGGCGTCGTGCTCAACAAGCTCGTCAACCCGGGCGAGCAGGTGGCGCCCGGCGGGCGCGTCCTGCAACTGGCCAACCTCGACGAGGTGCACCTGGTAGTCTACGTGCCGGAAACCCAGTACGGCCAGGTCAAACTCGGCGACGAAGTCCAGGTGACGGTCGACTCCTTCCCCGGGCGTACGTTCACCGGCAAGGTGGTCCAGGTGGCCGACCAAGCCGAGTTCACGCCACGCAACGTGCAGAGCTCGCGCGAGCGCGCCAACACCGTTTTCGCCATCAAGGTGGCGCTGCCCAACCCCGACCACGCCCTCAAGCCGGGCATGCCGGCGGACGCGAGGTTGCAGCTGTGAGGATGTTCGACCGCATCCTGCCGATTATCCGCAAGGAGTTCATCCAGATCGTGCGCGAGCCGCGCACGCTGGCGATGGTGCTGCTGCTGACGCCGATGCAGGTGCTGCTCCTCGGCTACGCCGCCAACACCGACGTCAAGCACATCCGGACCGTCGTGGCCGACGAGTCGCGCGACCAGAGCTCGCGCAACCTGGTACGCTCCTTCACTACGACCGAGTACTTCGACGTAGTCGGCTACGTCGACGGCGCCGAGCAGGTGCGCGACATGATCGACCGGGGCGACGCCAAGGCCGGCGTCGTCATCCCACCCGATTTCGCCAGGGATATGGCCACCAGCCGCACCGGACAGGTGCAGGTGCTCATCGACGGCTCCGACCCCAACGTGGCCTCGACCGCCCTCTTCGCGGCCAACGCTCTCGCCCAGGCCGCCGCCAGCCAGGCCCAGCGCGCCGGCCTGGCCATCCCGCCGCCCGCGATCGAGCTGCGCCCGCAGGTGCTCTACAACCCGGACATGCGCAGCGTCAACTTCATGATCCCGGGCCTCATCGGTCTGGTGCTCCAGTTCCAGTCGCTCATCCTCACGGCCTTCGCCGTGGTGCGCGAGCGCGAGCGCGGCACGCTCGAGCAACTGATCGTCTCACCTGTCAAGCCCTGGGAGCTGCTGTTGGGCAAGATCACGCCTTTCGTGCTCATCTCCTTCTGGAACGTGGGCGTGGCCACGACGCTGGGCCTGCTCTGGTTCCACATCGAGTTCAACGGCAGCCTCTTGCTGCTGCTGGCGCTCTCCGTCGTCTTCCTGGTGGGCTCGCTGGGGCTCGGCCTGCTCGTTTCCACCGTGTCGCATACGCAGACCCAGGCCATCCAGATGTCGATGTTCATTCTGCTGCCGGCCATCATGCTCTCCGGTATGATCTTCCCTTTGGAGAACATGCCGGCGCTGCTGCGCGCCATCAGCTATTTACTGCCGCTGACCTACTTTCTGCGCATATTGCGCGGCATCGCCCTCAAGGGGCTGGGGATTGAGTACCTATGGAGCGAAGTGGCCCTGCTGGCGGTTTTCGGGCTGGTGGTCTTCCTGATCAGCGCCCGCCGCTTCCAGAAGACGCTGGCCTAAGAATATCTGCTGTCACAGCCCGCGGCCTCAGCCGTTCCTTCGGCGACGTCAGCGCCGTCGTCGGGCTCGAGCTCGACGTGCAGCCCGGCGAGATCTGTGGCCTGGTGGGCCCCGACGGGGCGGGCAAGACCACGACTATCCGCATGCTGGGCGGGGTGATCTCGCCGACGGCGGGCGAGGCGCGGGTGGCCGGCTTCGACGTGGTTCGCCAGCCCGAGGCGGTCAAGGCGCGGCTTGGCTACGTGGCGCAGCACTTCAGCCTTTATGAGGACCTCACCGTCGCCGAGAACCTGCGCTTCTTCGCCGATCTCTACGGCGTGCCGCGGCAACTGCGGGCGGAGCGCGAGGAGCGTTTGCTCAGGTTCAGCCGTTTGACGCCGTTCCGCGACCGTCTGGCGCAGCACCTCTCCGGCGGTATGCGGCAGAAGCTGGCCCTGGCCACGGCTCTGGTCCACGACCCGGTCGTGCTGCTGCTCGACGAGCCCACTACCGGCGTCGATCCAGTCTCACGGCGCGAGTTCTGGCAGATCCTCAACTCGCTGCGCGCCCGGGGCGTGGCTATGGTCTACTCCACGCCCTACATGGACGAGGCCGAGCGCTGCGACCGCGTGGCCTTCCTGGCCTCGGGGCGACTGCTGGCACTGGGCACGACCGACGAGTTGCGCGCCTTGCTGCCCGGCTACGTCCTGGCCGTCGAATCGGATGAGCCCCGCCGTTGGCAGCGCCATCTGGCGGGGCTGGACTGCGTCGAGGACGTGCAGGCCTTCGGGGACAAGCTGCACGTGCTGGTGGCGGGCGTGGCAGAGGAGGCGGCGGTGGCCCGCGTCCTGGCCGGCGCCGGCGCCCCCTCCGCGCCCGAACGAGTGGCGCCTTCCCTGGAGGACGTCTTCATGTATCTACGCCGGCACGAGCAGGCGGTGAGGAGGCCGAGCGATGGCAGCCAACGCTGAGCCGGCGGTGGTGGCCGAGAACCTAACACGAACGTTCGGCGACTTCACCGCCGTCGACCGCGTTTCCTTCCTGGTGAAGAAGGGAGAGATCTTCGGCTTTCTCGGCCCCAACGGTTCCGGCAAGACCACCACCATCCGCATGCTCTGTGGCATCCTGCCCCCCAGCGCGGGCCGCGGGCAAGTCCTGGGCTTCGACATCACCGGCCAAACCGAAGAGGTGAAGTCACGCATCGGTTACATGTCGCAGAAGTTCTCCCTCTACGACGACCTCACGGTGGGGGAGAACTTGGCTTTCTTCGCCGGGCTTTACCGGGTGCCCGCCGGCGAGCGCCCGCGGCGTCTCCAGGAACTGGTGGCCATGGCCGGGCTGGAGGGGCGCGAGAGCGTCTTGCTCTCCAACCTCTCCGGCGGCTGGCGCCAGCGGCTGGCGCTGGGTTGCGCCATCGTGCACCGACCGCCGGTCCTCTTCCTCGACGAGCCGACGGCCGGCGTCGACCCCGCCTCGCGCCGGCAGTTCTGGGACCTGATCTACGAGCTGGCCGAGGGCGGGGTGACCGTCTTCGTCACGACTCACTACATGGACGAGGCCGAGCACTGCCACAGCGTGGCCCTGATGTACGGCGGGCGCCTGATAGCCTGCGACAGTCCCAGCCGCCTGCGCCAGGACTCTCTACGGGGCGAGCTGTGGGAGTTCGCCTGCCGCCCCGCGGCGGAGGCGGCCGACCTGCTGCGCGGCCAGCCTGGGGTGGTAGAGGCGGCGCTCTACGGCCTGCTCGTGCACGTCGAGCTGGACCCCGCCCGCCAGAGCGCCGCTCTACTGGCAGACCTGCTGCAGGCTGGGGGCTTCGCCGTCCAGCGCTATCGCCCCATCCGGCCCTCCCTGGAGGACGCCTTCGTCTCCCTCATCGCCCAGGCGGACTGACACCCGTTCGCTGGACTATCGAACCGGTGGATGTCACCCTCGCCCGCAGCGGCGGCCGTCTCTCCTCCGCTGTGCCCTGGACCTAGCGGCCACGCGGCCCGCAGGCCGCGTTCCCGTCCTTCGGAGGACGACCAGATGGCCGGGGCAGAGCCCGGCCACTACGGAACTTCTGAGCCGCTTTCCTGTTGCTGATGCCCGAGGAGTGGCCTAGCTGCCATCTCCCCGTTTCGTAGGGACGGGCATGCCCCGTCCGCTCGTCTAGCCGGAGTTTTCGGGGTCTTCTGCCCAGCGGGTTGTTGGCGATGTACTCGCGGAGGCGCTGGAGGTCGGCTTCGCCACGCACGACGTGTTCGTAGAAGCGCTGCTGCCAGATAGGCGAACAATCATCCGCTAGTGCCTCGTGCAGGCGCCGACTAACGGCGGACTTGAACGCTCCCACGACCGTGCCAAGTGCGGGGGCATTGGCGGATGTTTGGTTGGCGGAGAGCAACAGCACGCCGTGAACGTGGTTGGGCATTACCACGAAGGCGTCGAGGCGCACAGAGGGGAAGTGCTCGGGCAGGGCTAGCCAGGTAGCCTCCACGATGCGGCCGAGGTCGTTCAGCGCCACGGCCGCGTTCGTCTGCTCACCGAACAGGCAGGCTTTGCCGTGAGTGCATACGGTCACGAAGTAAGCGCCAGACCAGGAGTAGTCGTAGTCGGGCAGCCGGGTGGTTCTACGACTGGGGTACAAATCCTTCAGGTCGTTCACTTGCCACTCAGTGCCGGCGGGCGGACGGCGCATGCGCCGTCCCTACGAAAACCAGTCTCAGCTCTGGTTGCTGCCTGCACGGCGATCAGGACGGGACCTGCCCCGTCCGCCCGGGAGCGCCGGCGGCCGGCTATTTGCCCAGCTCGGCCTCGATGGCGACCTGGAAGGTCTGGTAGGGCTGGGCGCCGATTATTTTGGTGCCGTTGACCAGGAACGTGGGCGTGCTCGTGATGCCCAGCCGGGTGCTCTCGTCGGTCTCGGCCTTCACTTGCCGCGCGTACTTGCCCCCATCCACGCACTGCCCGAAGGCAGCGGCGTTCAGGCCTAGCTCGCCGGCCAGGGCCTTGTAGCTGTCTTTGTTGAAACCGGCTCGATTGCCGGCCATCAGCGCCTCGGACAGTTTGTCGCTGAATTCCCAGTACTTCCCCTGGTCGCCCGCGCAAAGCGCCGCCTCGGCGGCCGGCTGAGACTCCGCCCCTAATCCCGCGCGGTTCTTGATGACCACCCTCACTTTGCCGGTGGCGACGTAGTCCTTGTCTATCTGGCGGGCG
Source organism: Chloroflexota bacterium (assembly GCA_023473795.1). Classification (GTDB taxonomy): domain Bacteria; phylum Chloroflexota; class UBA6077; order FW602-bin22; family JAMCYS01; genus JAMCYS01. The sequence goes on along the minus strand of JAMCYS010000064.1, from coordinate 33,326 downwards.
GTGCTCACGGCATGCCGCGCGCAGTATATTCAAAGGAAGTCCTTGTACTCGACCAGCGTCACCTTCGCCTCAGGGCTGCCCTTCGTGGCCCCGCTGACCGCCAGCCCCGGCACGGGGGGCGGCAACGCCGTCGCGGTCGCCGCTGGCGGCAGGGCTGCCAGCGGCGCCACCGCCGTGGGGGTCGGGGCTAGGCTCAACCGGGCCACAGCCGTCTGCAAGGCCGCGTTCTGGCTCTGCAGGCCTGCCACGCGCGTCTCCTGCGCCGCCAGCCTCTGTTGCAGCTCGGCGAGCTGACGAGACGAGGTGTCGGCCGGCGGCGCCGCGCAGGCGCCCACGAGCGCCGCAACCAGTCCGGCAGCCAGGCATAGCGCTAGTCGAGTTCTCCCCCACAAGTCATGTTGCCCCATTCGCCGGACCCCCCCGCGATCTTGCCTGTACGTGCTCACCATACTAGCGCCCGGCGTTCGGCAGCGCAACACGCACGCACGGCCCACGGCAGAGGGTCGGCTTCACCACAAGTCGTCCCTCGCCCCGGCGGGCCACCAACGGCGATGGGGCAGGATGGCTGTGCGCACGAAAGGCGTGAGCACTGATGCGGTGGTATCCGAACCCGACGGGCAGAGCCAGAAAGAGGCACGCGCCTTAGGCACGATGGCCGACGAACCTGATGACGCGCGGTCGCGTTGCCCGTGGCGGCGCCACTGTGCTATAATCCATTGCTGTGTTTGTTTGCAGGGCAAGGGCCGGGCGGCGAGTCCACCCGGCTTCAGTTTGTTCGCCAGCGCGGCGCGCGGCGTCCGTCCTTATTCGCCATCTGGGCTAGGGAGTGTACTAGATATGACTGATCTACTTAGTTCCGTCGAACAGGAGCAACTGAAGGCGGAAGTACCCGTGTTCGCGCCGGGCGACACCGTGCGAGTCCACGTCAAGGTCGTGGAGGGCGGCCGCGAACGCATCCAGGTCTTCGAGGGCGTCGTGATGCGTCGGCGGGGTGGCGGCGTCAACGAGAACTTCACGGTGCGGCGAGTGACCCGCAGCGTCGGCGTGGAGCGTACATTCCTCCTGCATTCGCCGCGGGTGGAAAAGGTAGATGTGACCCGCCACGGCGCGGTGCGCCGGGCCCAGCTTTACTACTTGCGCGGCCGTATCGGCAAACGCGCCCGGGTCAAGGAGAAGCGCGTCCAGCCGTCGGCATAGGGGAGAATGGCTCAGATACCAACCCTAACGCACGAGCAGCGCCTCTGGCACTGTGGCTGCAGGGTCGTGGCAGGCTTGGATGAAGCCGGCCGCGGCGCGTGGGCGGGCCCCATCGTCGCCGCGGCCGTCGTGTTTGCGCCGCTAGGCGAGGTACCAAGCCTCCTCGCCAGGGTGCGCGACTCCAAGCAGTTGCCACCCGAGGCGCGGGACGAACTCTGCGGCCTGGTCTGCCAAGAGGCTCTGGCCGTGGGCGTGGGTATGATGCCCCCTGAACTCATCGACAAGATGGGCATCAACGCGGCCAACCGGCTGGCCATGGCCGCGGCGCTGGACAACCTGGGCCTGCCGGCCGACCATCTCCTCATCGACTACTACCGGCTTCACTCGCTGCCCACGCCGCAAACCCCTCTCGTCGACGGCGACGCCCTCTGTTTCAGCATCGCCGCCGCCTCCATCGTCGCCAAGGTCAGCCGCGACCGCCTGCTGGTGGAGATGGAGACCGCCTATCCCGGCTACGGCTTCGCCAAGCACAAGGGCTACGGTACGGCGGAGCACCAGCTGGCGCTGGCGCAGCTCGGCCTGTGCCCCATTCATCGCCGCTCTTTCGCGCCGATGTGCACCCTCCGCGGCGCGGAGCTCGACCATGCCCCCGCGACCTAAACAGCCTAAGGACGCGGGGACCATGCCCCCGCGACCTAAACAGCCTAAGGACGCGGGGGCGAGGCCCGAAGACCCCCGGCGGGGCCTGGGGCGCGCGGGCGAGGACCTAGCGGCCGAGCACCTGCGACGGCAAGGCTACAGGCTCGTCGCCCGCAACGTCCGCCTGCCGGGCGGCGAAATCGACATCGTGGCCCAAGAGGGCGATTGCCTGGTTTTGGTCGAGGTGCGCACTCGCCGCGGGGCCAGGTTGGGCACGCCCGAGGAGTCCATCACGCCCGCCAAGAAGGAGCGGCTGTGCCGCCTGGCCGACGCCTATCTGGCCACTCTGGCGGAGCAGCCGTCCGGCTGCCGGATGGACGTGGTGGCGGTCGAAATGACGGCCAACGGTCGCCTGCTGCGGGTTGAGCTGCACCGGGACGCGCTGGCCTAAGGCCCGCCCTCGCGCCCGGCGCCGGTTAGGAGGGCGTCACTCGCGGATTAGCAAAGTGGGCCTCGGTGCCCGGGCCGGTCCAGAGGCCAACGGGGCCGCGCCTGCCGGCCAGCTTCAGGTCGTTGACGAGCAGCGTCGGCTGCTCAGCCCCGTGGACGTAGAGTCTCGCCCTCTCACCCGAGACTTCGATTCGCAGCGAAGTCCAGGCACCCGGCACGAGGTCCACGTAGGATTCGTACTTCTCCGGCGTTTCCCGGCGCGAGCGGTGCCAGGGGTACTCCGGGAAGGCTATGTACTGGACGGAGTGGTTGCGGCGCACCTGGTCCTCGGCCCGCCCGTTGGTCGGCCTGAGATAGATGGCTTCGAAACTCGCAACGTCCGGGGCGATGTGGAAGGCGATGCCGACGAAACCGCGCGCCAGACCAGGCGCGCCCGGCCCAGGCTCGCCCGCCAACTCCACTTCGATGACGCCATCCTGGAAATCCGTCTGCCCGAGAACCACGAGGCGGTCTTCGTTGCCCTCGGCCCCGCCCGGCAGCGCGTCGGTCACCCGCAGGGCCTTCCTCCCCTTATAGGTGGTCCGCTCGGCCAGCACTTTGTGCAACTGAAATGTCGCGTCGCCCTGGTCAAGCGGGGTGAGGGTGCGCGGCTCGGGAGCATCGCCAGTCATAGATCCAGCCACCTCAGTCCAAGAATAGGTCGACGGGGCAAGTCAAACCAACTGATAGTATAGGAGAGCGCCAGAGCCAACGCAAAGCGCCAGCCGTCTCGACCAGGCCATCCGGACTCGGGCCCCCGGCCTGGGACGGATTGCCGGCGCCGACGGCTGCCGCGGCGACCCGAGCGGGCAGTCCGCGCGCCCCAGGCGGCGCGGCGCCGGGTGCCACGCGAGTGGGCATGGCCCGGCCCGCAAATTGCATTCTAGTGCTAGTGTGGGCCGGGTGCCGGCAGACTAGCGGGCAAGGATGCAGCCGTGGTAGTAAGCATTTTGACAATGCTTGGCTCAACCCCTATAATTCGGTTGCATCGCCGTCATCAGCAGATCGCATCGGACCTCGACCGGGGCTACACAAGGCGGTAGCACGGCTGTTCCGTCGGTCTGAGCCAAGGAATATATACTATGAGACCCGAACGTTTTACGGAACGAGCGCAGGAAGCTTTTGCCAGGGCCCAAGAGATATTGCTGCGTCTTCAGCATCTCCAAATGGATACGGAGCACCTGCTGCTGGCCCTCCTGGAGCAGGCTGATGGGGCAGTGCCGCAGATTCTGGAGCGGCTGCACGTCGAGAGCAGCCAGGTGCAGTCGCGCCTGGAGCAGGCGCTTGGCAACGCGCCCCGGAACTACTCCTCGGGCAGTGGCTCGGTGCAGCTGTTCATCACGTATAGACTGAAGAAAGTCCTCGACACGGCCGAGAGCGAAGCCCAGCAGATGGGCGACGAATACATCAGCACGGAGCACCTCCTGCTCGGTATCGTGGGCGAGCGCGACGGCACGGCCGCGCGCATCCTGCAGGAGTTCGGCATCGACCGCGAGAAGGTTCTGCAGGCCGTGAACCAAATTCGTGGTGGCCAGCGGGTTACCGACCCGCAGGCGGAGAGCCGCTACCAGATGTTGGCCAAGCACAGTCACGACCTGACCGAGATGGCCCGCAACGGCCAGCTAGACCCGGTGGTGGGTCGCGAAGACGAGATCCGCCGGGTCATCCAGGTGCTCTGCCGGCGCACCAAGAACAACCCGGTGCTGATCGGCGAGCCCGGCGTGGGCAAGACGGCCATCGTCGAGGGCCTGGCCCAGCGCATCATCAGCGGCGACGTGCCGGAGATGCTGCTGGACAAGAAGGTGATCGCGCTCGACCTGGCCTCGCTGGTGGCCGGCTCCAAGTTCCGCGGCGAGTTCGAGGAGCGGCTGAAGGCCGTTATGGACGAGATCAAGCGCGCCCAGGGGGAGATCATCCTCTTTATCGACGAGCTGCACACCGTCGTCGGCGCGGGCGCGGCACAGGGGGCCATAGACGCCTCCAACATGCTGAAGCCCGCCCTGGCCAGGGGCGAGCTGCAATGCGTGGGCGCCACCACGCTGGACGAGTACCGCGAGCGCATCGAGAAGGACGCGGCTCTGGAGCGCCGTTTCCAGCCGGTGTTCGTGGACGAGCCTACCGTGGACGAGACCGTGGCTATTCTGAAGGGCCTGCGGGAGCGCTACGAGAAGCACCACAAGCTGAAGATCCAGGATGAGGCGCTCACCGCGGCGGCGCGATTATCGCACCGCTACATCACCGACCGGCGTATGCCGGACAAGGCCATCGACCTGGTGGACGAGGCGGCGGCCAAGGTGCGCATGGACATCTTCTCGATGCCGCCTACGCTGAAGGAGATGGACCAGCGGCTACGCCAGCTGCGTCGCGACGAGGAGGAAGCCGGACAGAGCCGCGACTACGAGAAAGCGGCCCGCCTGCGGGCGGAGTGGATCGTATTGCAGGGGCAGTACCAGCAAGCCCGCGAGAAGTGGCTGGCCGAGCAGGGCATCGACGAGGTGGTGAACGAACAGGACATCGCCGAGCTGGTGGCCAAGTGGACGGGCATCCCGGTGACCCAGATGCTGGAGACCGAGGCGCGCAAGCTGCTCGACATGGAGGAGCGCCTGCACGAGCGGTTGATCGGCCAGGACGAGGCCGTGGCCGCCGTGGCCGACGCCATTCGGCGCTCGCGCTCCGGCCTGAAGGACCCCAAGCGGCCCATCGGCAGCTTCATCTTCCTGGGCCCCACGGGCGTGGGCAAGACCGAGCTAGCGCGGGCCCTGGCCCAGTTCCTCTTCGACGATGACGACGCGATGTTCCGTATCGACATGTCGGAGTATCAAGAGAAGCACACCGTGGCGCGGATGATGGGCGCGCCGCCAGGCTACGTCGGCTACGAGCAGGGCGGCCAGCTGACCGAGTCCGTGCGGCGGCGGCCCTACCAGGTGATCCTCTTCGACGAGATCGAGAAGGCGCACCCGGACGTGTTCAACGCGCTGCTGCAGATCCTGGAGGACGGGCGGCTGACGGACGGCCAGGGGCGCACGGTGGACTTCCGCAACACGGTGCTCATCATGACGTCGAACGTCGGCACGCAGTACATCCAGCGCCAGAACCGGATCGGCTTCGTCACGGGCGGCTCGGCTTCGGAAGAGGAGAAGCAGGTTCGCACCCTGGTGGAAGGCGAGCTAAAGCGGACCTTCCGGCCCGAGTTCCTCAACCGCGTGGACGAGATCATCGTCTTCCACTCGCTGAGCGAGCCGCAGATCCTGCGGATCGTGGACCTGATGGTGAAGCAGCTGAGCGAGCGGCTGGTGGACAACGGCCTGCGCATCGAGCTGTCCGAGGCGGCCAAGAAGTGGCTGGCCAAGGAGGGCTACGACCCGATGTTCGGGGCGCGGCCGCTGCGGCGGACGATTCTCAGGAACATCGAGAGCCCGCTCTCCAAGCGGCTGCTATCGGAGGAGTTCAAGTCCGGGGACACGATCTTCGTCGACCTGGGCGAGAGCGGCCTCACCTTCCAGAAGGCGGAAGTGCTCAGCCTACCCAAGCAAGTCGAGGCGCAGTAGCCTCCAAGCGCAGACCGGTTACCCGAAGGGGGACGGGAACGAAGCCCGTCCCCCTTGTTTATTCTCCCTCTCCCCGCTGGGACATCGTCCAGAGCGAAGCGTCGGAGAGGGCTGGGGTGAGGGTCCCTCCCTGTCGCCCACTGGACTACAGCTCTCCCCGAAAGGCCTTGTCGAGGATGGCGGGCAGGAGGGCAACCAGGCTAGCCTCCGTTTCGATCTGTTCCGTTCCTGCCTCGTCCAGCCGCGATAGCAGCAAATCCAGCTGACCCACGATCTGGACCTGGGCCTCGATGGGCGGGTAAGGTATGGGAAACTCCCTGATCGCCCGCAGCGGCACCGTGGGCTGGGCCGAACCTGTAGCCGCAGCGCGGGCCAGACGATAAATGAACTCAGAGCGAAGCATATACCACAGGAACCTGGGCGTAAGACACTCAGCCCTTGGTCTAACGATGGCAATGTGCCGCTGGAAACAGAACTCCTCCGTGCTGTCGACTACGGCCGGCACGCCAAGTGTAGCGCCGACGGAGCTGTAAAGAACGTCACCAGGCCGGGGCCGGCGCTGGGAGGCCAAGGATGCGTAGTGCTCATGTGTAACATATTTGCAGCCCTTGAAGTGCAGTATTCCCGAAGAGACGTTGCCGACGAAGATGAACTTGACACCCTCCCCCAGGAAAGGTGGGGTTATGTGGTCGCCATCAGTCACGCTCTCCGCTAAGCTCTCAATGGACCTTGCCCCATATCGATCCCTATAACCCAGGTAGGCCTGCGTCAATGCCCTTGCTTTGAGGTCCCGCAGCTGACCGGCAGCCTCCGCCCGCAACCTCTTCGCCTCGTCCACCTTCCCCGCCAGGGCCTCGATCCGCGCCACCAGTCGCCGCTGCTCGGGTAGGGGAGGGAGGGGGATACGGTAGCCTAGTACCTGCTCCGGCCGGATAGCTGCATAGTTGGTGCTGCCTTGCGCCTGTATCTGATCTAGGAAGGCAGGGGTGTGAAGGTAGTAGCCAAGAAAGCGCTGGTCCAGCTTCTGATCATCGACCTCAAACAAGAAGTAGTGGCTGCTGACTATGGCCCCGTCAAGTTCGGCGGGAACGATCCCCACACCACCGTGCTTGGCATCGATCTCCGCGACCAGCAGATCGCCAGGGCGACAGGTTTGCTGTTGCTTAGTCTTTATGTCCACACCTGGCACTGTGTCACGCAGGACAATCCCTTGCGCGCGAAGCTGTACGCGACAGCGCTTGTAGGAGGCTAGGTCATCAATGGTGATGAACTCCCGGCGTTGCCTTACAACTTCCCCGAGGGGTATCATCGGCCATGCAAGTGAAGTCACGGCGCTCAACTAAGTAGGTCCTCGATTTCCAGAAGAACAACCAGGATTCTCCGCTCTTTCTCAGCAATCTGTTTGACCAGCTGCTCAGGTGGCAGCTCGACCTCGTCTTGCGGGGTCCCAGGGTTCTTCACGTTTGAGGTCCCGCAGCTGACCGGCAGCCTCCGCCCGCAACCTCTTCGCCTCGTCCACCTTCCCCGCCAGGGCCTCGATCCGCGCCACCAGTCGCCGCTGCTCGGGTAGGGGAGGGAGGGGGATACGGTAGCCTAGTACCTGCTCCGGCCGGATAGCTGCATAGTTGGTGCTGCCTTGCGCCTGTATCTGATCTAGGAAGGCAGGGGTGTGAAGGTAGTAGCCAAGAAAGCGCTGGTCCAGCTTCTGATCATCGACCTCAAACAAGAAGTAGTGGCTGCTGACTATGGCCCCGTCAAGTTCGGCGGGAACGATCCCCACACCACCGTGCTTGGCATCGATCTCCGCGACCAGCAGATCGCCAGGGCGACAGGTTTGCTGTTGCTTAGTCTTTATGTCCACACCTGGCACTGTGTCACGCAGGACAATCCCTTGCGCGCGAAGCTGTACGCGACAGCGCTTGTAGGAGGCTAGGTCATCAATGGTGATGAACTCCCGGCGTTGCCTTACAACTTCCCCGAGGGGTATCATCGGCCATGCAAGTGAAGTCACGGCGCTCAACTAAGTAGGTCCTCGATTTCCAGAAGAACAACCAGGATTCTCCGCTCTTTCTCAGCAATCTGTTTGACCAGCTGCTCAGGTGGCAGCTCGACCTCGTCTTGCGGGGTCCCAGGGTTCTTCACGTCCAGGTTGCAGCCGTTGGCCAGCAGCTGGGCGGCGGGGACGCGCCAGGCGCGCTCGCCCTCTCGCCGCTCCCGCCACCAGGCCAGGCAGTCCGCAAACTCCTCGTATTGCAGAGGCTGGGTCTTGGTGTACTGCTTGCGCCCCGCCGGCAGCGGCTGCTCGTAGAACCAGACGTCCTGCGTGGGTCCGGAGCGGTCGAAGAAGAGCAGGTTGGTGGGGATGCTGGTGTAGGGGGCGAAGACGCCGTTGGGCAGGCGGACGATGGTGTGCAGATTGAACTCGCGCAGCAGCTCCTCCTTGACGCGGGCGCAAACGCCGTCGCCGAACAGCGTGCCGTTGGGCACGACCACCGCCGCCCGGCCGGGCCGGGGCGCCCGCCGCAGGCGGCGCATGATCAGCTGCAGGAAGAGCAGCGCCGTTTCGGAGGTCTGTTTGTCCTCGGGGAAGTTGTCGCGGATGCCCCGCTCCTCCTCGCCGCCGAAGGGCGGGTTGGTCAGCACCACGTCGACCCGGTCGGCGTCGCCCAGCTCGCTGAGGCGAAAGCGCAGGCTATTGCCGGAGTCGATGCGGGGGTACTCCAGGCCGTGCAGCAGCAGGTTCATCTGGCACAGCAAGTAAGGCAGCGACTTGGCCTCGTCGCCGCGGATGCTCTCGCCTTGCAGCAACTGGCGATCCTCCACCGTGCGGCACTGCGCCTCCAGGTGGCGGAAAGCCTCCACCAGAAAGCCGCCCGTGCCGCAGGCGGGGTCGAGCACGACCTCGCCCAGGCGGGGATCGGTCACCTCAACCATGAAGCGCACCAACGGGCGGGGGGTGTAGAACTCGCCCGAATCGCTGGCGGCGTCGCGCATCTCCTTGAGCAGCGACTCGTAGAGGTGGCCGAGGGTGTGAATCTCCTCCGAGGAGGTGAAGTGAATGCCGTTGACCTTATTGATGACGTCGCGCAGCAGGTAGCCGTTGAGCATGCGGTTGGCGGTGCCGCGAAAGACGGTGGCGACGACGTCGCGGCGGTCGCCGCCGTTCTCTCCTTGCAGGGAGCGCAGGTAGGCGAAGAGGCCGGGGCCGCGGCTGCCGTCGGGGCGGGGCGCCTCGTCGTTGTTGACGAAGGCGAGCAGGTCGTCGCCGCTGATGCCCTTCTCGTCGGCGGCCCAATCGCGCCAGCGGTAGGGCGGCTCGACGGCGGGGCGGAAGCGCCGGCCGGCGAGGAAGGCTTCGGTCTCGCGCAGTTGCTCCAGGTCGTCCAGGAACTTGAGGAACATGACCCAGGTGAGCACGGGCAGCCGGTCGAGGTCGCCGTTCAGCCCCTTGTCCTTGCGCATTATGTCGCGCGCGGACTTGACGAGGCTGCCCAGCTGCTGGGCGGTGGTGGGAGAGTCACTATTCTTGGCTACGCGAGGCATCTGCCGACTTGCCTCCTATCAGTTCATTCAAGAGGTCGGGAATCTCGAGTAACCTGTCCGTTCTCTCCTGTAGTTCTCGCCTATCCTGGACTAGCCAGGAGATCACCTGTGAAAGCGAAAAAGCGTTGCGGGCTGGAGCGACGACCCCAGGTACGGGCGCTCCGTTGGCCATGCTCTTGCTGTGCGGGAGCGCCTTCTCGAAACGGTCTAGGAATACAGCGTCGTGACCGCTTCGAGCGATGTGATATGCCCGGGCGGCCGCCAGCACGCCCCACCTATCCCGCACCGGTCCGTCAACCCAGGCAACTAGGCGAGATTCGTCTATGGGGGTCTGCAGCCAGTGTCTGCAGGCTTCCCTGTCTTGGGCGATTAACGCCAGGCCTGAAGCGAGTACTCTAGGGATGTCATCCAGGGAAAGGGAGTAGTTATGTACATATCTGAACCTCAGTTGCGTGGTGCCGACCACCATTCCGTTGCTGCAGACAAAGCGATACCACCCCATAAGAACCTGGAAGCGAGTGCTACCATCGACCGAGTTGAAGCACTCCAGCCTGAGCCCCATCGGGTGGCGATCGCCAGGGTCAAATTCATATTTCTGCGGCAACAGAACGTGCATAAGCATTCTGCTGCCAGAGCACGTAATCTCAACTTCGGACGTAGTCATCTCGGGGTCGATGTCAGCCCCTCGCAGGGCATGGAGAATCGTGTCCAGTACCTCTCGATGTTGTACCAGCCGGTAACGCTTGGACACAATTCCGACTGGCATTGGGTCCTCACGCTCGTCTGTGGGCAGGCGCACGACAGTGTCGTAGTAGGGATTCTCCCCGAATAGTGGTGTTGGCCAGAGGGCGGCCTGAGGCGTTAGCATCCGTGTCTCAAGAGCGAAAGGACGTCTCTCGAACCTGGGTAGGATAGCGCCAATCAGAGGAGTGGGCGAAGCATAGCGGAGCACAGGCTCACCCAACCACTTGCGCTGCCGTTCGGCAGGCGTGGTAGGATCCTCCATAAGAGAAACGCCGTCGGGTAGTTGGCTCACGGACTACTCCTACGCCGCATATAGCATCGTCTGCAGCTCGGCTACCGCCGCCTTGAGCTGCTCCGGTCCCCCGAAGAGGCCGGCGATTTCGGCCACGTTGCCCAGTTGGGCGAAGGGCGGCAGGTAGAAGACGTCGGGTATCTGGAACTGGCCGACGCCGTGCTCGGCGTATTTCTCCAACAGCTCGTCCAGCACGGCCCGGGCCTGGGGGCTGTAACGTGTGAAGAACTCCTTCCGCTCGCGGCGCAGCTTCTCCGCCCGCTCCCGGCGGCTGCGCAGGGGGACGCCGAAGGCCACGTGGCAGAGAAGGTCGAAGGGGTCGGCCTCCGGGCTGCCGGCGACGGCGGCCAGGTGCTCCAGATCGACCCCCTTGCTGGCCAGCAGGGCCACCAATGCTGCCCGCTCGGCCGGGTCGGCCCAGAGTCGGCGCAGCTCGGCCGAGGAGGGATAGAGCGTGCGCACCTTCTCCGCGGTGTAGTCTGTGTATTTGACCACCCGCAGCTGCTTGCCCTCGGGATCGAGCTCCTGCACGATGTGCTGCACGACCTCCACCTGGCCACCGTCCACGTAATACTTGCGCCGGCCTGTCATGCCGGGCTCTAGAACTTCGCCTGCCGGCTCCGCCTCATCTTCGCCCTCGGCGATGCACTCCCCTTGCTCCTGGCCCGGACGCTCGCTGAGCCGCAGCCGCCTGCCTTCGCGGTCGAGCTCCTCCTCGGTGATGTGGGCGGGATAGCCGTCGAACTCCGGGTCGGCGAACATCTCGGTGGCGCTGCCGGTGTAATCGATAATGTTGAAGAAGAGTTTGCCGTAGTCGGCCCGCACCCGGGTGCCGCGGCCAATGATTTGCTTGAACTCCGGCAGGGAAGTGACCAGCCTGGCCAGGACGATGTTCTGGCAGGTGGGCGCGTTCACGCCAGTGGTGAGGAGCTGGGAGGTGGTGAGGATGACCGGCGTCGCCTTCTCCACGTCCTGGAAATTGGAGAGATGGCCGATGCCGATGGCGCCCTCGTCGGCCGTCACCCGGCAAACGTAGTCGGGGTGCTTCCGCACGAGGTCGGCGTTCTGGTTGCCCAGGGAGCGGCGCATCTCGTCGGCGTGCTCCTGGTCCACGCAGAAGACCATCGTCTTGGCGAAGCGGCCGTTCTGGCGCAGGAAGTCGCTCAGGTGGGCCGCGATGACCTCCGTGCGGGCACGCAGAGCCACCAGGCGCTCGAACTCCGGCGTGCCGTACTCGCGGTCGGGCACCGCGCGCCCGTAGCGGTCGATCTCATCCTTGTTCGGTCGCCAGCCGGCGGCGTCCCAGCTGGTCACGACCCGATGGACGTTGTAGGGGGCGAGAAAGCCGTCGAGAATGCCCTGCTTCAGACTGTACTGGTAGATCGGGTTGCCGAAGTAGCGGTAGGTATCGCGGTTCTCCTCCCGCAGGGGCGTGGCCGTCATGCCCAGCTGGTAGGCCGGCGCGAAGTGTTCCAGAATCTGCCGCCACATGCTTTCGTCGCGGGCGCTGCCCCGGTGGCACTCGTCGACGACTATCAAGTCGAAGAAATCGGGCGGGTACTGGCGATAGAGGCCCTCCCGGCGCTCGTCCTCGGCGATGGCCTGGTAGATGGCGAAGTACATCTCCCGGCTCTTGACCACGGCGCCGCCCTCGATCTTGTGGCGGGCCTTGTCGAAGGGCGCGAACTCCTTGTCCTTCGGATCATCCACCAGCAGATTGCGGTCGGACAGGTAAAGAATCCGGGGGCGACGGTGGGTGCCCGTCCTGTTCCAACGGCTGTGCCAGAGCTTCCAGCAGATCTGGAAGGCGACGAAGGTCTTGCCGGTGCCGGTGGCCATGGTCAGCAGCAGGCGCCACCGGCCCTGGAGGACGGCTTGGACGGCGCGGTTGATGGCGATTTCCTGGTAGTAGCGCGGCTGCTTGCCCTGGCTGAGGTTGAAGGGTTCAAGTAGTCGCGCCGCCGCGGCCTCTCCTATACCCTGGGAGGCACGCAGGCGGCTCCAGAGGTCGGCGGGGCTGGGGAAAGCCTCCAACAGGTGCTCGCGTCCGGTCGTGTAGTCGAACTCGACGATCTCGCTGCCGTTGGTGGCGTAGGCGAACTTCAGGCCGAGCATCCCGGCGTACTCTTTGGCCTGCTGCAGACCTTCGCCGGCCGCGTGGTAACTGGCTTTCGCTTCAACGACGGCGATGGTGAAGTCACGGGTGTAGCGCAGAAGATAGTCCGCGCGGCGGGAGGGACGGCGCTTGGCCCGGTTGCCATAGACGACGATGCGGCCGTCGGTGAGGGTGCGTTGCTCGCTGAAGGAATGGGGCGCGGTGTCCCAGCCGGCCGCGACCAGTTTCGGCAGGACGTACTTGCGGCAGGTATCGGCTTCGGTTGGGGCGTAGCCGGCTGGCTCGGGCAACGGCGCATCACCTCTGGGCGGGCCTTGGCCAAAGAGCGAATGCCAGTACGCCTGTAATATACGCCTGCCCGGGCAGTCGGTCAACGTTACAACGAGGAAGGATTGGCGGGGACCCTCATCCTAACCTTCTCCGTTGCATACCATAAGTACCACCGGAGGAGGGATATGCAAATTGATCAACAGACTGCAGACGCACAACGAGCGTCAGCTTCGTATTCTAGCATATGCTTCCGGGGGCTGGTGCTTCTAGTGGCAGGTCAGGGTAAGAGGTAATGCCCATCACGCCAGTGGCAGGCGTCTTCCTATCCAACGACTTTGGGCTAGATCTGTTATGTAGTGACCGAGCGCCACATCCTCCAATGCCATGCCAAGGCAGATGGATATTATGCGCTCGTCGGACTTCTCACGGCCCGGCTTCTGGCCGCAGACGATCTCGGCTAGTTCGGAGTACAGCGGCGGCATTCCCTCTGGGAAGCAACCGTGCGCGGCGAAGTAGCGTGTCTGTTCCGCATCGTCGGTGACCAGCTTGTCGGCCAGCCTCACCGCCGCGGGCTCCCAGGCGTAGTCGGCCTCCAGAGGGGCGGCAAAGCAACCGGGGTCGAACCATTCTGCCTTCACCAGGGGCCTGGTCAGGTAGAACATCGTGGCAGTGACGACGACGTCGCTTCCCCTGACTGCTGTCTCCGGACTTGCTGCGGGTTCGACCCTGATGTCTGGAAAGTGGGGCCGCGGCTCCTTGATGAAGCCCTCCACCGCTTCTTGGCGCTTGTCGGCTATTCTCACCTCCCGCAGCTCGGGCAGCACCTCCGCCAGCGCCAGCAGGTTGTAGCGTCCCTGGACCCCAGCGCCCACGATGCCCAGCGTGCGGGAATCCTGGCGGGCCAGATGCTTAGCGCCGATCGCCGTGATCGCCGCCGTGCGGACGGCGGTAATCCAGGCCGCATCCATAATGGCTATGGGCGCGCCCGTCTCTGGGTCGTTCATCACTAGAACGCCGGTCGTCTGTTCCAGGCCACGGCGCGTGTTCTCGGGAAAGCAGGCGATCCACTTCATCCCGGCGGCACCAAGGCGAGGTAGGTAAGCGGGCATAGCGTGGATGAATGTCTGGGGCAACGGGTGAATGCCCGGTTTGGGCGGCATTTCCACCCGCCCTTCGCCTTGCTCGCGCAACGCCGCCTCCACGATTCTGATTACGTCCGGCATCCCTATGTCAAGGGCAATGATGTCTGCCTGCGAAAGGTAGAGTATTTCCATCAAGCGATTCCTCCCGGCCCCTGCGGTGCTGCCCAGCGGCCGTCAATACGGTTTTAGAGACTTTCGAACTCGTGGCTCTCCCCCGGTCGCAAGAGCAACAGGCGAGGCCTGGGCGCATCGGCTCTGCTTAGGCGGCCCAGGGCGCCCACAAACTCGGCTACCTCCGGGCAATCAGGATCAATGAAGTGGCAAGGAATGACGTATTCTAGCCCCAACCACTGGGAGGCGAGGACCGCTTCCTCGGGGGACATCATGCCGCGAGTGAGCCGTCCAACTGCGGGCTGGACCCCCGGCAGGTCAGGTATGGCGACCGGCACCAGGCCGATGTTCGGTCGATAGAGGCGCCCGATTAGTTTCAGCCCGTCGAAGAGCGCCGTATCACCATTGATGTACAACCGTAGATCCGGGTCAGCGAATACGACCAAGCCAAGCGCCGGCCCGCAGACAGAATCCCCGGACTTCGTCACGCCGAAGGACCAGTGATGGCTCTCCACGGCCTGCACGCCCACACCCAGGACTTCCGCGCGCAACCCCCAGGTCAGACCGATCAACTGATCTCGCTTTACTCCTTGATCCAGCAATAGCGCCTTGACCTCCGAACCACATACCACCGGGCAACCGAACCGTTTAGCTATGTCCGGCGCCTGCCCGTAGTGATCGAACGACGCGTGCGTGACGAGCATTAGGTCGACCCGTTCCAGATCAGCCGCCTTCACAGGGCTGGCCGGGTTGTCGTCCAGGAAGGGATCGACGATGATTCGCAGTCCGCTCTCCGTGTCGATCTCCAGCGTGGCGACTCCGAAGAACCGCAAACGAGTCACTGGTCCACCTCACAGATCTCCACAATCAGGCCGGCGAAGACGCGGGCTGCCGCTAGGAGGGAAGCCTTAGAGATGCCCTCGTCGTTAGAGTGGGCGATGCCGAGGTTCCGCCCAGCGGCCGTGCGCTCCTGGCTCAGGCCTAACCCGATGGCGACGGTGGGAATGCCCCCACCGCGGCCAAAGATGTCGAGATCGGTTGCTGCCCGGCTGCCCCACGGCGCCTCAAGTGGGCCGACAACAGGCTCGGCGGCCGCTCTCACCCTCTCGATCAGCCATTCGGTGCGCGGGTGCTCGCGCGCGTCAAAAGCGTCCTTCCCCGTGCGGAAGAAAAGCTCGATCCGGATACTGTCGTCGCCATACTTGGCGACCAGGCGCTGGCGTGTGTTCTCCAACCTATCCCGTAAGTGGTTCTCTACCTGCTCCGCTGACCAGCCGGGATCCCAGCGGATGGCGCCACATATCATGCCCTCGGCGGGGTTGCGGTTGAAGTAGTCGCCGCCGCAGGCCAGGCCGAGCTCCAGCCGCGGGGCCACGCCGATGAGCGGGTGTTCCCCCCGGCCCTCCACTTCGCGGCAGTAGTCGCGAAGGTCCAGTATCAGTTCGGAAACCCAAACCATGGGGTTGTGATCGAGGGTTGTGAGGGTGGTGTGGACAGGTCCCGGCCCGCCCGTCACGCGGATACGCCAGGGAGCTATTCCTCCCTGCACCACCCACGGCATGCGGGTCGGACCCTCGGTGATAACGCAGCAGTCCGCGTTAACCTCTCCTGCCCGTACCGCCCGAGCCAGAACCTTGGCTCCGTCACCGTGGCCAAGAGTGGGATGCAGCGGCCAAGGGATCTCGTGGCCGACACAGGCGGCGAGGATCAAATCCCCCTTCAATCTGATCCCGGCCCGGACAACGGCTTCGGCGGCCACGGCCATGGCGGCGAGCGAGCCCTTCATGTCGGCGGCGCCGCGTCCCCAGACCGCGTCGGCATCCCGTTGTGGGCTGACGCAGTCGATCGCCGGTATTGTATCGATGTGACCCTGAAGGAGGAGGTTCGCCCCGCCTCCGAGACCCTTCAGCTCGCCCAGGACGTTGGGGCGCCCCGGCTCGACGTATTGCAGCCGGGAAGTCAAACCCGCCCGCTTCAGGCGTTCGGCGTAGTACCGGGAAGCTGCCCCCTCCTCTCCGGTGGGGCTGGGGATGCTAACTAACTCGTAGGCAAGGTCGGCGATCGCCTCTGCCGAGATGGCCTCTTGAACCCGTCCGATTGCTGATCTTTCCAATCCGGTCACCTCTACGTAAGGGTGTCAGCGTTCTCGACCAGCGTCCTGACCAAGGCCAGGAAGCGGGCGCCGGCTACCCCATCCAGAATCCGATGATCCAGTGTCAAACGAAGGGTCACGGTCGGCTTGATGCATATCATTCCCTCCCTGGCACAGACGGTCTCGCGCACTCGACCCACGGAAAGGATAGCTGCCTGCGGGGGGTTGATGATGGACTGGAAAGCGTCGACACCGTACATGCCCAGATTGGAGATGGTGAACGTTCCGTCTCTCCAGTCCTCGGCTCGCAGCTCCCCGGCCCCAGCCCGTGCAGTCAGCTCGCGAAGGCGCGAGTCGAGCTCCTTCAAATGAAGGCTGTTCGCCTGCCTTACGACAGGCACGATGAGACCTGCCGGCAGGGCCAGTGCGAACCCCAGGTCGATCGCCGAGAACTGGCGTCGCTTGCCCTCCACGAAGGCGGAGTTTAGTTCAGGCTGATCGACCAGCGCCAGCGCCACCGCTCGACCGATGATGCTGGTGAAGGAGGGCCGGTAGCCGCAGTCTCGGTCGCTCCGCGCGCGCAAGTCGGCAGCTCGCCCCATGTCCACCTGCACTTCGAGCGCGAACTGGGGCACATCTCGCTGGCACTGGGCCAGCCGCTCCCCGCTCACCTTCTGCAGCCGGGTCAGTTCGAAGTCTACGAACTCGGGCGAGGTTGCTGGCTGGCGTCGGGCGAGTTCGCCCTCGATGTCGGCCTCGACGATCCTTCCGCCCGGCCCAGTGCCGCGCAGCGTTGATAAGTCGAGGCCATATTGCTGGGCCAGCCTCTTCGCAATCGGGCTGGCCACCACTCGCTTTCCGGGCTCCTGGCCAGACGGCCATTCTGTCATCGCATTCGAGGGCTTCTCGGATACTGCCTGTTGGCCAGCAGCCGGTGGACTCGACGTTCCACTCGCGGAGATAGTCACAGACTCGGCGGTTTCGTCGGCTGTGCCGACGAGCGCCAGGACTGCCCCTATCGGCGCCACCTCGCCGGCCTGGAAAAGGATCCGCTGCAAAGCCCCGGCAACCTCCGCCTGGACCGTGACCGTGGCCTTGTCGGTCTCTACCTCGAGTAGGTCATCCCCCGGTTTCACCGCCTCGCCTTCCTCTTTGAGCCAGGCTATGATTCGCGCCTCGCGCATCTCGTACGTTAGGCGGGGCATTACGACTTCCGCTGCCATCTCTCACGCCGCCCCGCAGGTCTCTCGTACGGCCGCCAAGATGTCGGCGGGCTGGGGAAGCACCTTCTTTTCCAGGCCGTCGTTGTAGGGTATTGGCACGTCGTGGGCGGCAACCCAGCCGATGCGCGCGTCGAGCCAGTCGAGGCATCCAGTGTAGATGCGCATCCCCCAGTCGGCGGCGAGCCCACCGGTGCGATGCCCCTCGTGTATCACCACCGCATGATGGGTCTTGCGCACCGAGGCGAAAATCGTCTCTTCGTCCAAGGGCTTGAGCGTGCGGATGTCGATCACCTCCAGTTCGATGCCCTCTTTGGCCAACTCCAGTGCCGCTTTCAGAGCGAAATGCACCATCTTGCCGCTGGTGACGGCCGTGCAGGTCGAACCCCGGCGCTTCACGTCGGCGACCCCGAGAGGAACGACGTAGTCTTCGTCGGGAACCTCATCCTGATACTCGTATAGCGCCTTGTGCTCGAGGAAGATGACCGGGTTGTCGTCGCGGATGGCCGACTTGAGGAGCCCCTTGGCGTCGTAAGGCGTGCTGGGTAGAACGACCTTGAGGCCAGGCACCTGCACGTACCAGTTGTCCACACTCTGGCAGTGCACTACTCCGGCGCTTTTCCAGGACAGGGCCCCCACTGGCATACGTACTACCATCGGCGCTTTGCACTGGCCACCGAACTGGAAGCGCGCTTTGGCGGCGGCGTTGACGATCTGGTCGTAGGCGATTGCCGAGAAGTCGCCGAACATCATCTCGGCGACGGGACGCAAACCCGCGACCGCCGATCCCAGCGCCGCACCGGCGATTATGCTCTCCGAAATTGGCGTGTCTCTGACCCTCTCGGGTCCGAACTCGGCGAATAGGCCCTTGGTAAGACCGAACGCGCCACCGTGCAGGCCGATGTCCTCTCCCAGGAGAAAGACGGATGAGTCTCGGCGCATCTCCTCCGCCAGGCCCTCCCTGATGGCCTCCTTGTAAGTCGCCTTATGCATAGACGTACTCCGCGTATGTGCTCGGATCTGGCTCAGGCGATGTCTGGGCGAACTCCGCGGCGTCTTCGACTACCTCCGCACTACGGCGCCGCAGCGCTTCGAGGTCGGCAGTCGAAAACAAACCACTATCCAGAAGGTAGGCTTCGAAATGGGCGATTGGATCTTGGGTCCGCCGCATTTCGTCTATCTCCTCCCGACGGCGATAGACCTGCGGCTCGCTGGCGTAGTGGCCCTCGAACCTGTAGGTGCGGCAATCCAGGAGCGCCGGTCCCTGCCCTGACCTGGCAGCCGCCACCGCCCGCCCGGCCGCATCGTGGACGGCAAGCACGTCCTGGCCGTCCACTCCGTAGTACCGCAGACCGTAGGCTTGAGCTAGCTCGGCGAGGCGCGTACTTGGCGCTACCATTTGGTCGCAGCGTGTGGAGACGGCGATGCCGTTGCGCTCAACTGCGAAGACCACCGGCAATCGCCAGACGGAGGCGAGGTTGAACGATTCGTGCACCACGCCCTGTCCCAGAGCCCCGTCTCCCAGGAAGGGGACTGCTACCCGATCGGTACCCTTCATCTTCTCTGCGAGTGCCGCCCCTACGGCTATCGGTACGCCTTCACCCACCATCGCATAGGCTCCCAGACTGCCGATCTCGAAGGCTGCCACGTGCATCGAGCCGCCTCTACCCCGGCAATAGCCGGCGTCCTTTGCCAGGAGCTCTGCCATGAGCCGGCGCGGGTCGGCGCCCTTGGCTAGATGGTGGCCGTGCCCGCGGTGGGTGCTGCTTATCCAGTCGTCACCCCGAAGGGACAGCCCCACCCCGGTGGCTACGGCTTCCTGCCCCACGGAGGAGTGCACCCCACCCTTGGCCAGGATGCCCCGGGTGAACAGCTCGGCCGCCTTGTTCTCGAAATCCCTGATCAGCCCCATCGTGTAGTACATGCGGGCAAGCATCTCGGTACTTGGATCGGACATGCAAACCTCCCGTCCTGTGGGCTACCGAAGTTCATTACAAGGATAGACAATCGCCTGGGTGACGCTCTCGGGCTTGAGCGGGGGCGAGTCGCTTAGCTCCGCGCTCCTTCCTCTCTGACGCCTGGCGATTGGTCTTGCTCTTCGATGAGTCCGCGCAACAGCCCGACGCCGGTGTTCACGACCAGTTCAGCGCACTCCGGCGCCAGCGGCGTGAGCAAGGTCCCCTTGAAGTTGATGCCATCAGGCGTCAGCCGGCGCTGGCCGGGCTTGGGATACTGGTCGGCGGTCGGTATGTAGCTGACGACGCCATTGGCGTAGGCTGCGTAGAGGGTATGCGGCAGCGGCGAGCGAGCCTTGGCGTCCAGACCCATGCGGACAAAGGCCTCGCCGGGTGCGGTGACTATGGCGATATCGCCGAGACGCAGCGCCTGTATGGAGGCCTCGACCGTTCGGTCGGTAGGGCCTGACTCCGCCAGCGCGACGAGCCTCCGGGCCCAGTTCAACTCGAGACTGCCGAGATGCAGCGTGCGAGCGGAGGAGTCCGCTTGCCGCGCCCGTTCCACCTCCGCGGTTGTCTCCTCGAGCACCCGCTGTGCCTCTCCCAAGTTGGGTGCTGGCACCAGGGGCAAGGCGACGCGGCGCTCTGCCGCTCCCAGCAACGTGCCCCCCTGACCCGGAACCTCGTGCTCCTCGTAGACCAACACTTCGGCCAGCGACCTAACGCGCCGTTTCCTCGTCTCCAGGGGGCGGGTCTCAATGCCGAGGAATACCTTGGCCGCCTCGTGGCCCAGTATGCCTCCCACACGGCGCACCGCCGCCTGGTCCTCGGTCCAGGCCGTTCTCGGCATCTGGTCGCCTGCTGCTCCCATCAGGTAGAGGCAGGTCGCCCCCGTCGCCTGCTCGACCACCCGGCGCACGACGCCCGGGTAGTCTGGGCTAATGAGCAACGGCTCAGGACCGAGGACGACTGGATGGGCCTGATAGTTGACGATCGCCGCGATGGGCCGTCTGTCCAGCCCGTCTATGCGTACCACGCCTACGCCGTGATCGGTAGGACCGTCGGGGTTCTGACCCAGGACCATGGTGCCGTCGGGCAGTTCCTCTATGCGATTGATGGCGATGTCGCAGTGGCCCAGGCCAGCTCCTACCCGGGCCGGTCGGCGGCTATGGTCGGCGGTAACGGCGGCCCCCACTAGGTAGTGGTCGAGAGCGGCGACGTAGGCCTGCTCCACGGGGCCCGTCGTCGGCCCAAAATCCCAGATGCCGGTCGGTGGGCCGTTATGAGTATGACTGCAGGCCAGCAGCACGTGGCTGCGAGGGGTGCCGATCGCCGCCGCGATCCTCTCTCGCACGGCATCTGCCCTGTCGACGGTGAAGACGGCCAGATCGCAGTCGACGATGGCCACCTTTGCCCGCCCATCAGCCAGCACGAGCACGGTCGCGTACAGATCCTGGTCGACGCCAACCGCCGGCTCGACTCGCAGGATATAGCCGACGAGATGGATGCCAACTGGCGGCGTGATGTTGGCCCTGGCGACGCCCGCGGTAAGTGTCCGTTCAGCCATCACTCCACCCGCCTCGCCTACAGGTAACCGGCCGCCGCCAGCTCGGCTTCTGCTTCGCCAACGCAGCGGTCGAGGATATCCGCGATCACGTCGATGTCCTGCTTGGCGATGATCAGCGGCGGGGCCACGCAGAACCACTCGGGGTTGGCTCGCAGTATCAGCCCCTTCTCCCGCGCCAGCCGCTCGACCAGCTTGGCTGGCTTGGCCGCCGCTGGGAAGGGCTCCCGCGTCGCTCGATCCTTGACGAACTCCACGCCGACGAGCAGGTTCTGCCCCCGGACGTCGCCGACCGAGCGGTACTTGTAGAGGCCCCGCAGCCGCTCCATGAGGTGGTCGCCCATCTGGCGGCCGTGGGCGATGACGTCGTTCTGCAACAGGTAGGTGATGTTGGCGTGGGCGGCGGCGCAGGCGATCGGGTTGCCGCCGTAGGTGTGCCCGTCGGCGAACTCCTGGCCCAGCTCGCCCCAGAAGGCGGCGGCGACCCGGTCGCGGATGGCCATCCCCGCCAGCGGCGCGTAGCCGCCCGTGATGCCCTTGCCCATCACCAGAATGTCGGGGACCGTCTGGTAGGTGTCGGCGGCGAACATCGCTCCCGTGCGCCCGAAGCCGGTGATGATCTCGTCGTAGATCAGCAGCACGTCGTACTTGTCACAGATGCTGCGGATGATCGGGAAGTACTCCTTGGGTGGCGCCAGCACGCCGGCGTTGAACATCACCGGGTCGGCGATGAAGGCCGATACGGTCTCTGGCCCCTCCCACTCGATGATCTGCTCCGCAAAACGCGCACAGAGCACGTCGCAGGCGGGATAGGCCAACCCGTAGGGACAGTGGTAGCAGTAGTGGGGCGCGACGTGCACGTGGCCGGGCGGGCCCGGCTCGAAGGGGGCTTTGCGGGAGTAGAGGCCCGAAGCGGCCTGGGCATCCGCCGTCACCCCGTGGAAGGAGAGATAGCGGGAAATGACCTTGTGCTTGCGCGGCTTGCCGGTCTGCTGATGGTACTGGCGGGCCATCTTCATCGCCATCTCGGTCGCCACCGACCCCTCGGAGCAGAACTTCAGCACGGTCAGGTGCTCCGGCAGGAGGCCCAGCAGCAGTCTAACCAGTTCGAGCGCGTAGACGTTGGTCGAGTGCAGCGGGGCCGAGAAGGTCAGCTTGTTGTCTAGCGCCGCCTTGATCGCGTCCAGCACGAACTGGTTGCCGTGACCCGTGTTGACGACGAAGACCCCCGAGATGCCGTCGAGCCAGGTGCGTCCGTCGACGTCCTGGTAGCGAATGCCCTCGGCCGTCTTCATCACAAGAGGGTCCTGGCAGAACTCCGCCATCTGGCGGAAGTCCACGATGTAGTGCTGAATCAGTTCGGCGTATTCCTGGGTGCGCGTGGTCTTGGCATCCATCGCCGTCTTCTGCTCCTTTTCCGGTGTCTAAGGTACAAGGCTTACAATTCGACGTGGGGCGACCGCAGCAGACGGTCGCGCAACAGTATCGTCTCCGACAACGTGTCGAGGCGGTTGTTGCCCCAGCGCTCGGCCCAGACGTACTCGAGACTGACGAAGCCCCGGTAACCCCTGGCGGCTAGACGCCCGACCACGTCCTCGAAGTCGATCTCCCCCTCCTGCCAGATAGCCTGCATCTGGCCGCGGGCGGCCTGGCGGGCGTGGCAGTGAGCCGCATAGGGCAGCAACTCGTGCACCCGCGCCGTGGGCACGCCAAGGTAGACGAAGTGCGCGTAGTCGAGCGTAAGCTTCAGCCCAGGCACCCGCTGCAGTAGCTCCAGGGCGCGCTCTGGGTCCTCGACGATCGACTCGGCGTGAGCCTCGATTGACAGACGCACGTCCGCCTCGCCGGCCCAAGCCAGCAGTCGCGAAAGCTCCTCGGCGCAGAAGCGCAATGAGCGTTCGTAGCCAAGGTCCGGCCACAGTGGCCCGGGCATCAGAGTAAGCCCGGCGATGCCGGCCTGGCGGCAGAGGCGCAAATGGGCGGCAAAGCGCTCCCCGTTGGCCTGGCGCGCCGCGAGCGAAGGTGAGTTCAGCGGCTCGGCGAGGACGGTGAACAGATCGGGATAGCCGAGCCCCCAGAGCTCGGCGATGCGCAGCAGCCGGTCCGCGACGCCCCCCGGGTCGGCCTCGACCTCGGCCGGCGCCAGGCAGACGGTCTTGCCCGGCTGGGTGCCCAAGTCCAGAAACCGGAAGCCCAGCATAGCTGCCAGCTGCGCCGATTGTTCCAGCGTGAGCAGCGGAAACGAGTAAGAAGAACAGGCGAGTCTCATCGCGCACCGTCCCCTGACGGTGCGAAGTCCTCCACCGGCTCCAAGCGGCCGCCAAGCGCCGAACGTCGCGCTGCCTCAACTACCGCCAGATCCCGCCAGCCCTCCAACCCCGAAGAGACCGGCTCCCGCCGCTCCCGCACGGCGGTGAAGAATTCGCGAAACGTCTGCGGGTGGCAGAGGAAGTCGGAGCGTGGCACCAGCACCCGCGGGCCGTCCGGCAGGTTGGCGCCGCGCAGGGTCACCCGGCCATCCGGCCAGCGATATACGTCCAGACTGCCGTCCGTCCCGTAGACGCGCACCTCCGGTTCGAGATCGGCCCGTGAGGCCCAGCTGAGGAAGATCTGTCCCATCAGGCCGGAGTCAAAGCGCAGATTGACCGCCAGGGTATCCTCGGCCGCAAAGTCGGACCGGCAGCGGCTCGTGAGCGCGCTGACCTGGGTGATCTTCTGGCCGACGATCAGGCGGAGGGCCGCCACGTAATGGCACAGCTGGTCGATCACGATCCCGCCCCCGTCCAGTTGAGCCCGCCAGTTGCTGGTGGTCCAGGCGCCCGCCAGGTAGACGAACCGCTGGCCCAGCACGCCCACCAGGTCGCCAATATCTCCTGCCTCTACACACTGCCGGGCCTTGAGGAAGGGTTCGGCAAAGCGGAAGTTCTCGAAGACGGCGAGCGTCAACCCCGCCTGGCGGGCGGCCAGCACCATGGCCCGCGCGTCGTCCAGACGCTCGGCGATGGGCTTCTCCACCAGCACGTGCTTGCCCGCGCTCAGCGCGGCCAGGCAGATGGGGGCGTGCGAGGCGTGCGGAGTGGCGATGATGACGGCCTCGAGCGCGGGATTGGCCAGCGCTGCGTCAAGGTCGGTGCACGGTTCGGCGCCAGTCCTGGCTGCCAGGGCAGCCGCCTTCTCGGGCGTGCGCGAGTAGGCGGTCACGAACTCCACCTCGCCCGCGTCGCGCAGGCTGAGCAGTCCCTGCTCCAGGTACATCTCGACCACGGCGCCAGCGCCGATAATGGCCGTACGGATCGTGCGCAATCTTGCCTCCTACTTCGGACACGACCGGGTGCCGGCCGGCCGCCCGGATCGGCCTTGGCCAGGTAGTGCCGCCGCTAGGGAACCGAGACCGGATAGCGGCCCCACTCCTCGACCAGGCGCGAGACCAGCTCCACCCGCTCGATCTGTGAGCGGGGCATCACGTTGTCCGAGACCCCGAGGATGAAAGCGTCGCCCGGGGCAACTGTGCGAAACACGTTAGCCATATACGACTCGAATTCCTCGTCGCTGATCGCCGACTTCTCCAGCAGCACTGAGGGCACGCCGCCATAGACGATCACGTTGCTGCCCCAAGCCCTCCGCGCTTCCTGAAGGGTGAGGGTGACCATCGGCGCGGTGGCCAGGCAGTCGGCCATGTCGAAGCCCGACTCCTTGATCAGCGACAGGATAGCCTGCGAGTCGTCGTCCGCGTGGTAGGCGAGAACCTTGCCGCGTGCGTGCAGCGCGGGCGAGATCTTCTGGTAGTAAGGCTTGATGTAGCGCGCGAAAAGGTGGGGCGGGGTCATCTGCGAATCGAAGTGCTGGCCGTGGCGCAGCAGGCGCGCGGGCGACTCCAGCACGACCGGCCAGAGGCGCTCCATCTCGCCCCCTTCCATTACCGACAGCAGGTGCTCGACCTGTGGCAGATAGTCCACAAGGTGGAAATAGGCGCTGTTGTAGCCGACGAGGTTGAGCAAGAAATGATGGAAGGGGCAATCGCCGACGCCGACCTGCGGATAGCCGTCTTCGCCGACCTCCCGTTCGTAGGCCAGATAAGCCTCGTAGGCCGGTTCATAGTACGTGTGCTCGACGACGTACTCCATCACCGGGTAGTCCTCGGCCCGCTTGATAGGGCACTCGAGCAGCAGCCCGCTCTCGACGTAGGGGGCGAGCGGGTCGCTACGCGTGCGGACTTCGGTGACGCAGCCTATTGGCGTTCGGTACTCGGTGCAGACCTCGCCCCCCTTGACGGTCTCGTGTTTCTCGACCCCCACGAGGCGAATGTTGAAGACTTTGCCAGCCCTCGCCGGCGTGCCCATTCCCAGCCTGCGTTCGATCTCCCGCAGCGACAGACCGCGGTAGCGTTCGGGCATGTTGCCTTCGCTCTGGCGAGCGTTGTACCAGAGCTGCAAGCGCGGCACCCAGGGTATGCGGTCGGGTGGCTTGCCTTCAAGTATGGCCAGCATCCGTTCGCGGTTGGTCATCATCGCTTCCGGCCCTTGCCTCCCTGCATTCCGACGGTGATGGGTCCGCTGTGCCATCAGTCGTCCCTTGCGTCCGTCCTCATCGACATCGCCCACGGCTTATGCACGAGCACCCGATGGCTCTGCGTCTCTGCCTCCTTGATCGACTGTCCACATCTATCCTTCTGCCCGGGCCAGCGCCTGATACAAAATAGCTCCCTCGCAGTTTAGAGGCACCGGCCAGCCGGTGAGGTGGCAGGCGGTGGCAATGATGTCCACCGGGCGGACTATGCGGTCCACGTCCACGCCCCGCCTGAGGCCAGGACCTGTCATCGCTAGCAGGCCGCGCATGCTGCCAATCCCGTAGCCGGCCGTGGGCAGGAACTCCCCGTGTTCGCGGGCGAAGTACGGGTCTATGGCGTAGACTACATCGCCGGCGCGCGGGCCGCTCAACCCGATCAGCACCCCGTCTTCCCGCCTCAGAGCCAGCGCCACCGGTTTGCGGCCCGTGCTGGGGTCCGTGTAGTCATACAGGGCGTTGATGATCCGTCGCCGGACGTCCTCGTATTCCTCGCCGGGATCGACTATTCCATTCGGCTCACGTCCCTTTGCGTTCACGTAGATATGCACAAACCGCTGGGCGAAGGCTTTGGTCCGCGACCAGTCGATGGCGGGCGAGGCGCCGTAGCCGTGCATTGCGAACTCGACCTCGGCCGATTCAGGGTCGACGTAGGTCAGCAGGCCCGCTCTGGCAAGGGTGGCGTTGACCTGGTGGTAGTTGAATGGCACGCCGAGCGGTTTGGCCCCGTGGTCGGAGATGATGAAGACAAGCGTCTCTTCGTCGGCTGCTTCTAGCATTCTGGCGATGACCCGGTCGGTCTGCTCGCAGATCGTCCTTTCCAGCTTCTCGAAAACGGGCACCTGGGACGGGTCAGGAGCGTGCACGGGGTCCAACTGCTCGGCGAACATGTGATACAGCCAGTCGGGCGGGTGGATGTGGGTCAGGAATAGGTCCCACGGCCGGTTCTTCAGCAGATAGGCGGAGGCGTCCGCCTGATACTGGTTGTGCAGGGCCGCCGTCTCGGCGACGGTGTCGAGATCGAGCCAGTCGTAGGTGTAGGTTACCCACGCAGCCCGGCTGGTGGGCAATCCGCCCGCGTCTAGTTCTTCTTCCAGACCAGGCGGGTAGGCCCAGCCACTCAGGGAGCACAGGCCGGGATTGTAGAGGCGGAACCTCTGCGCGTCTGGCGAAAGCTCCAGCAGCTTGAAGCGAAAGGCGGCTCTCTGGGGGCCCATGTCAGTGCTGAAGGTATCCTTGATCGTCTCGCTCCACTGGCCTACCCTGAGCCTGGCGAATATACCCCTCTGGCTCTTGTCCTTGGCGATCGCGACTGTGTCGTAGCCGGCGCTGCTCTGGTCCGAGCGCTCAACCAGGATATGCCAAACAAACGGTTCTACCTGGCAGCGAGTCTGCGTCAACCGTGGCGACACTTCGGCCTCGAGGGCATCGGGGGCGTGATCCACACCCTGCCAACCTTGAGCCCGCCTGAACACCACCTGGTCCGCGAACGGATACGTCTCGGTTGAGAAGAGCATCTCCATCGTCAGGTTCCCATAGGCACTCGCGGTGTGGGGCAGATCAACGCGCCAATCGTTGATAACAAGACCGCAGCCTCCTATCCGGCAGCCGCCCTCGGGCTCGACTCCCCAGGTAGTCGGGTAGTTGACTATGATCGTGCGCTTGCCCACGCGCTCGAGGGTTCTCCAGACCTGCTCCGCCTGCACGTGCTCGGCTTTGACGTTGAACTCCGTGTGATCGAGCCTGTTGCCCGGCAAGTGGCCGTCGACATCGGTGATGCCGTGGGTCATCGGCCAGGCCCCGGTGGCGATGGTCGTCCAGTTGGGTGGAGTATTAGTTGGGAAGGCCACCAGGTAGTTCCGCGCGCGCACGCCAGACTCGATCACTCTCGCCAGGGTCGGCATAACCCCTTCCCGAGCGTACTGATACATGCGACTGGCGATCGGCGAGTCAATGCCGATGATCATCACCTTAGTCGGTCTGCCGGGCATCTGAACCTCCTTCGCAGCAGTCACTGCCAATCAGCGCCTGTTCCGCGCGATTACCCAATCTTGTCTAGTCGGCTAGACCTTCATCCTCGGATCGAGAGCGTCTCTCAGACCATCCCCAAGCATGTTTATCGAGAGGACCGCCAGCATTATGGCCAACCCAGGAAAGGTGGCGATCCACCAGCTGTCTCTGAGATAGGCACGACCGCCGCTCAACATAGCCCCCCACTCCGGGCTGGGGGGCTGGGCGCCAAGGCCAAGGAAGCTCAGAGCCGCGGACGAAAGGATGGCGCCGGCAACCCCGAGGGTCGAGACGACGATGAGCGGTGCCAGCACGTTGGGCAAAATATGCCGGAAGAGGATTCTGCGGTCGCGGCAGCCCAGCGTGCGGGCGGCGTCGACGTACAGAAACTCCTTGGCCGACAAGACGCACCCTCTGGTCAGGCGAGCGTAGGTGGGCACGGAGGAGATGCCGACGGCGATCATCACGTTGGTGATACCCGCGCCGAGCACTGCCACGATCACCAGGGCAAGCAGGATGCCCGGAAAGGCCATCATCACGTCTATGGACCGCATAATGACGGCGTCGAGCCACCCACTGTAGTAACCCGCCAGAAGGCCCAGCACCACGCCGATGACGGCGGCGATGCCGACGGAAATCAGGCCTACCGTGAGCGAGATCCGCGCCCCGTGCATAATGCGGCTGAGCAGATCGCGTCCAAACTGATCGGTGCCCAGTGGGTGCGCTCCCGAAGGGAGCAGGAACCTGTCATCAGGAACCATGTCTACCGGATCGTATGGCGCGAGTTGGGGTGCGAGCACGGCGATCACCACCAGAAACGATAGCACGGCCAGCCCGATTGTCGCGCCGCGGTTCTGGAGCAAACGCCTGAACGTCGAAGCCAGACGACCCTCTTGCCCGTGCCGGCGGCTCGCCGGTCCGATGCGTCCCCTGACGGTGATCTGCACGGCCGTGTTGTCTCCCAGGTAGTCAGTGAGCGCCGCTGCCTGGACGGGCGCTTACTTGGCGCCGTAGCGTATGCGCGGGTCCAGCACGGCGTACGAGATATCGACCAGTAAGTTGACCAGGACGTACAGACAAGCGGTGAACAGGACCGCGCCCTGCACGAGCGGGAAGTCCTTAGCCAGTATGGACGTAATGATCAGTCGGCCGATACCCTGCCGCGCGAACACGGTTTCGATGATCACGGCTCCGGCCAAGAGATAGCCGAACTGCAGTCCGACCATCGTCACGACGGGGATCAGCGCGTTCTGCAGGGCGTGACGGAGAATGACCACGTGCTCCGCCAGCCCCTTGGCGCGGGCTGTGGTCACGTACTCCTGCCTCAGTACTTCCACCATGCTTGAGCGCGTCAGCCGGGCAATGATGGCCGCCGCCCCGATGCCGAGGGCGGTGGCCGGCAGAATCAGGCGTTCCGGACCACCTTGGCCGGTGGCGGGGAACCAACCCAGTCGCAGCGAGAAGAAGAAGATCAGCATAAGTCCAAGCCAGAACCCCGGCATGGATACCCCTAGCAGGGCAACGAACATGCTGAGAGTGTCGAGCCAGGAGTTCTGGCGAATGGCCGCTAGGACGCCCAGCGTGACCCCTACGATCACCGCAATTGCCATGCTGGCCAGGGCCAGCTCGGCCGTGGCCGGGAACTGACTGAGGATCTCGTCGAGTACCTGGTGCCGACTCACGAGGGAGCGCCCCAGGTCGCCCCGCAGGGCGTTGCCCAGAAAGCGAGCGTATTGCACGTAGATCGGGTCATCCAGGCCGAGTTCGCGCCGGAGGCGCTCGACGTGCTCCGCGGAGGTGGCGGACTCGCCCAGCATCGCCTGCACCGGGTCGCCGGGAAGCAGGTAGAGCATCGAGAAGACGAGGATCGTCACTCCCAGCAGCACGGGCACTGCCATCACCAGCCGTGCGCCGACGTAACGCAGCATGTTGGGCGCCTCCGGTATTCGCTTGCCTACTTCTTGATGAAGGCGTCGTACATCCAGAGGTAGAAGGCGCGTGGGTCTGGCCGTACGCCGTATACCTCCGAACGAGTACCGAACATCCTCAGCCCCTCGGCGACTGGCACGGTTAGGACGTTCTTCATGATGATCTGCTGGGCCTGGGCGTAGAGCTGCAGGCGCTTGGCGACGTCCATCTCCGTGTTGCCCTTGTTGAGGGCGTCGTCGAGCGCGGCGTCCTTGAACCGACTGAAGTTCCAGCCGGTGTTGGGCACGATGTTCTTAGAGTTGAAGAAGCGGTCGAGCATGTTGGGATCGCTGGATGGCCCGGACATGTGGGCGAGGTGGTGCTCGCCGCGCGAGGCGGCGGCGTTCTTCGCCGGGCCCGCCATCTTTTGCAGGTCCAGGTTGATGCCCACCTGCTTCATTTGGCTCTGGAGGACCTGGGCCATATCGTCCAGCCAGGTGACCGCCGCGTACATCGTGGTCAGCTTGAGCGGCACGCCGCCTTTGGCGCGGAAGCCGTCGGCTCCCGCCTTCCAGCCGGCATCCTCGAGCAGTTGCTTGGCCTTGGCTTGGTCGAACTTGTACAGGGCCTCGATGCTCTTGTCGTAGCCCAGCGTGACGGCGTTGAGGGGGCCGCTGGCCGGCTTGGCCGAGACCCCGAACCAGACCGCTTTGATGATCGCCGGCCTATCGATCGCATAGCACATGGCCTGGCGAACGGCGAGCTCGTTGGACGGAGCCTTTTCGGTGTTGGTCAACCACTGCTCGGGCATGCCAGGCATGGCCGCCTCGATGATGTTGAACCGCTTGTCTTGCCGGAGCCTGCCGATTTCCTTGCCGGGTACATCGTCGATCAGGTTGGTCTCGCCGGTTTCCAAGGTCGCCAGTCGGACGGCCGACTCCGGGATGGCCTTAAAGACAATCCTGTCCAGGTAGGCGGGACCCTGATGCTTGAAGATCGAGGGGGCCCAGTTGTAGTCCGGGTTGCGCTCCACCGTCACGTGGTCGTTTTGAATGAACTCCTTGAAGACGAAGGGTCCGGTGCCGACGGGGTGGAACCCGAAGTCTTGGCCGTACTTCTTGATGGCCGTGGGAGAGGCAATCCCCAGAAAACCCTGACAGAGACCGTCTAGGAAGGCCGCGTGTGGCTCCTTGAAGTTGATCTTGACCGTGTAGTCGTCAACGATGTCGCTACCGGAGTACTTGCCGATGAGGGTCACGGCACCCAGGGACTTGGTGGCCGGGTCGGCAATGCGGTCCAAGCCGAACTTGACCGCCGCGGCGTTGAACGGGGTGCCGTCGTGGAACTTGACATCCTTGCGCAGTTGGAAGGTCCAGCTCAGTCCGTCGTCAGAGGTCTTCCACGAGGTCGCGAGCCCTGGGTAGAATTTGAGATCGGGGCCCTGCCAAACCAGGGGCTCGAAGATGTTCATGATTACGTTCTGGACGACGGAGAGGTAGGCGACGTGGGGGTCGAGGTTGTCGGGGGCGTAGTAGAGCCCGTATACCAGCTCTCCACCCTTCACGGGCGCGGGCTCGGCCGCCGCTGGCTGGGCTGCAGCCTGAGTCGCGGCTGGTTGGGCGGTGGCCGCGGGCGCAGCCGTGGCTGCGGCAGTCGCGGCCGGGGCCTTCGTGGCCGCGGCGGCTTGGGTGGCGGCGGGAGGCTGCGCGGTCGGGGAAGGTGGCGTGCTCGGGCTGCTGCAGGCCGCTGCCGTCAGCAAACCAAGCGAGCTAGCGCCTATGACCAACAGTTGACGCCTGGTGATGCGAGTGGCTGACAAGGCCGCACTCCTTTCCGAGAGAGGCTATTTACCGAACTGCGGGCCACCTTGACCAGATCGCCCGCCGGTCGTCGGCGGATCCTACAATTGTTGACACTGTTCCATCTGGTAGACGCAGGTCAGCTCCAAGCGCACAGCGCTGTCAATCTCCGCGTGGAGGTCTCTTGCCTCGGTGAACTCCCGAAGGGCCTTCTTAGCCGGTTCTCACCCCCTATCCCGATCTAGCTGCTCGCGAGCTGCTCGCAACCTGACGGCAGAAGCAATGCACTACTCGCTGCCAGCCGGCGAAGTCTTGGCGTCGAGTCGGCCCATAGTTTGCCCGCGCAGTAGGGTCCATCCCATCCGGCAGTTCATGCCCAGGATTCCTTTGACTTGATGATCGCGGCAAGCTGGTTCTGCCAGGCCTGCGTGTGCTCCGCCATAGCAGTCTTGGCCATCTCTACATCCCCGCGCCTGATGGCGTCGAGAATCCGACCGTGCAAGTGAAGAGCGCGAGCAGCGTCACCGGGTGTCTCGGCTACCTTGATCATCCAGGGACGCAGCAGCCCCACCATGCTGAGGACCAACCTGGCCAGAACGGCGTTGCGCGACATGTCGGCCAGCTTGACGTGGAACGCCAGGTCGTGGTCGATGAATGCCGCCGGATCGCCGACACTTGCTTCCATTTTGACCAGAAGGTCCGCCAAGTCCTGAATCTCATCGTCTGAGCCTCGTCGGGTGGCCATCACGACCACGCCCAGCTCGATTAGCTCGCGCGCCTCGATCAGCTGCGATACGTTCTGCTCGCCGATCAGTAGCCCCCAGGTCAGAGGCTTGGCGAAGAACTCGGCTGGGTTCTGGCTGACGAAAGTACCTTCACCCGGTCGGATATCGATTAGCCCCAGCAGAGCGAGGGGACGCAGGCCCTCGCGCAGCGACGTCCGACCCACCCCCAAGCTCTGGCACAGCTCTGGTTCGGTGGGCAAGCGATCGCCAGGCTTCAACGTGCCAGAGAGTATCTGCCGGACGACCCTCTCGGTGACCTCGTCGCTTAGGTTCTGGTGGCGGGTGATAGGCTCCAACTGCATGGGGCCACCTCTGTCAACAACTGATCATCTGATGAGCGGATTATACGCCTGTGGTAGGGTTTGTCAAGGGGTAAGTGGACAATCTCTCGACTAAGTTCTCAGCATCAGGGGAGTGGTGCTGCCGCGGCCAATAGACCGGGTTCAGTCTTGGCGCCACGTGAGCGAATCTACCGGTGACTCGGCGAGCTTGCGCATCGACGCCTCGCTGAAGTTGTGCCGCAGCCGCCGTTCTGCCCGCCCTGATCGGCGGGTCCGTCGATGATCAGCGTATGCCCGCTGCCCGAGCGGGCCCGCCAAATGGCGGGACCGTCCAGTCGGACGGAGCCGGTCATCCTTGCCACGGTTGCCTCCTGGCAGTGCTACCGCCGCCGGTGGGATGGAGACGGTAGGTCGGTGTGTGGCGCGAGCGAGGGGAGGAAGCCCCAAACGGGCTTCCTCCCCGGTCGACACCCCGCGGTGGCGGGGCTTACAGGTCGCCCAACTCCGGCCGGGGGTTCAGATCGTACTCCACGGCGATGCCCCTGTAGAGGGCCCGCCAGCGGTCGCGCTCCTTCTCGGCCTTCTTGCGCAAGGTGAGGTGCAGGTCGGGATCGACCAGCGCCTCGTAGAGCACCGCGCCCTCGGCCTGGTGGGGCATTGGGATGCCCATCAGGTAGCAGATGGTCGGCGTGACCTGAACCTGGTAGGCCATCCGCTCCAGGCGCACCCCTTCCTTCACATTCGGGCCCTTGAGGAAGAAGATCACCCGCATGTCGACGTCCTTGACGCGGGAGGTCGGCAGCTCGTGGCCGTGCTCCAGGTCGGCCTCCGGGCGCAGGGCGTAGACAATGTCGCCCACGCGGTCGCCGTAGATGCCGATGAGCTCCGCCTCGTGCTTCTTCCAGACCATGCTGTACGGGTTCTTGCCGTTCTTGGGGTGCTTGTAGGACTTCATCGCCTCGATGACTTCCTCGCGCACCGCCTCGTAGTCCTCCGGCTCGACGATGCCGTGCGGGTCGCGCCCCTTGACGTTGAGGTAGACGTAGATGGTCCGCTGG
>JAMCYS010000078.1 GCA_023473795.1 Chloroflexota bacterium | reverse complement strand
GAGACCCCCCAGGCCAACCAACGCCGACGAGAGCGCCCCTATCGTGGCTGCCACCACGGCGAACCAGGCCAAAGCCGCCCATTGCCACCGCCAGGCCACGTACAGAAGAAGAAGCGGCAGCAGCTGCGGCTTGATCAGTAGCACACCCAACCCCAGGCCTGCCGCCGCCTGGCGACGGGTCTGGCAACCCCAGGCGAAGAGCGTCAGCCCCAGGAGTAGCACCAGACTCGCCTGGCCCAGGCGGAGCGCCAGCATCACCGGTAGGCCCGCTGCCGCCACCAGGGCATAGGTCAGGGCCTCGCCGCGCGGCAGGAAACCCCGCGCCAGTAGCCCGAGGCAGGCGACTAGGAGCGCAAGGTTGAATAGCTGCCAGGCGGGATAAGAAAGCCCCAGCGGCAGCAATGCGAACGGGTAAGCCAGCAGCAGAAACACCGGATGGTAGTTGAAGGGCAGGATCGTGTCGAAACCGAGAGAGCGTTGTACCGCGGCCAGGGTAGGATAGTCGTAGATGAGGGCCCCCTGGCCTGAGCGCAACATGCCGAGCGCGGAGAGATAGATGCGCCAGTCCCCCGTGCTGTAGGGCGCCGGCCAGTTGTCCCAGGAGAGATGGACGACAAGGAGCACCTCGACCAGGAGCAGCCCCGCTAGCGCGGCGTGCAGGTAGCCACGCCTGTCGCGAGCCCTGCCAGCCGCCACCTGCCCCTTCACGCCCCGGCCACCAGACCCTCAGCCACGGCCCCGCCGTTGCCCAAACGGTCCGCCCGCCAACAATAGCCGGCCAGGGCGGCCCAGGCGACAATCATCAACCCGACAGTCGGCCAGGGGAAGGGCACACCGCTGTCGCCGAGCAACCAGGTCAGCCAGGGCCCCAGGTAGCCGGCCGCCAGTAGGTAGCGCGCCCGTCCGCGCACGGCGAGCGGCCAGGCCAAGGCCAGTGGCACGGCCCAGAGCGCCAGATCGTAAAGCAGGAGGTAGTTCGCCACCAGCAGCGCCGCCAGCACCAACAGGGCCAGCACATAGCGCTGCTCAACTGCCCCCCAGGACCGCCGCATCACGAGAGCCGAGAGGGCCAACGTCGCCATGGCGACTGCACCATAGAGGAGGTAGGCGTGTTCCCCAC
Organism: Chloroflexota bacterium; assembly: GCA_023473795.1. Classification (GTDB taxonomy): domain Bacteria; phylum Chloroflexota; class UBA6077; order FW602-bin22; family JAMCYS01; genus JAMCYS01. The sequence goes on along the minus strand of JAMCYS010000078.1, from coordinate 17,670 downwards.
CCACGGCAACCTCGCTTAGCCCCAGCAGCGTGTGACTCCAGGCATACTGTTTGCCCCTTGCGCCGCCGAGCAAGAAGTGCAGGTAGGCCAGCAAGCCCTCGACACCCACCAACCAGGCTGACAGACCGGCTAACAGCAACGCACCCGCGGCCCAGCTGAGCAGGGTCCGTCGACGCCGCCAGAGCAGCAGTAGGCCGAAGATGGGCAGCAACTGCGGCTTGATCATCAGCAGTGTCAGGCCGAGCCCGCACTGCCAGTCTCGCCCTCGCCGCCAGCCCACAGCGAACAAGCTGAAACCGAGCAACAGAAAGGCGCTGGACTGGCCGATGCGCAAAGCTAGCCAAAGCGGTAGGGCAGTCAAGCACAACAGGAAGAACACGCCGCGCTGGTTACGGGGCACGAACTCCCGTGCCAGCAGCCACATACTCGCCAAGATGAGACCGGCGTTGAACGCCAACCAGGCCACGAACGACGGCCCGGCCGGCAGCAGGGAAAAAGGGTAGACTAGGAGAAGGAAGGCCGGATAGTAGGGATAGTAGATAAGCTGCTCGAACCCTAGTCCGGACTGAGTCACGACCAGGGTCTGGGTATCATAGATGAGCTGCCCCCGGCCGTGCTTCAGCAACTGCACCACGGAGAGGTAGGTACGCCAATCGCCCGTCGAGAACGGCGCTAGCCAGAGTCGGGTCGTCGTGACGAGCGTGACGACCACTTGGGCGACCAACACGCCGACAAGAACGACGCGCAGGTAGCCCGGTTGGCTAAAGCGACTTGTGATGCCGCGGGCCGCGCCCATAGCAGGGGGGACCTCCAGCGGTTGCTACGTTCAGCAAGAACGCCCGCGCGGCCCCACTCGGACCCGCGCGGGCGCCCAAGACCAACTGGGGCCTCTAGTACTTCCGGAAGTCGCCTGAGAATTGACCGTCATTGGGGTTGGTGGAAGTATAACGCTCGGCCAGTTCGAAGCCGTCGTTGCGCTTCTTGGCGATCCGCTCGTTGGCCGGGTCGGCGCTGCGCATAATCTTGCGCGCGGTCGCTACTGCCTCGTCCTCGCCCCGCACGGCCACCAGGACGCTATCGCGGAGAAGGCTAACGCCGAAGGTCGCCACCGCTTCCGGAGAGAGGCCCAGAGCCGCGGCGACGGCTTCGCTGGCATCCGCCTCACCGCTGGCGCCAGCCAGGCCGAACACCTCCGGGCTAGCGGCCACAACCGGCCCGACGTCGGGCAGAGTCCCCACCGGCGTCCGCGCTGCCGCGACACCCGCTGATCCACCCCGCCGCACCAATACGCCCACGGCCTCCCCGGCGAAGCCTCCCGCCTGCAACCCCTCCAGGGCCACTTTCGCCGCCTCGGGGTCGCTAAACACCTTGAATGCCGTCTTCACCGCTAAAGCCTCCTAGCTCCTTTTTCACCCACGAAAGCGGCGGCCGTCCACCGCAGTTCGAATGCTAGACCCGGACTAACCGATTCGTTCGCGCAGGGCCGAACGCAGGGCCAACATCGCACGCAAAGGTCGCAGCGCCTGGCTGCGCAACCGGCGCGTGAGACGCGAACCGTCGTTACCGCGCCGACGTTTGACGTGAATATGCTTGGGTTCCAACATAAAGTCGCTCAAGACTCCTTGTCCGATGAGAATCGCTTTCGCGCGTGTATTCTAGCACCACGCGCACGGAAAATGTAGATGTCTGGACGAGATCATAACGCAGACCCTGTGCCACTGGAAAGCGCCTGGCCGCGGCGGCAGGGGCTGGGCTGGCCGCACCGGGGCGTCTTCGGTTAAACTCGAAGTATGCTCGACCATCATTTGCCAGGTCCGCCCCCGGCCCGGCCGCTGCGGCTGTCGTTGATCACCCTCGGCGACCCGGGGCAACCCACGGGCGGCTACCTGTATCACCGGCGTCTGGCCCAGGCCGCTCCCCTCAACGGCGCTGCCGTCAGCTTCGTATCCGTGCCCGACGCGCCCTTTCCTCTGCCGGTGGCGACGGGCGCGGGCGTGCTGGCCCAGTCCTGCGCCGGAGCCGACGCCGTGCTGGTCGACTCCATCGCCGCCGCCTACGTGGCCCCAGCCGCGGCGTGGCGCCGCTGCCGCGTGCCCTTGGTCGGCATCCTCCACCAGCCGCCGGGAGGGCTGGAGAGCGGTCCGCTGCGCCGCTATCTGCAGGGACATCTCGATATGGCCCTCTACCGGCGCGCCGATCTGCTCGTGGTAGCCAGCCAACTGCTGGCGGAGAATCTGGTCGAGCGCGGCTTGCCCTGGGAACGTCTGCGGGTGGTGCCCCCTGGGCGGGACGGCGCCCAACCGGGGCCCGCCGCGCCCAATCCCGGCGACCTCCGCTGCGGCTGCGCCACGGCCTTCCTCTGCGTGGCCAATTGGCTGGCCCACAAGGGACTGCACACCCTGCTCGAAGCCTTCGCCATGCTGCCCCGCCAGGCCGGCACCCTGCACCTGGTCGGCAACCCCGAGGCCGACCCCGGCTACGCCCACCAATTGCGCAGCCGCCTGGAGCGGCCTGACCTGCAGGGGCGGGTCGTGGTGCACGGCTGGCTCCCGGCGCGAGAGGTGGCCGCTCTGTACCAGGCGGCCGACGTCTTCGTCCTGCCCGCCCGGCACGAGACCTACGGTACGGTCTACGGTGAAGCGATGGCAGCCGGGCTGCCGGTGGTGGGGGTGCGGGCGGGCAATCTGCCCCACCTCGTGACCCCGGGCGTGGAGGGGCTGATCGTCGATCCGGACGACGTACCGGGCCTGGCCAGGGCCCTGCTGCGCCTGGCAGAAGACGAGGGCCTGCGCAGGACGATGGGCGAGGCCGCCCGCCTGCGCGCCCTCGCCTGGCCCACCTGGGCCGAGAGCGCCGCCGCCTTCTTCGCCGCCGTGCGAGAAGTGGTCGACGTATAGAGGCACGCTAGTCGGACAGCTGGGCCGGGGATAGCCGCTGCGCTTTCGGCCGGGACCCTCTAGCCGGTCAAGGGGCAATCCGGCGGACGCTGAAGCCACCGTATGGACGTTGTCCCGGCATTGGCCGACGGTGTCGGGGATCAGATTGCGCAGGGTGAGGAAGCCGAGGACGAACTGGCAGTCGGCGGCCTGAACCGGGGCAGGCGCCGCCATTGCCGGGCTGAACAAAATCGCCAGCGCTACGAGCGATAACAACACTGCGCACGGCTCTCGTCCCGTCGCTTGGCAATCGCCGGGCCGCTTAAAGCCACATCGCGGCTTCCGGGCTACCAGAGGACACTACCGCTTGGCCTGCACGAAACATGCCACTAGGTTTACTTCCCGCGGCCTTTCGAGTACCATTGTCCCACCATGATTCCCCTCAAGCTCCAACTCCGCAACTTCATGAGCTACCGGGACAACGTGCCACCGCTCCTCTTCGAGGGCTTCAAGGTGGCCTGCCTCTGCGGCGACAACGGCCACGGCAAGTCCGCCCTGCTCGACGCGGTCACCTGGGCCCTCTGGGGCAAGGCACGGGCGAAGAGCGAAGACGAGCTAATCCATCACGGACGCACCGAGATGGAGGTGGAGTACGAGTTTCTGCTCGGAGAGTCACACTATCGCGTGCTGCGCAAGCGGGCCCTGCGCAAGCGCGGGGAGGGAGTGGCAGGGGTCGGCTCGCTCGACCTGCAGGTGCACGGCGAGGCCGGCTACCGGTCGATCGCCGGCAACACGATGCACGAGACGCAGCGCCGCCTCAACGAGCTGCTGCGCATGGACTACGACACATTCGTCAACTCCGCCTTCATCCTCCAGGGCAAGGCCGACGCCTTCACGCTGAAGTCGCCCGCCGAGCGCAAGCAGGTGCTGGCCGACCTGCTGGGCCTCGCCGCCTACGACGCCCTGGAGGACCTGGCGCGCGAGAAGTCAAAAGAGGCCGAGGCCAAGCGGCGCGAGGAGGCGGCCCGCAAGGCCACGATGGAGAATGAGGTCGCCCGCCGGCCACAGTACGAAGCCGAGGCAACGGCGGTCGAAGCCGACCTGGCCAGCCTGGCCGAACGCCTGGGCGAACGCGACCGGCTGCTGGGCCTGCTACGCGAGCAGAAGCGCGGCCTGGAGCTCGACGCCACCCGCCTGCAAGAAGTGACGCGCCAGTTGGCCACGGCGGAGAAGGAACTCGTAGAGAGCGCGCGCCAGGTGGCGGCGCACTCTCAGCGCATCGCTGAGTGTGAGGCGACTCTGTCGCAACGGGCCGAGGTTGAGGCGGCCTACGCCCGCCTGGTCGAACTGCGCGCCCGCCACGAGCAGCTGAACGCCCGCCTGGGCCAACTGCTGGCGCTCAACGAGAAACGCAACGAACTGGCGCGGGCGGTGGAAGCCGCCCGGTCCCGCCTGGCGGCCGAGCTGCAGGTATCGCGCAGCGCGGCGACCGACCTGGAAGGCCGAGCGGCCGGGGCCGAGAAGGTCGGGCGGGAGCTGCGCGCCGCGCGCGCGGAGCTGGCGGCGCTAGTCGACCTGGACAGGCAGCAGGAGGAGAAGCGCTCGCACCTGCAGTCGCTGCGCCACCAGTGCGACCTGCTCACCGCCACCAACGTCCAGATCAAGCAGGACGGCCAGCTGCTGAAGGAGAAACTCGACCTGATGGCGCACGGCGGCGCCCGCTGCCCCGTCTGCGAGAGCGAACTGGGCGAACACGGCCGGGAGCGCCTGGTGGCCCAGTTCAAGGGCGAGCGGGAAAAGCTGTTGCGCGACTACCTAGACAACGAAGCCCGGGTCAAGCAAATGGAGGCGGAGTCGGCGGCCGAACAGCAGAATCTGGCCGCCATCCTTAAGTCCCTGGAGTACAGGGTCGGTCTGGAGCGGGCGGCGGCGCGGCTGGAGAAGGCCCTGGCCGACGCCGAGGAAGCTGCGCTGCAGGCCAAGGCGAAGCGGGCCGGGGAGGCGGCGCTGGCCGAGCGACTGGAGAAACGCGCCTACGCCCAGGAACAGCAAGCGCAGCTGCAGGAAATCGAGCACCAGGTCGGCGCGGTTGGCTACGACCAGAGAGAGCACGAGACGGTCAAGGCCGAGCTGGGCCGGTTGGCGCCCTACGAGGCCCGCCGCCAGCAGATGGACCTGGCCGAAACCTCCCTGGCACAGGAGCGCCCGCTGCTGGCGGGAGCGGAGCGCCTGCGCGAACGCTGGCAGAAGCAGCTGGCCGGCGAGCGCGAGCGCCGCCAGGAGCTGGCCCTACGCCTGGAGCAGCTTCCCGCATTGGCGAACGACCTGCAGAAGATGGAGGCCGAGGTGGAGAGGCTGCTCGCCCAGCAGGGCGAGGCGCGCCTGCGGCAGGGCCGCTGCCAGCAGATGCTCAACAACTGCGACTACCTGGCGCAGCAGTGCCGCGAGTCGGCCAAGGCCATCGCCCACCTGGCCGAGGAGAAGAGCCTCTTCGACGAGCTGGCGGTAGCCTTCGGCAAGAAGGGCATCCAGGCGATGATCATCGAGGCGGCGGTTCCCGAGCTGGAGGACGAGGCCAACTCCCTGCTGGCGCGTATGACCGACGGGCGGATGCGGCTCAAGTTCGAGACCCAGCGCACGGCCAAGAGCAGCGACGCGCTAATCGAGACGCTGGACATCCGTATCGCCGACGAGCTGGGCACGCGCAGCTACGAGCTCTTCAGCGGTGGCGAGGCTTTCAAGGTCAACTTCGCCATTCGCATTGCCCTCAGCAAGTTGCTGGCCCGGCGGGCCGGGGCGCGCCTGGAGCTGCTGGTGGTGGACGAGGGCTTCGGCACCCAGGACGCGCAGGGACGCGAGCGGCTGGTGGAGGCGATCAACGAGGTCAGCCGCGACTTCGCCAAGATCTTGGTGATCACCCACATCGAAGAGCTGAAAGACGCCTTCCCGGTGCGCGTCGACGTGGTCAAGACCCACGAGGGCTCGCAGTTCAGCGTGAGCTAGAATGACCAACGATAACCGTTGCGCCAAACTGCCCGCCGGCTGCCTGGTCGGCGCAGTGCTGCTGGTAATCTTCAACTTCGCCGTCGCCTACCTCATCGTCTCCGGCATCCTCGAGTCCTGGCTGGGACGGTAACGCGGGGAGGCTGTCCCCCGACTTACGGCGTCGAATGCGTAGCGCCGGGGACAGGCCCGGCGCTACGGAACGTGGTCTTCCCCCTCGCCACCTGGGAGAGGGAACCGCGGCTGCGGCCGCCTGGCGGGCGGATAGTGCGAGTTCCCGGTAAGGACTCGCCCCCTTCACCCGCCCAGGAGCGCGTCGCCGCCCTTGTGCGCTTGCCGACAGCGTGATAGTATTGCCGGCGACGCGCTGCCGCCGCGGCCACGCCTCCGGCTGCGACTGCGGCCGCCAGCGACTAAGGAGACCATCCATGAAGTGGGTTACGCGCGACAACGTCAAAGTCGACAGGGTGGCGTGCCCCTGGCTCATCAAACGGTTCATCGACACGGAGGCGAAGTTCTACTTCGTGCCGATGGTGCGCGTGTTGACCGTGGCCGAGAAAGAGGGGGCGATTCCGTTCGACGTGCCGAATGTGGAGTTGGGCCACAAAGCGGGCAAATGCAGCTTCGAAACCATGCTGGACAAGTACCAGCTGACAGACCCGGCGCTGCAACTTTTGGCCAAGATAGTCCACGGGGCCGACCTACAAAACGACCTTTATGGCCAGCCGGAATCGCAGGGGCTCAAGGCAATCGCCGAAGGCTTCCGCCTGCTCGGTTTTGAGGACGACCACGAGATTCTGGAGAGCCAGTCGATCGTCTACGACGCCCTTTACGCCTACTGCCGAGCCCGCAGCGAAGAACTACAAAGCGAGCCAGCAATCTAGCTCGCCAGCCTCGCCCCCAGACCTCCCCGCAGGCCGGCCAAGAAGACCACCAGCGCCAGTAGGGCCACACCCCCCGAGGCCACGTACATGGCGTGGTAGCCGGCCGCCTGCGCCACGAAACCCCAGATCACCGACCCCAGGCCGATGCCCAGGTCCATCGCCGCGGAGAAGGTGCCCATCGCCGCCCCGCGTCTCTGTGGCGCCGCCCTGTCCACCACCATCGCCATGATCGCCGGTTGCACCGCGGCGAAGCCCAGGCCGTAGAGCACCGCCACCGCCAGCAGCGACCAGAGAGAGTTCGTCGTCGCCAGCAACCCCAGCGCCAGCGCCGCCAGCAGCAGACCCGGGGCGATCACCGCCGGCCGCCCGAAGCGGTCGGAGATCTGCCCGGTGAAGCCACGGGCCACGATGAGCACTACCGCGTAAACCGTGAAGAAGATGCCCGGGTTATCGGTGATCTTTGTCTCCACCGCGAAGAGGGGTAGGAAGGAAACGATCGAGCCGTAGGTGACGCTTGTCAGCGCCAGCACCAGACCCGGGAACAACGCCGTGCGCTCCAACAGGCCCCCGCCCACCGGCGCCGGTCGCGGCGCCCGTCCGCCCCGCGCCGGGTCGGAGAGGCCAAGGCTGAGCAGAAGGGCCACCACCCCCAGCGCCGCCGAGGCGACGAACAGCGCGGTGAAGCCCGCGCCCCGCATCATCGCGATACCGAGCGCCGGGCCGATGGCCATCGCCAGGTTGCTGAACATGCCGTAGTACCCCATAGCCTCGCCCCGCCGGCTACGCGGCACCACGTCCGCCACCAGCGCGTTGGTGGCGGTGCCGAACGAGGCCCAGCCCACGCCGTGAAAGACCCGCAGACTGAGTAGCAGCGGCACGGTGCGGGTCAGCGTGTACAGCCCGCCGGCCAGGGCCATGATGGCGCTGCCGGCGACGATGAACACCCGCCGGCCCCAATCGTCCGCGGCCCTCCCGATGAAGGGGCGCAGCAGCACTGTGGTGACGCTGAAGACGCCGATGATCAGGCCCACCTGGTCCTTGCTGCCGCCCGCCTCGCCGATCACGTAGAACGGCAGGGTGGTCAGCAGGAAGTAGAAACTGGAAAACGAGGCCAGCGTGATCAAGCAGGCCAGGACGAAGTTGCGGCTGAGGAGCGGCTCTTTGGCAGCACCGGCGGCGGCCGGCGCGGTTCGATTGGCAGGCTGCATAGGCGAAAGTCCCTTTCCCCGGGTTCCGTTAGCTACGCGAAGCGTGTGGGGGTTAGTCTAGCAGCACAGCCTGGAGGAAGGCAAGTCCGCGAGGCCAGAGTACGCCGGCGCTGCCTGCGATTCTGCAGAAGATACACGGTGGCTAAGGACAGAGCGGACTGAAGTCCGCACTACGAACCGCGGGTTCGTAGTGCGGACTTCAGTCCGCTCGTACCACCGGCGAGTGACTCTCTGGAACTAATGCCAGAGGTAGAGAGCGTAGACTCAAGCCCCGACTGGCTATTCGTAGTAGCGTGCTCACTTGCCCCCGCGGCTAGGGGGTCAGCACGCCCGTCTTCCTGGAGAACTCGCGCGCCAAAGCCGGCTGACCGCGGGGGCAAGCAAGTGCACTACGACAGTCGCCCACCGCCCCTACGGCAGGCTGCGGCCCTCGCGCGGGGCCGGGCGACCGGCGGCATAGGGCTCCGCCGGCCGCCGCTCCTCCACCGGCATCTCCTGGAGCACGCGCCGGTCGTTGATCACCGCCAGACAGCTGAGTGCCCCCAGCAGCACCACCACCAGCGGCACCACCAGCGTCGGCCGCATGGCGTCCACGAAGCCGCTCGCGAAGACGTCGTGCGCGATGCGTCCCAGTTGCTCTACCACCTGCGGCGGCACGCCTGGCGGCAGCGGGACGCCGCCATTCTGGCCGGGGCCGACCTCGAAGCCGGTGTTGACCGCGTTGGAGAAGCCCTGCACGAACTGGTCGCGAAACTGCGCCGGCAGCTGGCTGGAGTAGGCGATGGCCTGCTCCCGCAGGTGCACCACCAACTGGTTCTGGAGCAGCGCCCCCACGACCGAACTGCCGATCACACCGCCCAACTGCCGAGTCGTGTTGATCACGCCCGAGGCGGCGCCGGCCATGCGCGGGGTGATGTCGCGCATAGCCACCGTGTTCATGGGCGCGAAGACGCAGCCCTGGCCGAAGCCGGCGATGACCAGTGGCGCCAGGAACGCGGACCACGGTGTGCCGGTAGTGGCCGTCCAGGCGATGATACCCATGCCTGTAGCGTACAGTGCCAAGCCGAGCATCAATATATACTTACCGCCTATCCGGTCGGCCAGTCGGCCCGAGAACGGGGCCACGATCATCGACGTCAAAGACATCGGCGCCAGCGCCAGGCCCGCCTCCAGGGCGCTGAAGCCAAGGACCGATTGTAGATAAATGGTCAGCGGCAGGTAGAGGCCGAGCATGGCGAAGGCCAGCACGAGCGCCACGCCGTTCATTACGGAGTAGTTGCGATTCTTGAACAAAGAAAGCGGCACTAGCGGCTCAGCCTGCCGGGTCTCCCAGAAGGCGAAGGCCGCCACCAGCAGCACCCCCGCCGCGATGATCATCGGGATGCTGACGAAGCTGAAGACTACGCCCCAGTTATAGATCTCCCCTTCGATCAGGCCGAAGACGATCAGGAACAAGCCCGCGCTGGCCAGCAGCACGCCGACGATGTCCAGACGATGCCGGCGGCCGGGGCGCAGGTCGGGCACGAAGACGAAAGTGGCCGCCAGGGACAGAACGCCGATGGGCAGGTTAATGTAGAAGATCCACCGCCAGTCCAGGTTGGTGACGATGAAACCGCCAAGGGTCGGCCCGGTAACCGCCGCCACGCCCGCCACCGCGCCCCAGACGCCGAAGGCGGCGCCTCGCCGCTCGGACGGGAAGATCGAGGTGATCATCGCCAAGGTCTGCGGCGTCAGCATCGCCCCACCCACGCCCTGCGCCATGCGGGCAGCTATCAGCTGCGTCGTGCTGTGCGCCTGGCCCGAGAAGGCCGAGGCCACCACGAAGACGGCCATGCCCGCCGCGAACATCGTGCGCTGGCCGACTATGTCGCCCAGCCGGCCGGAGGTGATCAGCAGCACCGCGTAGACCAGAATATAGGCGTTCAGCACCCAGAGGATATCGTCCAGCGAGGCCCCGAGGGCGTCGATGATGCTGGGAATGGCGATGTTGACGATCGTCGTGTCCAACAGGATCATGAAAAAGCCCATGTTGAGCACGAGCAGGGTTATCCACGGGTTAGACCGCAGCCGATTCATATCTATCCTCATCCGAAGCCAAGGTTTGGTCACCGCGGCCGACGTCCAGGCAGCGGACGGCGCTGGCCACGTCCGCCAGCACGCTCTCGCCGGCAGTCAGATTGCCCACCAACTCGCGCAGTAAGCGCAACAACTGGGCCAGCCTCGCCGGTCCCAGCGCCGCCGCGGCCCGCACCAGGGAGTCTGAGCCCTCTAGCAGCGGCACGCGGCCCAGCAACTCCCTGCCCCGCTCGGTGAGCGCCAGCGGCGCACGCCGCCGGTCGAAGGGGTCCTGGCGGCGCAGGGCCAGCCCGTTTCTTGCCAAAGCGTCCACGACGGGCACCAGCGTGGCCGGCGTGACCAGCAGCAGCCGGCTTAGCTCGCTTAGCGTCCGCTCGCGCCCGCTCAGCAGCCAGAGCACGGCATAGGGCAGAGCGCCCACGCAGTTCGCCTGGTCCGCCAGCCGTCGCTCCAGGTCGCGCCGCGCCGCCTTGGCCAGGACGGTAGCCAAGAGGCGGATTTCCAGTGCGGCCGCTTGGGGGTCTTCTTTCACGAGTGGGCTTGCGAGTGCTGAACTACCCATAATGTTTAGTAACCTAATGTTACGTATCCTAAACTATCTTGTCAAGGGCACGATCCAGCGAGCCCGGCGGGCGTGCTTTGCAGCGGTTGTCGCAGGATCAGGGCCGGAGGCCCGGCGCCCCAGATACACCGGCTTTCGCCTCTACAGCCCAATGCCGGTGAGTGGCGACGGTACCATCCCTGCACCCGGTCGCCGTCTCCACCCCAGGCCAACCGCCTTGCCCTTCGCCCGGCGCTTGGGTTGTCACGGCTCGCCGCTGTTATAATAGATGTGCGCGCCCATCGCACGAAGGCGGGCGCCGGGGAGGATCTGTATGCGCGAACGGTTGACCGCTGCCGTGCGCGGGCGCAACACCGACTACGTGGAAATCCGGGTGGAGGAGAACGACTCCACCCGCCTGCTCTTCCGAGGCAAGGACCTGGAGGACGTGGCCCGCACCGTCAACCTGGGCGGCTGCGTCCGCGCCCTGGTAAAGGGCAGCTGGGGCTTCGCTTCTTTCAACGACCTGGGTTCCCTCGAAGAGATGGTGGACCTGGCCATCCAGCAGGCTCGCCTCAATCCGGCCGGCGACAACGCCCTCGCCCGAGTGGAACCGGTGGTAGATACAGTGCCGCTGCAACTGGTGCGCGACCCGCGCGAGGTGCCTCTGGCCGAGAAGGTCCGCCTTTTCGCGGAGTACAACCGCATCATTCTGGGCCACAGCCCCGCTATTCAAACTACGCAGGTGGGCTACGGCGACAGCTATCGCAAGGTCACCCTCGCCACCTCCGAGGGCACCTACGTGGAGCAGGAGGGCATGCAAATCCGCGGCGTGCTGGCGGCGATGGCACGCGACGGCGCGCGCATCGAGCAGGCGCACGAGATAGCGACCAGCCGCAACGACTTCGGCGCGGTAGAGGGGCTGGAGGACAAGGCCGGGCGCGCTGCTGCCCGGGCCGTCAGTCTGCTCACCGCCCAGGCGGCCAAGGGTGGCGAGTACACCGTCATCCTCGATCCCCGCCTGGCCGGGGTCTTCGCCCACGAGGCCTTCGGCCACCTCTCCGAGGCCGACCACGTCTACGAGAACGACAAGCTGCGCGAGATCATGGTGCTGGGGCGCAAGTTCGGCGGCGACTTCCTCAACATCGCCGACGGCGCCGACTTGCCGGCGCATCGCGGCTCGTACAAATACGACGACGAGGGCGTGCCCAGCGAGATCACGCCGCTCATCAAGGACGGCGTGTTGGTGGGCCGCCTGCACTCGCGCGAGACGGCCGCCAAGATGGGGGAGCGGGTGACGGGCAACGCCCGGGCCGTCAACTACCGCTTCCGGCCCATCGTGCGCATGACCAACACCTACATCGAGCAGGGCAGTGTGCCTTTCCAGGAGATGCTGGCCGACGTCAAGGAGGGAATCTACGCCAAGGATATGTACGGCGGCGAGACGGCGATGGAGATGTTCACCTTCTCCTCCGAGGAGGCCTTCATGATCCGCAACGGCCGCCTGGCGGAGCCGCTGCGGGGGGTGCTCCTCTCGGGCAACGTCTTCACCACCCTGGCCAACATCGACGCCGTGGGCAACGATCTGTCCTTCGAAGGGGGCGGTAGCTGCGGCAAGGGCGAGCAGTCGAACCTGCCCGTCGGCATCGGCAGCCCCCACATCCGCATCCAGAAGTGCGTGGTAGGGGGACGCTAATGCCAACAACCGACATAGAAGAGGTCCTGGCCCTGGCGGCCCGCCAGGCCGAGGAGGCCGAGGTCTACTCCGTGCGCGTGGAAGACACGCCGGTCTCCTTCGAAGCCAACAAGCTGAAGATACTCCAGACCCGCCGCATCAGCGGCCTCTCGTTGCGCCTGATCAAGAACGGGCGCGTCGGCTTCACCGCCTCCACCAAGCCCGAGCCGGCGGCCGACTTGGTCGACCGCGCCCTGGCGGTGGCCGAGTTCGGCGCCGAAGCCAAGTTCAGCCTGCCCAGCAGCGGCGTGGTGCGCGAGGTGCCCGGCTACGATCCGCTGGTGGAGGGGCTGGAGCTGGACGCGATGATCGAACTGGGGCAGCGGCTGATCGAGAAGCTGCGGGCCTACAACCCGGCCATCCTCTGCGGCGCCAGCATCGGCCGCTACGTGAGCACGATGGAATTGCTCAACTCCCGCGGCGGCAGCGTCGGCGAGCACAAGACGGTGCTCTCGGCGTCGCTGGGCGGCAACCTGATCGAAGGCACGAGCATGCTGGACGTCTGGGAATCGGACGCTTCCTGCCTGGCCTCGCTCGACTTCGACGCCACCGTGCAGCGAGTGATCGACCAGTTCGAGATGGCCAAGACGACCGGCAGCCTGCCCACGGGCGAATTGCCGGTGATCTTCGTACCCAAGGCCTTTGCCGAGACGCTGCTCAGCCCGCTGATCGTGGCCTTCAACGGCAAGACGGTACAGCAGGGCGCCTCGCCGCTCAAGGGGCGCCTGGGCGAGCAGGTATTCGATCCGCGACTCTCGATCTATGACGACGGCACCTTACCCTACGCCCCGCGTAGCGGGCCCACCGACGACGAGGGCGTGCCCTCGCGCCGCACGCCGCTGGTGGAGAACGGGGTGGCGAAGAACTTCTACTACGATCTGCAGACCGCCGGTCTGGTGGGGGCGGAGAGCACCGGCAACGGTTTCCGCTCTCTGGAGAGCCTGCCAGGGCCCTCCACCACCAACACCGTCGTGGCCGAGGGTGACACCTCTCTGGCCGATATGATCGCCGACGTCAAGGAGGGCCTGATCGTCTACCAGGTGATGGGCGCCTGGGCGGGCAACCTGCTGGCGGGCGACTTCTCCGCCAACGTGCACCTGGGCTACAAGATCGAGAACGGGCAGCTGGCGGGGCGGGTGAAGGACACGATGATCGCGGGCAACGTCTACGAAGCCTTCAAGGAGCGCCTGCAGGCCCTGGGCGACAAGGCGGAATGGGTGGGCGGCTCTACCAAGCTGCCGCCGGTATACTTCCGCGCCCTGAGCGTGGCGACCAAGCAATGAAAGGCAAATACACCTTCGCCGATGCCCTGAAGGAGGTCCAGGGAGCGGAGCCGCCCAAGCGGGCCGTGTTGCAGGGCTTCTCCGACCTCACCACCCAGGAGGCGACGCGCCTGCGCGTCGCCTGGCCCAAGATCGTGCTGGAACGCCGCCGCTGGCTGGTGCGTTCCCTGGGCGAGCTGGGCGACGACAACTTCGACCTCGACTTCAACGCCGTGCTGCACAACGCCCTCACCGACCCCGACGACGAAGTGCGCCAGGCGGCGGTGGACGGCCTCTGGGAGAGCGAGGATGAGGCAGTGGCGGAGACGCTGCTCACCCTCTTGGCCACGGACCCCAGCGAGGGCGAGACGCTGCTCACCCTCTTGGCCACGGACCCCAGCGAGGGCGGGCGGGCGGCGGCGGCTTCGGCTCTGGGCCAGTTCACCTACCTGGCGGAGCTGGAGGAACTAGACGCGGACCTGGCCCGGCGGCTGCACGACGCTCTGGTGGCCAGCGCCGGCGGCGTCGAGCCCCTCGAGGTACGCCGCCGGGCCGTCGAGGCCCTCGGCTTCCTGGGCAAGGACCCGACCGTCCAGGGGCTGATCGCCGAGGCCTACGCCCACCGCGAGCCAAGCATGCGCATCAGCGCCCTCTTCGCTATGGGGCGCAGCGCCGACGCGCGCTGGCTGGAGCACACCCTGCGCGAGCTGGAGAGCCAGGACGCCGAGCTGCGCTTCGAGGCGGCGCGCGCCCTGGGGGAGATCGAGGACGAGCGGGCGGTGATGCCGCTGATCAAGGCTCTACTGGATAGCGACCTGGAGGTGCGCCTGGCGGCAGTGGAGTCCCTCGGGCACATCGGCGGCGACCAGGGCATCACCGCGCTGCGCCAGATGACGGAGAGCGAGGATGAGGCCGTGGCCGAAGCGGCGGCGGAGGCCCTGGACGAAGCCGAATTCGCCAAATCGCCCCTCACCTTCGGCCTGGAGGACCTGGGGCTCGACGTCCGGGACCTGGGCAAGAAGAGCACACACGAGCACTGAGGGGGACGACAGACCTCGAAGGGCGCGACGCTCACGGCTTGTGGCCGTTGAGGTCCACGCGGCTGATGATGGTGCGGGCGCGCAGCGCCGCCCGGTGGGAAGTCGAACGCGCCAGCGCCAGCGGTCGCACGGCGTGGTAGAGCGCCAGCTTCCAGAAGGGCAGCTTGACCGGCAGCGGCGCGCCCCACTGCACTAGCGCCGCCCCCCAGGTGAGCCCAGCGCCGAAACCCACCAGCACCACGTGGTCCCCTTGCTTCACCAGCCCCTGCTCCACCGCCTCGCAGAGGGCAATGGGCACCGAGGCGGCCGAGGTGTTACCGTAGCGCGCCAGGTTGGTGAAGACCTTCTCCGGCGGCAACTTCAGCGCCTTGACGGCCGACTGGATGATGCGCACGTTAGCCTGGTGGGGAATGACCAGCTCTACGTCGTCCATCAGGACGCCGGTTTGCTCGATCACCGCCCGCGAAGCCCGCACCATGGCGTCCACGGCGAAACGGTACACCTCCGGGCCGTTCATCTTGAGGTAGTGTTGCCGGTTCTTGACCGTGTCCTCGCAGGCCGGGCGGCGGCTGCCGCCGGCCGGCAGCTGCAGCAGGTCGGCGCCGGAGCCGTCGGCGCCCAGCGTGCAGCCCAGCAAGCCGGCCGGCGCCTCCGAGGCCTGCAACAGCACCGCCCCGGCCCCGTCGCCAAAAAGCACGCAGGTGGTGCGGTCCTGCCAGTCCAATACTCGCGAGAGGGTTTCGGCGCCGATGACCAGAGCCAGCTTGTGGGCGCCGGCCGCGATCAGGCGGCTGGCCACGCTCAGGGCGTAAATGAAGCCGGTGCAACCGGCGTTGAGATCGAAAGCAGCCGCGTTCGGGATGCCCAGGGCGTCCTGCACCTGGCAGGCCACGGAGGGGAAAAGGTAGTCCGGCGTCACCGTGGCCACGATCACCAGGTCGATCTGGCGCGGGTTGATGTCGGCGACGGCAATGGCTGCCCGCGCCGCCTTGGTGGCCAGGTGGGAGGAAGCCTCTTTCGGGTCGGCGATGTGGCGCTCCGCGATGCCCGTACGGCTCTTGATCCACTCGTCACTGGTGTCGACGGACTTGGCAAGATCCTCGTTGGTCAGCACCTTGCTGGGCACGTACTTGCCCCAACCGACGATCTCGGCGTGGAGCGCGGGCCTGTTCGCCATCCGGTCTGCCTCCGGGCCAAATGCTCAGCTTGCTGCTAGAGTGGTTAACACGGTCGGGCGCCAGCGGATACGCCCCCCAATCGGGCGCGCTTGACTTGCCCGACCCAGCTGCTACACTCAGCGCCGGCCGAGTTGGCGCGAGAGGAGACGAGCTCACCACCGAGACACCGAGAACGCCGAGACCGGAGAGAATTAAGGGATAGTAACGGAACCGGACGAGTCGGGACCCTCGGTCTCGCGGTCGCCTAACCCTGGTCGACGCTCGCTGGCCAGGATTGTCAATCGTCTGGAATCTATCTGTTCTTTCCGGTCTCGGTGACTCGGTGGTTAGATCCTTCGTCCGTCCGGACTCCGCGTTCATTCCGGCTGGCGGTACAGACGATTTCCCCGTAGGTGGTGGGTAGTGGAGCAGGCGGCTAGTCCGGCCAGGAAGGGCACGAGCATCGCCACGGCGGCCGTGCTGATTATGCTTGGCAACGCCGCCAGCCGGCTTCTCGGCTTGGGGCGCGAGCAGGTCATCGCCGCCCTCTTCGGACGCACGGGCGTCACCGACGCCTTCGTCGCCGCCCTCACCGTGCCCACCATGCTCTACGACCTGGTGGTGGGCGGGGCAGTGAGTGCCGCCCTGATCCCCGTCTTTTCTGGTTATGCCGCCGCCGACGACCGCGCCGAGCTGCGCCGCGTGGTCGGCACCGTCCTGACCCTCACCGCCCTGGTGCTGGCAGTGGCAGTCTGCCTCATGTGGCTGGCCGCGGAGCCGCTGATTGCCCTGCTGGGCGTGGGCTTCGCCGAGCAGTACCGGGAGCTGGCCGTGCGCCTGGTGCGCCTGGCCCTGCCGGCGGTGATCTTCCTGGGGCTCTCCGGCGTCGTCACCGCCCTGCTCTACGCCCGCCAGATGACGGTGTACCCCGCCTTCTGCGTGGCCGCCTACAACGCCGGCATCATCGCCGCCGCCCTGCTGCTGGCGGGCGCCCTCGGCCCGGCCAGCCTGGTGGTGGGCGTGCTGGCGGGGGCGGCGCTGCAGCTGGCCGTGCAGCTGCCGGGCCTGCGCGGCCTGGGTCTGCGACCGCTGCTGGACCTGCGCCACCCGGGCGTGCGGCGCATTCTGGCGCTCTACGCCCCCGTGGCCCTGGGGCTGGTGGTAAGCCAGGTGGGCGTGGTAATCGACCGCAACCTGGCCTCGCGGGCGGGCGAGGGCGCCATCGCCGCCATGCGCTTCGCCACCACGCTGGTGCAGCTGCCGCTGGGGCTGGTGGTGACCGCCGCCGCCTACGCCGTGCTGCCGGCGCTCTCGCGCGCGGCGGACGGGGAGGGGCGGGGCGGAGTCGTGGAGTCTGGCTCTCATTCTGAGGGCCGCCAGGCAGCCCGAAGAATCTCCTCGCTCCAGCGCCCACGGGCGCAGGGAGATTCTTCGACCCCTGCGGGGCCTCAGAATGACAGTGGGGCAGACGGCGGCGCCTACGCCCGCACGCTGCGTAGCGGCCTGCGCTTCACCCTCTTCTTCATCCTGCCGGCGCTGGCGGGGCTATTGCTGTTGCGCGAGCCTCTGGTGGCGCTGCTTTTCCAGCGGGGCGCCTTCCAGGCCGGCGACACTGCCTTCACCGCCAGGCTGCTGCTCTTCTACCTGCCGCAGCTGCCCTTCGTGGCGGCCGACCAGCTGCTCATCTTCGCCTTCTACGCCCGCAAGAACACCCTGACCCCCATGCTGATGGGGGTGCTGGGCGTGGGCGTCTACCTGGCCGTCGGGCTGGCGCTGCTGGGACCGCTGGGCGCCGCCGGCCTGGCCCTGGCCAACACGGTCCAGCACGCCACCCATTGCATGGTCCTCTTCCTGTTGCTGGGGCGGGCGCTGCCCGGTCTGTGGGGAC
>JAMCYS010000003.1 GCA_023473795.1 Chloroflexota bacterium | reverse complement strand
TTTCCCTGTGCCCCTGCCATTGACAACCCCTGTGAAAGGAAGCGCCCAAAGCGCTGGCTTGTGGAGGGCCGGCCGAACCCAGCTCGGGAGATCTTGCTGGTGGCGTTGGGCCCGGCCCCTAGTATAGACAGGGGCAAACGGTTTTGTCAAACCGCGCCGCGGGCTGGCGGGCTGAGCAAGCGTTGACAAAGGGGCATCGTCGGTGCTAGACTTTTCTTCGCAGGCAAGTTGGGCGACGCGGAGACGATCCGGCCTCTGTCGTTGCCCGCCGTGGAACTCGGTTGCCCCGCTCAGTGGGGCTAGCGGAGCCCACGGCCGCGCACCTCTGGTCCACTCCGAGGGCGCTCGGTCCACTTGTCTGCCCCCGCGTCGCGGCGGGCAGCGCCGCAATTTCGAGCCGCGGGCGATGAGAGGGGGTGAGGGCGTGGACGCGGACAATAGTGACTGCTCGCCGTGGCGAGTGGCAAACTGGCGTCGGCTACCGATGGAAATGGGAAGCGCGCGTTCACGGCTTGGCTCGACTACACCCTCTCTGGCCCTGACTTAGGTCCCGAGAGTCTGAGCTCGGCGACCGCGACCTCCCTGCGGCGGCTCCTCGCTACCCTCTTTGCTAACTCTCCCCGGCGGCAGTGCGCCCTGCGACCTGGCGCAGCCAGTGCGGCCCATTACTTGCGCGGAAGTCTAGCCACAACGCGACTTCTGCCAGCCGGGCCGAACTCGGCCGGTGAACCACAACTCAGACTAGGGAGGCACGAGCAAATGATCGTCATCAATATTACCCAGCCCGCTGGGCCGTCCGCTCCGGAAACCATTGCCGGGGAGGACGACCAATGGCCAGGGCAACTTATTACTACCTAAGTCAGCTGCTAGACAAGCCGGTCCTCGATCCCACCGGCAAGCCTGTGGGCGAGGTTGCCGACCTCATCGTCCGCCTCGGCGGGCCCTTCCCGCCTATCACCGGGGTGGCCGTGCGCCTGGGCGGTGGCGGCCGGCGCATTTCCCCTTGGGCATCGTTCCTCCACTGGAGCCAGGTGGAAGCCGTGAGCACCGAAGGCATCCGCCTCAAGACCGCGCAGTTGGACATTCGTGCCTTCCGGCGCCGCCCCGGCGAGATGCTGCTCAAGGTGGACTTGCTCGATCAGCAGGTCATCGATCTCAACGGCCGCAAGGTGGTGCGCGTCAACGACGTGCAACTAGTAGCCGCGGGGCTCCAGGGCGTCGACCTGCGCCTGGCCGGTATCGACGTAGGTACGCGAGGCCTGCTGCGCCGCCTTGAACTGGACCGCCTGGCCGCTTGGCTGAGCAGGCGTCTGCCTCGTCTGGTAAGCGACCGCGTTATCCCCTGGGAGAGCATAGAGCCGGTCGACCTCACCGAGCTGCCCAGCGAAGAGCAGGCCTGGGGCGAGCGCCAGGCGCTAGTCAACGGGCGCTCGGGCGGTGGTCGAGGGGTGCAGCTCACCCACGAGCGTTTGGCAATGCTGCACCCAGCCGACGTAGCCGACCTGGTGGAGAAACTTTCGGCGCCCGAGCGCAACGCGATTCTAGAGTCGCTCAACGCCGAGATGGCAGCCGAAGCCATCGGCGAGCTGGACCCCGACATGCGCGCCGACGTTCTAGAGGGGCTGCCGACTAAGGCGGCGCAGGAAATCCTCGCCGAGCTGCCGCCCGACGAGGCGGCCGATGCCCTGGCGGAGGTCTCGGGTGAGCGTGCCGAAGAGCTGCTAGGCGGTCTGTCCGCCGAGGATGCCGACGAAGTGCGCGAGTTGATGGCCTATCCCGAGGGCGTGGCCGGCTCCATGATGAACACCGATTACGTGGCGCTGGCCGACGACTTGACCGCGCAGCAGACCATCGATCGCTTGCGCGAGCTGGCACCTCCGGCGGAAGAGATCTACTACATCTACGTGGTCGCCAAGAGCGGCGTGCTTCTGGGGGTGCTCTCCCTGCGCGACCTCATAGTGGCCAAACCGCAAACCAGACTCTCCGAGCTGATTCGGGCTAGAGGCAAAGTGGTGCGCGTGCCCGACGACCTACCGGTCGACGAAGTGGTACGCGTCATCGACAAGTACAACCTGCTGGCTGTACCTGTGACCGACGAGGCCGACCGGCTGGTGGGCGTCGTCACCATAGATGACGCCCTCGCCGCAGTGGCGCCCGACGAGGAAGAGGAAGCCGGCTGGTGGCGGGCGAGGTTGCGGCGGTGACCGAACGGAGGTCGTTCGGCGCCCGCTTTTTCAGCTGGCGCACGCGGCTGCTGGGTGCCCTGGCCATCGTGGGCCCGGGGATCATCACCGCCAACGCCGACAACGATGCCGGCGGCATCAGCACGTACTCGATCGTCGGCGCCGAATACGGCTACTCGCTGCTCTGGGTACTGGTCATCGTCACCTTCAGCCTGGCCGTGACCCAGGAGATGGGCGCCCGCACCGGCGCCGCCACGGGCAAAGGACTGGCTGCCCTCATCCGCGAGCGCTACGGCGTGAAGTGGACGCTCTTCGCCATGCTCTGCACTCTGGCGGCCAACCTGGCCACGACTGTCGCCGAGTTCGCGGGCATCGCGGCGGCGGGGGAGCTGTTGGGGCTGCCCCGCTGGCTCACGGTGCCCCTGGCGGCGGCCCTGGTCTGGCTGCTGGTGGTGCGCTGGTCTTTTCGCTCGGTGGAGAAGGTCTTCCTCATCCTCTCCGCCGTCTACATTGCCTATCCCCTCTCCGCTTTCGTCGTCGGCGCCCCCTGGGGCCAGGTTTTCCATCAGATGGTGACGCCCACGTTCCAGCTTAGTGCCGGCTACATCCTCATATTCATCGCCACCGTGGGCACGACCATCACCCCCTGGGGGCAGTTCTTCATCCAGGCCTACGTGGTGGACAAGGGCATCGGTCCCACGGAGTATGCCGCCACCCGGGTCGACGTGCTGGCGGGGGCCTTCATCACCGACATAATCTCGTTCTTCATCATCGTCGCCACCGGTTCGACCTTGTTCGCGCGCGGCATACACATCGCGAGCGCGGCCGAGGCCGCGCTGGCCTTCGAGCCGCTCGCCGGGCCGCTCGCCACTACCCTCTTTGGGGTCGGCCTGGCCAACGCCTCGCTGCTGGCGGCCTCCATTCTGCCCCTGGCCACCGCTTACACCATTTGCGAGGCCTTCGGCTGGGAGGCGGGCGTGGACCGCTCCTGGCGCGAGGCGCCGGCGTTCCATTCGCTCTACACCTTCTCCATTGGCGCGGGGGCCCTGGTGGCGCTCTGGCCCAGTTTGCCGCTCTTCTCGGTGATGGTCTTCTCGCAGGACGTGAACGGCATCCTGCTGTCGGTGGTGCTGATCTTCGCCATTCGTATTGCCAGCGATCGCACGATTATGGGGCGCTTCGTCAACGGGCGGTTCGGCAACACCATCGCCTGGGGCACGACGATAGCCCTCATCTTCTTGACAGCGCTGCTGATCGGCGCCTCTATCGGCCAGGGACTCGGCATGCTGCCCGGCTAGATGCCGGCGCTCCCAGTCGTGCCGCGCACTTCACGGCCCTATGCGGCCAGCCGCAACAGGGAAGGGGCCACCTGTCCTTGTCAGTCCCCCTTTGGCGGGACGAAGAATCATCCATCGCCCTATCGGGCTACCACTGGGAATGAAAATGGGCATTCCTCGTAGAGGCGGTCGGTGGCGCCGGGCCCTGGACCGCGCAGGCTTGCCCGCGCCCTGGAAGGCGGCGGCAAGCCGCCGCACTCCACGTTGCCCCCACGGTCGCTCAGCAAGTGCCCATTTTCATAGGAATCTCTAAGTGCGTCATTCCTCAAATCCGATATACATAGACACGCTTGAGAACCCGCCTTGGTTTGGGTTCTCGGCCCCACAGGAAGGGAGTTGGATGCTCGT
>JAMCYS010000051.1 GCA_023473795.1 Chloroflexota bacterium | reverse complement strand
GCTACCGCCGAGCCCTACAAGATCGGCGCCTTGTTTGCCGTCACCGGCAACAACTCTCCCCTGGGCACGCCCGAGAAGGAGACGGCCCAATTGCTGGAAGAGCAGATCAATGCCAAAGGCGGCATCAACGGACGCAAGGTCCAGGTTATCGTCTACGACACCGAGAGCGACGAGACAAAGGCAGTCACGCTCGCCAAGCGCCTGATCGAGCAGGACAACGTGCTGGCCATCGTCGGCCCTAGCTCCACCGGGGAGAGCATGGCCCTGCAGGACACGATCGCCAAGGCGCAGATACCACTGATCTCCGCCGCTTCCGGTGCCCAGATCGTCCAACCGGTCAAGCCGTGGGTCTTCAGCACCCCCCAGATCAGCACCCTGGCCGTCGCCGAGGTGCGCGACTACCTCAAAGCAAAGGGGCTGACCAAGGTGGCGGTGCTCTCTGATTCCGGCGGCTGGGGCACCACCGGTAAGAGCGACCTCGCCAACGCCCTGCCCCCGGCGGGCATCCAGATCGTGGCCAGCGAGGCTTTCGGCGTGCAGGACAAAGACATGACCGTGCAGCTGACGAAGATCCGCGCCACGGACGCCCAGGCCCTGGTGGTGTGGGGCACCAACCCCGGACCCGCCATCATCTCCAAGAACGCCAAGGCGTTGGGCCTGAAGATTCCCATAATCAACAGCCACGGCATCGCTAACAAGGATTTCATCACTCTGGCGGGTGACGCCGCCAACGACGTCGTTCTGCCGGCCGGCAAGCTGCCGGTTGCCAACGACTTGCCCGACTCCGACCCGCAGAAGGCGGTGCTCCTGGCCTACGCCAAGGACTTCCAGGCGAAGTACAACAAGCCGGCCGACACCTTCGGCGGGCACGGCTACGACGCTTTGCAGTTGGTCTTCAAGGCTCTGCAGTCGGGCGCCGACACGCGTGCCAAGGTCCGCGATGCCATCGAGGGCACGAAGGGCATGATCGGCATCGGCGGCACGTTCAACCTCTCGGCACAGGACCATAACGGCCTGGCCAAGGGGGCCTTCGCCATGATTCGCATCAAGAACGGCGCCTGGACCTGGGAGAAGTAGCGCCTTGGAGCAGCTGGGGCAGTTCCTGGTCGCCGGCAGTACGCTGGGCGCGGTCTACGCCGTGGTGGCGCTCGGCTTCACCATCGTCTTCAACGTCACCGGCATCATCAACTTCGCCCAGGGCGAGTTCGTGATGTTGGGGGGGATGCTGGGCTTCTGGCTGTACACCGGCGCCGGGCTGCCGCTGCTCCTGGCCTTCGTCCTGGCGGCGATTCTCACCACCCTAGTCGGCTTGGCGCTCGACCGCTTTGCCATCCGGCCGGCGCGCAACGCGCCGGTGCTCAGCCTGATCATCCTGACCATCGGTGCCTCGATCTTCATTCGCGGCCTCGCCGGCCAGCTCTGGGGCAAGAACGCGGTCTCGGTGCCCGCGTTCTCCGGCGAGGCACCGCTCTACCTGGGCACCGTCACCGTGATGCCGCAGACGCTGTGGGTGCTGGGCACCACCGTGGTGATGATGCTCCTCCTGCACCTCCTGCTCAGCTACACCATGCTGGGCAAAGCGCTACGGGCCTGCGCCCTCAACCGCCGGGCGGCGGCGCTGGTGGGCATCGACGCCCAGCTCATGTCGGCGGTTAGCTTCGCCCTCAGCGCCGCCCTGGGGGCGGCGGGCGGCATCGTGGTGGCGCCGCTGGCGCTGCCCTCCTACGACGTGGGCACCATGCTGGGCGTGAAGGGCTTCGCCGCCGCCGCCATCGGCGGCTTCGGTAGCCAGCTGGGCGCGGTGGCCGGCGGTCTGGCCCTCGGCCTGCTGGAATCGCTGGGCGCGGGTTACATCAGCTCCTCCTATAAAGACGCCATCGCCCTGGGGGCGCTGTTCCTGGCCCTCTTCGTCAAGGCCAGGCGTTCGACGGAGGCGGGTGAGTAATGCTGATCCGCGCCAGAAACACCCGCCGCCAGCTGCTGCTCGCCGCCCTCGTCGCCGCCCTCGTCGCTTTGCCCTGGCTGGCCAATCCTTACCAGACCAGCCTGCTGGTCGTCATCGGCATCCACACCATCATCGCCGTGGGCCTCTGCCTGTTGATGGGCTACGCCGGGCAGGCCTCGCTGGGGCAGGCCGCCTTCTACGGCTTGGGGGCCTTCACTTCCGGCATTCTCAGCGCCACCTATGGCGTCTCGCCCTGGCTGGGCTTGCTGGCCGGGGCGGCAGGCTGCGGCCTGCTGGCTTACGCGACCGGCCGTCCCATCCTCAGCCTGCGCGGCAACTACCTGGCGATGGCCACGCTCGCCTTCGGCATCATCGTCTACATCATCCTGGTGGAAGCCAAGGACTTCACCGGCGGGCCCTCCGGTCTGCCCGGCATCCCCTCGCTGACCCTGGGTGGCTTTGAGTTCGACAGCGACCGCAAGTACTACTACCTGGTGTGGGCCGTCTGCCTGGGCGTGCTCTTCCTCTCGCAGAACATCGTCAACTCGCGCCCGGGACGGGCGCTGCGCGCCATCCACGCCAGCGAGGCGGCGGCCCGCTCGTTGGGCGTGGACGTGGCCAGCTTCAAAGTGCTCGTCTTCACGCTGAGCGCCGTCTACGCCGGTCTGGCCGGCGGTCTCTACGCCCACTACACCACCTTCGTCAGCCCCCAGCCCTTCGGCTTCATATTCTCGATACGCCTGGTGACGATGGTGGTGATCGGCGGACTGGCCAGCATCTGGGGCGCCATCTTCGGCACGGCCAGTCTCACCGTCCTCTCCGAGCTACTGCACCCCTTCGGCGACCTGGACGTGATCGTCTTCGGCCTGATTATGATGCTGGTGATGATCTTCATGCCCCAGGGCCTGACCCGGGGGTTGCTCGACCTCTACGAGCGCCGGCTGGCGCGCAGGTGAGAGCGATGGAAACCATCTTGGAGACGCGCACCCTGCGCAAGGAGTTCGGCGGCCTGGTAGCCGTGAACGACGTCGACCTCGCCATCGAGGCCGGTCGCCTCACGGCGCTCATCGGCCCCAACGGCGCGGGCAAGACGACCCTCTTCAATCTGATCGACGGCAGCCTGCATCCCACCCGGGGCGAGATCGTCCTGGGCGGCAGACTGCTCGACGGCATGCCGCCCCACGCCCGCGCCGCCGCCGGCCTGGCCCGCACCTGGCAGAGCGCCCTTTTGTTCGCCAACATGACCGTGCTGGAGAACGTGATGGTGGGCAGGCACACGCGCAGCCGCACGGGCCTGCTGGGCGCCGCTTTTCGACTGCCCCAGGCGCGCCGTGAGGAAGAGGAAACCAAGCGCAAAGCCGCCATGTACCTGAACCTGGTGGGCCTGGGTATGCAGGCGAACGAGGGCGCGGCGGCGTTGCCTTTCGGCCAGCAGCGCCTCGTGGCCATCGCCCGCGCCCTGGCCAGCGAGCCGCGCCTGTTGATGCTGGACGAGCCGGGCGCCGGCCTCAACGCCATCGAAAAGCAGGGCCTGGCGGAGCTGCTGCTGCGCGTCCGCGAGATGGGCGTTACCCTGCTCCTGGTGGAGCACGACATGGATCTGGTAATGCGCGTGGCCGACTGGGTGGTGGTGCTGGACTACGGCGTCAAGATCGCCGAGGGCACCGCCCCTCAGGTGCAGAAAGACAAGAAGGTGGTAGCGGCGTACCTGGGAGAAGAAGAGTAGAGTAGGTCCCGCTCTCTCCGGCCGTAGCGCGGGGGTCGCCACCCGGAGGGTGGCATCCCCCTCGGGTTCCCGAGCCAGACTCCCTAGAGCAAGAGTCGAGTGGGCAGCGACCAAAGGTTATGTCATGCAGATTCCTATGAAAATGGGCACTTGCTGAGCGACCGTGGGGGCAACGTGGAGTGCGGCGGCTTGCCGCCGCCTTCCAGGGCGCGGGCAAGCCCGCGCAGTCCAGGGC
>JAMCYS010000145.1 GCA_023473795.1 Chloroflexota bacterium | reverse complement strand
GAAAGGCCTCGAAAGAGTCACGCCAGCGGTCCAAGTCTTCCAGCTGCATCAGGCGATGTCCACCATACCCGTTTCGCTCATCTTGCCAGAAACCAAAGCCAGTTTTCAACTACGGTTGTAGTACTAGTTGGCCAATCGAACGTATATGTCGGCGGCAATCTCTTCGTCCACCGCGAACTGGCTGTAACCAGCCTCGAACACGAAAGACGGAAAGGAGTGCAACAGTCTTACCGGAACACCAGGTAATACTCCCATGGCCATCAGCTTCTGAGCACGCTCTGGACTGCCCAACCTGGTGTACGCGATGTGGCCCTCTTGGCCCATTCGCAGATCGCGTAGCGGCATGATTAGCTTGCCCAGCGATTGGCGCTGTTGCTGACAGCACTGGCCCTGTGGGATGGGCTTGCCGTGTGGGCAGAACCGCGGGTGTCCCAGCAAAGTGCAGATGCTATCGTCCACCCCGTCGAACAACGCATGTTCCATACGGCAGGCCCTTCCGTCGAGCAGCGCCTCCTCAGTTGCGAGTACGTCCGATAGCAATCGTTCGGCCAATCGGTGGCGACGCA
Source organism: Chloroflexota bacterium (assembly GCA_023473795.1). Classification (GTDB taxonomy): domain Bacteria; phylum Chloroflexota; class UBA6077; order FW602-bin22; family JAMCYS01; genus JAMCYS01. The sequence goes on along the minus strand of JAMCYS010000145.1, from coordinate 18,513 downwards.
TGACTTGGGCAGCCTCGGAGTGCCCGACTTCGGTCAAGGTCAAAACGTCGTTTTCCCATTGGGCAAGTCCCCGCTTCACCAACTCTTCAACGCCGTTCTGATCTGCGTCCTCGTTGGGCAGGCTGGCCCGCCCATCTTCCTCGGCCATCCACAATTGCTCTAGTAATTCCTGTCCGGTCTCGGTCACTTTCATCACAAGCACTCCCCACTCTTGGGCAGCCGTATTTGGTCCATCCTTGTTCTGGCGCAGCCTACGCAACCAACCGACGAGCTTGGCCTCTGGCGGCATCTCGTAGCCGCACCGCGGGCAGCGGACGAGATGGCACCCGACGGCAAGCGGACAGCCGCTGCAGGCTGCGCCAGCCTCGGCGTCGAACTCCTGGCCACAGAAGCTACATGTGATCATAGAATCACCCCCAGAGCGGTGAGCAGCCGGCCCAGTAAGCCGCCTACCAGGAAGGCGAAGGGGAAGATGAACGCCTCGATCGCCAAGGCCGTCTTCCAGCCGCGCTCCTTGAGCGTCACCGAGAACTGGGCGATGCAGGGCACGAACAGCGTCATCGTGGTCGCCGCGATCAGTAGTTGCGTACCGGTCATGGTGCTCCGCAAGTCATAGAGACCGGCGGCGCCGTAGTCTCGGCGGAAGAATCCGAACAAGAACGCCACTGCGGCTTGATCGGGGAGACCCATCCACCGCATCAGCGGCACCAGAGAGCTCACAGCCAGATCAAACAGCCCCGTCAGGCGGCCCAGCCAGATGAGCACGCTGGCAATGATGAACAGGGGGAAGACCTCGCGGAAGTACCACTCCATGCGAGTGTACGTCTTCACCAGCACATTGCCAAGCGTAGGCACGCGCAGCGGCGGCACCTCCATATAGAACGTCGGGCGTTCGCCGGGCATTACGCAGGCCGCCAGAAAGCCGACCAGCAGGAACACGGCGGCGACAACCATTGCCCACAGCACAAACAGGTTCGGTTGGCTACCCAGCAGCCCCATCAGCACTCCCAACTGAGCCGAGCAGGGAATAGCGAGGGCCAACAGTAGGGTACTGATGATCCGCTCGCGCCGTGTCTCCAGGGTGCGCGTGACGATTGTCGCCATAGTGTCACAGCCGAAGCCCAAGGTCATTGGGATCACCGCCCGGCCGTTAAGCCCGATCCTCTTGAATACCCGGTCGATCAGCATCGCCAGACGCGGCAGGTAGCCGCTGTCTTCGATTATGGAAAAGGCGATGAAGAATGTTCCCACTATGGGCAGAATGATCGCTACCGCATAGCGCACTCCCAGGGTGATCACGCCATAGTCCCCTCCGATCAGGTCGCGAATGACCGGCCAGGGAACGAAGGTCGCCAGAGTCGCATTCACCCAAGGGTTGATATACGTGCCAAAGACATCGTCTTCCAGAAAGCCGACAAGGGTCTGTGCCCCTAGCACCCCGACGAATTGATAAAGTAGAAACAGCGCCAGTAGGAGCAGCGGTATCCCGGTTAGGGGATTCATCATCACTTCGCTCAGCCGCTCGGCAAAGCCAGAGAGCCGCTGCTCTGGCGCAATGAGCACTGAGCGCAGGATGCGTTTCGCGGCTTCGTGTTGGCGATGCGCGACGACGCAAGAGATCGGTTGGCCGAACTTCGCCCGCGTGGCTTCGGCGATCTGCAGTATCTCGTCGGCCGACCGACCGTCCTGTTCTCGTACCAGCGACACAACCTCGTCGTCGTTCTGCAGCAGCAGCAGCGCAACCATCCGCTTTGATAGACGGTATGCGCCGCCAAGCCGCGTCTCGATGTCCTCCAGCGCCGCTTCGATGGCAGGGTGATATTGGACTGCTGGACGAGAGGCCGGCGATGGGCAGTCGGTGCAGTGACCCCTCACATGGGCTACAAGCGTCTCTTTCAGTTGTGTTGTACCCTTGCCCCGTGCCAGCGTGGTCGCGACGACCGGCACCCCCAGCGCCCGCTCTAGTCCGACGACGTCCACCTGCAGACCCAGCCGCTCAGCCTCGTCCATGAAGTTGACGTCCAGAATGATCGGCACGCCAGCCTCGATAAGTTGCAGCGTCATCGGGAGCATTCGCTCCAAGTTCTTGGCGTCGGTTACATGGATGACTGCGGCAGGGCGCTCATGGAGCAGGATCTGGCGTGCAACGCGTTCCTCCTCGGTGATGGGCAGCAGCCGGTACATCCCCGGCGTATCCACCACTCCGACCTCATAGCCATCAAGACGGCCCTTTCCCCGGGAGACTTCTACGGTAGTGCCGGGGTAGTTGGAAACGGTGACATAAGCACCAGTCAACACATTGAACAGGACGCTCTTGCCCACGTTGGGGCAGCCGACAATGGCCAGTAGCGGCAGACCGGCGATGTCCGCCTGCGGGCCGCCGTGGCAACTTGGTCCGTCCGCCTCGGAGGTGGAATCTCGATGAATGATCGGGATCCGCATAGCTTCCTTCCTCCTCTGTTCGCCCTTGGCCTAGCCCGGCAATCCGATCTCGCTTCGCCGCTTAGTCGGCCCCACCAAGCTGGCTCGGGGCGGCCGGCCAGGGTATCCAGTTGACGCATGTTAGTATATGCTTATTCCGCTCATCAGTCAATACCCATCTCGTGCTGATGTCCCATCTCGTGCTTACTCCAGCATTCAGAGTGTACGGCCCGCCAATGATCCCCCCGCAACGCCGGATCGGCATCCGGCAGGGGGTGAGCCGCCTCAGTGCGAGGCTCTGCGGGGATGCAGACGCTTGACAGGGATCGGCGAAATCATTATATTGTCGCGTGATGATTTGTCAATACTTAGGAGCGTCCGAGATGCTTGTTATTGCCAACGCCCAGGCCCTCGCCCTCAAGGCAAAACTGTTCCGCGGCTTTGCCGACCCCTCGCGCCTGGCCATCCTCGACGCCCTGCGCGGTGGCCCGCTGACCGTCACCGAGTTGGTGGGGAAGACGGGCCTCAGCCAGTCGAATGTCTCCAACCATCTAGGCTGTCTGCGCGAGTGCGGCCTGGTCGCCCACGAGCAGCGGGGGCGCTATGTCACCTATCGCCTCAGCGACGATCGCGTGGGTGGCCTCATCGAGCTTGCCGAGTCGCTACTGGCCGATGTGGCGCGCGGCGTATACGAATGCACGCGCTATAACGCCTCCCAAATGGGGAATCGTGTTGACAGGGGAGAGGAAAGTTGAGGTCCTTGGGCCGACTCCTGCTGCTCCTGGTAGCCGCCAATCTGGTTTGGCGGTGGGCGAGCCAACGCCGCTCGCTGCCCTGTCCGGCCTGGTTGGCCTGGAGCCTGGAAACGTCGCTGACGGACAGGCTCATCGGCACCCAGGCAACCCTGGATCGCCTGGGGCTACGGCCCGGCCAGCGCGTGTTGGAGATTGGCCCTGGCCCGGGCAGGTTGTTGATCCCTGCCGCCAGGCGCGTGTCGCCCGGCGGTGAGGCCGTCGGGCTGGATATCCAGCCCGGCATGGTCGAACGCCTGCGGGCGCGCGCCGCCGACGCGGGCGTGTCGAACTTGACCGCTATCTTGGGCGACGCGGCCCAGCCCAACGTGCCCCCGGAAAGCTTCGACGTGGCCTATCTTTGCACGGCGCTCGGCGAAATAAGGGAGCGCGAAGCGGCCCTGCGCCAGTGCTATGCCGCGCTCAATCCGGGCGGCCTGCTCTCGCTCACGGAGCTCTTCCCGGACCCGCACTACCAGTCCCGTGCGACGGTGCGGCGGCTGGCCGAGGCTGCCGGCTTCCGCCTGGAGGCGATGCACGGCCCCTGGTACTTTTTCACGGCGAACTTCACTAAGGTCTGAGGGGTCCAGCAGTGAGGTACTCCTGTGGAAGTCTCCGACCAGCGGCCGATACGGAGGGAAGCGCAGAGCCTAGCGGCACCATCGATATGTTTGTCACAGAGAAATGGAGGCTGGCGATGGATGTGACGAAGAGTTGCCGCGCCCTGCTCGCGGCCACCGACGATTCGCCGGAGGCGCGACACGCCCTGGGGTGCGCCCTGCACCTCGCCCGTGACTTAGGCGCCAAGCTATACGCCCTATACGTGATCGACAGCCATGCCGCCAGGTCGCTCGGTGTCCACCGGCAGGAGGGTATCCGCGAGATGGCAGCGGAAGGGAAGGAAGCCATTCAGAGTCTTCTGCGGCAGGCAGAGGAGCTCGGCGTCGAGGCGGAGGGGCTGCTCGCCGAGGGCAGACCGGGCGAGGAGATCTGCCGGCTGGCCAAGCACTGTCGGGCGGACATCGTAGTGATCGGCGTGAAGGGCAAGTCCCTCATCGAGGAGGCGCTGTTGGGAGACGTCTCCCGACACGTCCTGCACCACGCCAAACAACCCGTGCTGGTTGTACGAGGAGAAGGTCATGGTCAATATGGAGTCTAACGCACCTACCACCCAGCAGTTCGAGGTGCGCGTCGCCAACCTGGACTGCGAGCACGACGCCGCTGCCATCGAGCGGGGGCTGCGCGACCTTCCTGGCATCGCCGGTCTGGAAGTCTATCCCAAGTCTGCCAAGGTGGCGATCGCCTACGACCCCGCGGCGACAACGCCCGAGGCGCTGAAAGAGAGACTGGAGGCGCTCGGCTTTCCGCCACAGCGGGCGATGGAGATGGCCGAGCCGCCCAAACCCTGGCGCAACCTGAAGGTGTTGACGTCCGCGGCTTCGGGCGTGTTGCTCCTCGTCGGCTGGCTGTTGGGTTTGGCAGGGGTGCCCGAGATGGTATCGACCGCCATCTACGTCGTCGCCATCGTCACCGGCGGCTACTTCTTCGGCCGCGAGGCGGTCGAGGAGCTCGTGTCCGAGCGCGAGATCGGCATCGAGCTCCTGATGAGCACGGCGGCCGTCGTCGCCACGCTGATGGGCCAGGCGGGCGAGGGCGCTATGCTGGTCTTCCTGTACTCGATCAGCGAGGCCGCCGAGGGCTACACCGAGGAGAAGACCCGCTCCGCCATCAAGGCCCTGATGAACCTGGCGCCGAAGGTGGCCCTGGTGCGCCGCGCCGGCGTCGAGCGCGAGATACCGGTCGAGGATCTTCAGGTCGGCGACGTCTTCATCGTGAAGCCCGGGCAGGCCATGGCGACCGACGGCGTCGTGCTCCTGGGCTCTTCGGGCGTCAACCAGGCCCCGGTGACCGGGGAGAGCGTGCCGGTGGACAAGCAGCCGGGCGACACGGTCTTCGCGGGCAGCATCAACGGCGAGGGGGCGCTGGAGGTGCGGGCGACCAAGACCTTCGCCGACAACACCATAGCCCGCATTATCCATATGGTCGAAGAAGCCCAGGAGAAGAAGGGCAAGAGCCAGCGCTTCATCGAGCGCTTCGGGGCGCGCTACAGCCCGGCGGTGCTGTTGGCCGGCGTGCTGCTCGCGGCCGTGCCGCCGCTGGCCTTCGGCGCCCCCTGGGAGACCTGGCTCACACGGGCGACGGTCTTCATCGTCGCCGCGGCGCCATGCGCCCTCGTCATCTCCATCCCCATCACCCTCGTGGCCTCGCTGGGCACGGCCGCGCGGCGAGGCGTGCTGATCAAAGGCGGTATGTATGTGGAGGAACTGGCGAAGATCAAGGTCGTGGCGCTCGATAAGACCGGCACGCTGACGCGCGGCGAGCCGGAGGTCACCGACGTGGTCGTCTGCCGGGGCGAGAAGAACACGGCCGTGTCGTCGCCCGCCGAGCTCGTGGCTCTGGCGGCGGGCGTCGAGCGACGCAGCGAACACCCGTTGGCGCGGGCTATCGTGCGCTATGCCGAGGCCAAGGCGATCGCGCCGCCTGAGCCGAGCGACGTCCGCGCGCTCCCCGGTGCCGGCGTTTCGGCCCGCCTGGACGGGCGCGCGCTCTACATCGGCAGCCCCGACCTCTTCAGTTCCCGGCTGAGCGTCGGGCTTGATTGCGCAAGCGACGACATTGCCCGCCTCCAGGGCGAGGGCAAGACGGTGATGGTGGTCGGCGACGAGGTGATCCCCTGGGGACTGATCGCCGTCCGCGACGTCATCCGCCCCAACGCCCGGCGCGCCATCGAGGCCCTGCACGCGGCGGGGGTGCAGAAGGTGGCGATGCTCACGGGCGACAACGAGCGCACCGCGCGGGCCATCGCCCGCGAACTGGGCATAGACGAGGTCTATGCCGAGCTCAAGCCGGAGGACAAGGTGGCTAAGGTGCGCGAGCTGGCCGATCGCTATGGGCACGTGGCGATGGTGGGCGACGGCGTGAACGACGCCCCGGCGCTCGCCGCGGCGACGGTGGGCGTGGCGATGGGCGCCGCCGGCACGGATGTGGCCTTGGAGACGGCCGACGTGGCGTTGATGGCCGACAACCTGGAGAGATTGGCGTACGCCTTGTCACTGGCCAGGCGGAACCAGTCGGTGGTGAAGCAGAACCTCGGCCTATCGGCTTTGGTTATCGGCGCCCTGGTCGTCGGCGCCGTTGCCGGCCTGTTCTCGCTGCCGGTCGCGGTGCTGGGACACGAGATCAGCGAGTTCGTCGTCATCGGCAGCGGGCTGCGGATGCTGAGGGGGTAGCTATGCGCAGCCTTCGCTTTCGGTATTGGAGACATAGATGCCAAACGAGACTCCTTTCCAGATTGCCCTTGCGTTCTCCACTGCCGCCTTCCTTGCGGTAAGGGCGTATTACCGACTGAAGACGGGGACGCTGCAAGAAGTTCTGGACTCGTCAAAGGATAGCAATATGGAGAGAATGCTCCTACCCATCCTGGGTGTTCTCGTCTTGGGGATGCTCATCTGGCTGATCAACCCTGCCCGGATGAGGTGGTCTGCTCTGGCCCTGCCAGGATGGGCGCGTTGGGGCGGAGCAGGCATAGTGGTCGTCGCTCTTGCCTTGCTGATATGGGTGCATCAGACCCTGGGCGGGAATTTCAGCAGCACGCTCAAGATTCGAGAAAGGCACAAGCTCGTTACGGCTGGCCCGTATCGTTGGGTTCGGCATCCAATGTATTCGGGGATATTCCTGTGGGCGGCAGGGGTCCCTCTGATTACCGCTAACTGGTTTGCTATCCTCGTACCTGCATGGTTCGCGCTGTTCTTCCTCCTTCGCGTACCTGACGAAGAAAAGATGATGATTGAAGCATTTGGAGATAAGTATCGGGATTATGGGAAACGGACGGGCCGTTTCTGGCCGCGGAGATCCACCCAATGATCTCTCATCGAGACAACACACGTCACGGCGCCGCCGGAGCGTGTATGGGAGTTCTTCACCGAGATGGAGTCGCACTACCTCAACTGGCATCCCGAGCACCTTGCCTGGCAAGACCTCAAGGGCAGGGTCACGACACCTGAAGTAGAAGCATCGTGACCGAGAGCATCCCATGGCTGCTGCTCGACGCGTGGAGAGCCAGGAGGGAAGGCCCGGCCGCGATCGAGCGGCGGCAGCGCAAGCGTCTTGCCGAAATAGTGGCCTACGCACGCACCAACTCGCCGTACTATCGTGAGCTCTACCGGGACCTGCCGGAGCGGGTTGAGGACCCTAGTGCATGAACAGATGACCTCTTCGGGGATCGTCGGACCGAGCGACGGTGGCAGCTGCCCAGCACTGACGATGAGGACCGCTTTAGTAGGCAACGGGCATTACCGACGACCTGTTCTGAGGCTGCACTAGGCTGCTGCCGGTCACCAGCAAGAAGGAGCTGATGTCCCGCTTCGACGACTGGGTCACCGACCGCGACGTGACGATCGAGAAGGCGCGCAAGTTCATCGAAGATCCTAGCCTGATCGGGGCGCCGTTCCTGGGCAAGTACACAGTCGCCACCACCTCGGGCACCACCGGGACGCCCGGGATCTTCGTATTGGATCACCGGCACTTGGCCGTGGGCATCGTCTCGATGGTATTCATATTTGCCCAATGGCTCACGGCCGGCGACTTCCTGAAGATCCTCTTCCGTGGGATGCGCGTGGCAGCACTGCATGCGACCGGCGGCCACTACGTCTCAGTCGCGGGCCTCACTCGGGCACGCCTTTCCAACCGCCTTCTCGCCCGGCAACTTAAGGACTTCTCGGTGCATACGCCACTGCCGGAGCTGGTCGCCAAGCTCAATGAGCTCCAGCCGGCTATGATCCTGGGCTACGCCTCTATCATCTCCCTGCTCGCGGGTGAGCAGGAAGCCGGCCGCCTGCGCATCAAGCCAGTGCTGATCGTGGTGACGGCCGAGGGGCTGGGAGAGGGCGAGTACGGCAGGATCGCCAGGGCCTTCCGGAGCAAGGTCGGCAACGTGTACGGCTCCACCGAACTCGCCCAAGCTGCCTACAGCTGTAGGGAGGGATGGCTGCACGTCCTCATCGACTGGATCGTGCTCGAGCCCGTCGACGCCGACTACCGGCCGACCCCGCCGGGCGAGCAGTCGCACACCGTCCTGGCGAGCAACCTCGCCAACCGGGTACAGCCGATCCTGCGCTACGACCTCGGCGACAGCGTCCTGCAGCGCCCCGACCACTGCCCGTGCGGTAACCCGCTGCCCGCGATCCGCGTGCAGGGGCGCGTCGCCGACGCGCTCACCTTCCCCACCGAGCGTGGCGAGCAGGTCTCGATTCCGCCACTGGCATTCGAGGTTAACCACATTCAGGGGATCGAGCTATGCCAGATCGTGCAGACCACGCCGACGAGCCTGCGCGTGCGCCTGCGTCTCGCATCTGGTGCCGACCCGGACCGCGTATGGCAGGCAGTGCGCAGCGAGATCATGCGCCTGCTTACGGAGCACAAGCTCGACCACGTCACACTTGAGCGTGGCGAGGAACCACCAGAGCAGTCTCCCGGCGGCAAGTACCGTGAGATCATCCCGCTGAGCTGAGGAGCCGGCCTACATCGTTGCAACGACGGCCGAGTCTCCGGGCCTTTCTGCGCATTGTCTGCATCGTCCCTTCACAAGGTATTCACAGTTCTGCCGTACAGTAAGACCATACAGCACATAGGCCGCAAGGCAAGGAGGCAAGAAACAATGCGCACATGGCTTGGGATCGTGGCGGTACTGGTACTGGCGGCACTACTGACCGTGGCCGTGACGTCTGGCGTCGCGGCGGCGCAGCAGCAGAACCCCATTCCCCAAAACACCTGGGGGCCGTCGTGGGGCGGCTGGGACTGCGGGATGATGGGCGGCTACTACGCCAACCCCGCCAACAGCGGCTCATTCAGGGGCAGCTACGGCGGCTGGGGAATGATGGGCCGCAACGGCGGGGGGAACTCGGCCGGCTGGGGTATGATCCGTGGCTGGTGGTGAGGCGGTCCACGCGGGCTTTTCTGCTAATTGTCCGCATCTCCCTTCACAAGGTATTCACAATCTTGCCGTATGGTGAGAACCGTACAACAGTCAGGCCGCAAGGCAAGGAGGTAAGAGGCAATGCGCAAACGGTTCGGTATCTTGGTCGTGGTGGTGGCAGCGATGCTGCTCAGCCTGGTGGCGACGACCGGCGTCGCGGCGGCACAGCAGGCGCCCGCTTCCCAGGGCACGTGGGGTCCGGGTTGTTGGGGTGGTGGGCCGGGCGGGGCATACGGCGGGGCTTACGTCGATCCAGTGGCCCTCGGCCCGGTGGCGAAGGTCCTGAATATGACCGCACAGGACTTGCTCGCGGCGCGCAACGACGGCAAGAGTATCTTCCAAATAGCCGCGGACAAGGGCGTCTCGGAGCAGCAGGTGCTGGATGCTGCCCTGGCCCCCTATCGGGACATGCTGGCGCTGCGCGTGAAGTACGGCAGCCTCACGCAGGAGCAGGCCGACCAGATGGTGCAGCGGGAGCAGGATTGGCTGCGCACCGTGTTCAGCGCCACGGATGCGGTCGCGCCCTACGGTGGCTGGGGCTGCGGGATGATGGGTGGCTACGGCAACTACGGTGGCTGGGGCTGCGGCGGCATGGGCGGCTACTACAACAATCCGGGCACGAGCGGCACTGCCAACGGCAGCAACTACGGCGGTTGGGGCGTGATGGGCCGCAACGGCTGGGGGAACTCGGCCGGCTGGGGTATGGGCATGATGCGCGGCTGGTGATAACATAGTCCGCGCGGACTAAATAGTCCGATGCCGGATCTGCTGCTTAGTCGCCTGCATCCGGGCCGCCGTGAAGCATACTGGCAGCCAGCACCGTCCGGGTCGGACTATCTAGGCCGAGCCGGCGGGCCTGAAGCCCTGCCGGTCGGCCGGCCAGATAGATGTGAGGGGACACCGCCCGCGTACTCTGCGAGTGCGCGGGCCGGTAGCCGCTCAGAGCAACTAGACTCGCCAATAGGGCCTCTTCATCGTCGGGGTGTGTCGTGAGCAAAGGGACCGTATTAATAGTGGAAGACGAGGCGAAGATCGTCGAGGTGCTCCGCCTGTACCTGGAACGAGAGGGCTACCGCGTCGCCGTCGCGGGCGACGGCGCGGCCGCCCTGGAATCGCTCGGGCGCACCGAGCCCGACCTGATGATCCTCGACCTGAACCTGCCGAAAGTGGACGGCTTAGAGGTCTGCCGCCACGTGAGGGCGCGCTCCTTGCTGCCCATAGTGATGCTCACCGCGCGGGATGAGGAGATCGACAAGCTGGTCGGGCTGGAGTGCGGCGCGGATGACTACGTGACCAAGCCCTTCAGCCCGCGCGAGGTGGTCGCCCGCGTGCGGGCGGTGTTGCGCCGAGCGGCTCCCCCGCCCTCGGAGGCGACCTTGCGAGCGGGGGACCTCTACGTGGACACGGCGCGCCACGAGGTAAGGCGCGGCGAGGAGCCCGTCGACGTGACGCGAACGGAGTTCCGCCTCCTGGAGGCGCTGATCAAGAACCGGGGCCGCGTCCTCACCCGCCTCCAGCTGCTGGACCTGGTGCAGGGCGACGCCTTCGAAGGGTACGAGCGGACCATCGACGCCCACATCAAGAACCTGCGCCAGAAGATCGAGCCGGACCCTCGCCGTCCCACCTACCTGCTAACCGTTTACGGCGTGGGCTACAAGTTCGGGGAGTAAGCCGTGCGTAGCGTGACCTTCAGACTCGCCGTCGCCTTCGCGGGCGTGGCCCTCGTGGGTGTCCTGACCGTCGCCCTGCTCGCAACGCGCCTCACCACAACCGAGTTCGACAGCTACCTGGAACGCGGGTGGGTCGCTCAGGAGCAGAGGGTCGCCGACCAGCTTGCCGACTACTACTCGGACACCGGGGGGTGGCGCGGGGTGGCGCCGGTGCTCGCCTCCCTCTCCCGCTGGCTGGGACAGCGAGTCGTCGTCGGCGACAACTCCGGCAGGGTCGTCGCCGACTCGGCGGGGCAAGCGGGGCAAACGGCCATCTCGAACGCCCCCTCGGATCGCTCTCTACCCATAGCCGTCCAGGGCAAGCCCGTGGGCAAGGTGTACCTGCTGGCGCACGAGGCCGATTGCGACTGGGGTAGGGGGGACAGCGCGATGGGCCGGATGGACGACGCCTGCACCGATCCTTGTGGAACCTCACCCTGGCCGACGCGGGCTTCGTCTGCCCCGCAGGCAGCAGAGACTCGCTCCACGCCCCCGCCGAAGGGTAATGAGCAGGCCACCACCTCCGAACAGCGCTTCCTCGATGCTACCAATCGTGCCGTCTGGCTGGCGGGCGGGGGGGCGGCGAGCGCGGCCCTGCTGCTGGGTCTCTTAATCAGCCGCCAGATCACGGCGCCCCTGCACCGCCTCACCCGGGCGGCCCATCGGGTGGCGGCGGGCAACTTCCATGAGCGGGTAGATGTCGGCTCCAAGGACGAGCTGGCGTCGCTAGCCGCGGCCTTCAACACGATGGCGGGGAGCCTCGCCGCGGCCGAGCAGCAGCGCAAGCAACTCTTCAGCGACATCGCCCACGAGCTGAAAACACCGATCTCCATCGTCCAGGCGAACCTGGAGGCGATGATCGACGGCGTTGCGGAGGCGACCCCCGAGAGGCTGGCCTCGCTGCGGGAGGAAACCCTGCTGCTGAACCGGCTGGTAACCGACCTGCGCGACCTCTCCCTCGCCGAGGCGGGGCAGCTTCATCTGCATACGCGGCCGGTGGAGCTGAACGAGCTGGTGACGACCGCGGCCGCTGGCGTGCAGGCGCAGGCCCGCGACCGAGGCGTGCGCCTGGAGTTGGCACTGCCGGAGAAGCTACCGCGGGTCGCGGCCGACCCCGACCGCGTCGGTCAGGTGCTGCGCAACCTCCTCAGCAACGCGCTGCGCTACACCCCCGACGGGGGCACGATAAGCGTCACGGCAGCCGTCGACGGCGTCTACGCCAAGTCACCCCAGCGAACGGGTCTTGCACGGGTAACCGTGTCCGACACGGGGCCCGGCATCCCGCCCGAGGACCTGCCGAACATCTTCGAGCGCTTTTATAGGGTGGACAAGTCGAGATCTCGCGCCGGCGGGGGCAGCGGGCTGGGACTGGCCGTGGCCAGGCAGTTCGTTGAGGCCCATAAGGGGCGGATCTGGGCCGAGAGCAACCCCGGCAAGGGCGCTACCTTCCACTTCACCCTGCCCCTGGCCCTAGACGCGGGCAGCGCTTAGCAAGGGTCGAAGAACCCCATTCGGGCAAGGCCGGCAACCAGGCAGGGAACGACCTGTGACAGAATGCCGTTTCTTGATCGAATCTTGAACTCACTGGCGGTTGTTTCTTGACCTGCGGGCCTTACAGTCGAAGTATCCCCAAGGGGAAGGCAATACGCGAGGTCAAAGGAGGACTGACAGTGAAGCGCAAACGTCTGGCAGTGATCGCCGGGGCGCTGGCCATTGTTCTGGTGCTCGCCCTGGCTGTGGCAGGCACCGCGCTGGCGCAGACGCCACCGAGCCAGAATCAGGGTCAAAGCCAGGAGCAGGGCTCACCGCCCCAAGGCCAAGGCTCACAGCCTCAAGGCCAGGGCTCGCAGCCCAACGGCAACGGCATGATGGGCGGCAACTGGGACGGCAAGAGTATGACCGACATGATGAACCAGTACATGGGCGGTAACTGGGATGGCGGTTCCATGACCGACATGATGAAGGATTACATGGGCGGTGACGGGGGCAGCCAGAGTATGGTCGATATGATGAACAAGTACATGGGTGGCAACTGGGATGCCCAGAGCATCAACGAGATGATGCGCCAGCACATGGGCACGGACTTCAACGGGATGATGGGTGGTGGCACGAGCAACGGCACCCAGAGCAGCGGCCCCGGCTCGATGATGGGCGGCAACCAGAGTACAATGATGGGTAGCACCCAGCAAGGCCAACCGGGAACCACGATGGGCGGGAGCCAGGGCGCTCAGCCGGGCAGCATGATGGGCGGCAATCAGCCCTCTGCGCCTGCCACGTCGAAGGGCACAGGCCAGAGCAGCGCGCCGGCCGGGATGATGAGCGGCTCCGCTGGCGGCATAATGGGTAGCGCCTCGGGCGGTATGATGAGTGGCAACACAAGTGGCGGAATGATGGGCCGCCGCTAAAGTCAAAGTTTGGCGCCGCCAGACAGAGGCTGCTGGCACCGGCAGAACCGCCTGCCGGTGCATCTGTCGGACCACCGGGCGTCGAGGTGGCGGGCAGGCATAACCTGATGGGCAACGCCCTGGTGATGAAGGACCGGGCCGAGCGCACGACCAGCTGACGCGACCGGCCGCTGCTGGTTGGAGGAGGTTACTGCCAATGTATGACGCCAGATACGTCCTGGCAGGTCTGGCCCTCTTCGTTGGGGTCGTCATTGGAGTGGCGGCGTACGCCATCGTTACCAACGCCACGGCCAAGGCGCCGCAGCTGGTCTTGTCCACCAACGAGAAGCAGTGCGTCGAGGCGACTGACTATATGCGCACCAACCACGTGCAGCTGTTGACTCAGTGGCGTGAAGACGTAACCCGCAACGGCGACAGGATCTACACTTCCAAGCTCAGCGGCAAGCAGTTTGAGAAGAGCCTGACGAACACCTGCCTGGGCTGCCACCAGAACAAGCAGCAGTTCTGCGACACCTGCCACAGCTACGCGGGGGTTTCACCCAACTGCTGGGACTGCCATAACGTCCCGAAGGAGCAGCATACCTGAGGCACCGTAGGCCGACGTGGACTGCTAACCGTGAGCGCCCTGGTGGTCGTTCCCGTCGGCCTAGATCCTGTTGCCCGCACGGTGGTGCGCCGTCTGTCAGCATAATGGTCGGTAGCCAACCAGCTCTGCCCGCCGCGCCAACCAGCTCCGGCCAGGGTTCACGACGAACGGCGGGGTTGGTAACGCCCAGTCGAATACCAACCCCAGCGGGATAATGGGCGACGCCTCGGGCAGTATGATGAGCGGCACTCAAGGCAGCCAGGCCGTGGAAATGATGGGGCGGCGCCAGGCGCAACTTCAGCTCGGTCAGGACCCTGCCTTACCTCTTATTGCCGCGGACTCACTCGGCCGGGTACAGCGGCAAGGCTGACCCGGCCCTTCTGCTCTTGGGAGCCATCCGATGGTTTGCCCTTTCACTTAGCCAGGCGGGCCATCGGCCCGGGCAGGTAAGGGAAGCGACTACACTTCTTCTGTAACAAATTGACTAGGCGGTCGTATCTCACTATGAGTGGACCGGAAGCAGCAGGGAAGGGCGCAGCCTTGGAGGATAGGGAGGTCGCGGCGCTGGCCGCCCGCGCGGCGGCCGGCGATGGCGAGGCCTTCGGACGCATCTACGATCTGTACCTGAACGGGATCTATCGGTACGTTTACTATCGGCTGGGTTCGGCCCGTGATGCCGAGGACGTCACCGAGCAGGTCTTCTGCAAGGCCTGGGAGGCCATCGGTCGCTTCCATCCCGACGGCACGCCCGTCGTCGCCTGGTTGCTACGGATAGCCCACAACGCCGTGATCGACCATCACCGCACGCGCAAGGACCTGGCGCCCCTGGACGAGGGGGTGATCGATGAGGCGTCCTGGGCCGACCCGGTGGAGACGGCCACCCTGTGCTGCACGCAGGGCGAGTTGCGGGAAGCCATCCTCGGCCTGAAGCCGGAACAGAGGCAGGTGATTCTCCTGCGCTTCATCGAGGGACTGGACTACGCCGGGGTTGCGGCTACGCTGGGCAAGAGCGAAGGCGCGGTGCGCGTCATCCAGCATCGCGCGCTGGCCGCCCTGCGCCAGGCGTTAGGGATGGGAGCGGGAAAGAATTGAGCGACCGGATTGACGAACTCCTTGCCAGCGCGATTGAGAAGGTCCGCGCGGGCCGCGGCAGCCTCGAGGCCGAACTGGCCGCCTGCCCGGCCGAGGCGCAGGCAGAGATCGAGCCGCTCTTACGCCTGGCTCTGGCTATCACCCCACCGCAAGCTAGCACCCCCTCTCCGGCCTTTCGCGAGCGGCTGCGCGCCCAACTTCGGCAGAGGGCAGTTGCCGGGGCTGTAACAAAGCCCCCCCTCCTTCGTATGTCCTGGTGGAACCCATTCTACCAGAGGAGGGCTAGTATGCCAGCATTCATCGCGTTGCTGCTCGTTCTCGGCCTCGTCGTGGGCGGGGGAGGCGTCTACGCCGCGCAGGGCAGTATGCCGGGCGATGCCTTGTACCCGCTGCGAATGACCCTGGACACGCTGATGCCGAGCGGTGCGGACGTTCAGGCGATGCCTACCGCTATGGCGAGCCCGATGGGCACGCCTGGCCCAATGGCTACCCAGGCGTCGGTGAATCCGACCGGGCCGATGGGCACGCCCGGTCCAATGTTCACCGAAATGCCGATGGGCACGCCCGGCCCGATGGCCACCCAGATGCCGCAGGGCCCCCAGTCGATGGGCACCCAACGCCCGCACGGCACCCCGATGTCCGGGCCAATGATGGCCACGCCTATGCCGGCGCAATCTTCGGGGGCTATGTCGCCCAGCGGCATGGGGTCGATGATGCCCACCATGACCCCGGTGTCGACGCCGATGCCCACTATGACCCGGATGCCGATGGCGACGACTATGGCGACTCCAATGCCTAGTGGCCCCTCCGGCCCGATGGGCACGCCAATGATGTCCAGCCCTATGCCTAGCGGTACCCCTGGGCCGATGTGCACGCCGATGGTGTCCGGCCCAATGCCCAGCAGCACGGCCGGACCGATGCCTAGCGGCACGCCTGGCCCGATGGGCACTCCGATGATGGCTGGCCCAATGCCCAGCAGCACATCACGGCCGATGCCTAGTGCCACCTCCAACCCCGATGGGCACGATGATATGTCCAGGGGCGGTCGCTAGAACAGGTAGCGCCTTATCACCAGCGCGACAGAAGGGGTCTCAGAGGGACAAGCCGATCAGCGTGTTCAATTCGTGAATAGGTCATAGGCCTCTCGCTGGGGGTGGGGCTTTAGAAGGGGTGGCGCAAGTCACCCCTGCTCGCTTTCTCGACCACGATCCGATGGACAGAGTCCATTTCGGCGGGCACCTTCCCGTCTCCGTCGACGGCCATCCCCTGGACCTCATTGTCTCGGGCGCCGGCAAGGATTACGCCTGTCCTAACAACCAGCCCGCCGCCACCCTCTGGTACGACGACCACGCCAACGATGGCGCAGTTCAAGACGATCAGCCCATAGAGCACCCAACAGATCGCCGGTGGCTGTGTCATCGATCTGCAGGCGAAACCCCTTGGCTGGGGCGTTCGGGGCCGCAGGGCCTAGTCGGCGAGTGTGCCGCGTGGTCCGGCTGTAGTCCTCGTGTAGCCGGATTGTAAGCCGCTTGTAGCCAAGTGTTCGTATTCTGGGTGGGGTGATCCAGAGCGGTCGGCCTGCCAGTACGAACAAGCGCTGTCTCTATAAGAGATCGCCGCAAGCCGTGGGGGTGCAGGTCGACTCGTATGTCAAGCACGTCACACGATGCGCTCGTTCATCTTCATGCCAGGGGCGCTGCAGCGGGGGAGGCAACAGGAATCGCTAGGCTTAGCGAGTTGCGGTTGATCCCATTACTGTTGTGACCGCATTACTGTGCGAACATTCTTAGGGCGGAAATGGCTGCGGCGAGGGTGGGCGTTCGGCCGATGCATCGGGCTTTTCCGGGGGGTTGAGGGCCTGGTAAGAGGCATTCTTACCAAGAATGTGCTCTACCAACTGAGCTACATGGGCAAACAGGCTTTCCAGCGGCGGACGAGGGCATGTTACACCATTTTGCCCCTATCCGCAAGTCGCCACCGAGCCACGAGCCACCTGAAGCCTTGCTTCCCCGCAGCGGAGCCGCGCACCGCCGTGAGACCAAGAACGACTGTCCGGCGGCAAGGCGGATATCTGGGCACCTCGCCGTCGGCGACCAGCCCCCTTGGCCGTTGAGCGCGTGAGCCTTGACGGCATTGCTTATGCTGGGCGCACTCTACCCCTGCCAAAGGCAATAATCAGGCTTACTGCCGACGCGGGCCGCACCGGGCACAAGAGAGATTTGTGCAGCTAGCGTCCGCGTGCCAGGTTGCAGAGGGCACTCAGCTGTATTCGGAGTACCGCGTTTCTAGTCGGCCCCGGCCGTTGCCCCGGCAAACCCAGGCCGGTCCGTCCCGGTCGACTACTATCTGGTCCCCGGCTCCGGCGGGCTCGCGCTTTCCCGGTTCGCCGTCATCGCGGCGGTCGCCGCCTTCTCAGCCAGCATCATTAGGATTTCGTACGAGTCGCTGACCGTGTCCAGATACTTCTTCTGAATCTTGGGCTCCAGCTCACGGAACATCAGGTCAAAGGTGCGACTGGGGGCACGCTTGGCGCTCCGGTACGACTGGAGAATATCACGGGGCTTGAGAGCCTTGAGAGCGTCGGTGATGACGGCGATGCCACGCTGAATCTCGGTGGATAGTCCAAGACGCAAGTCCATGCGGTCGCCGCTAGGGTTGTCGCCAATGGCCTGCAGGGCCTCCTGGCAGAGGTCTCCGTACTGGCGGAGCATCAAGGAGACCTTGTCCTCAATGGTGCTATAGAGAGTGAGGTAGCGCTGATGGATTTTGGGCAGCACCTCGTCGCGCAACCGATTCATCTCGTCGTCGGTTGGCGCGCCGTCCTCCGTGCCATACTCACTGAGGAGGAAGACTGGGTTCACCGATTCCAGCATGTCCTTGTAAACTTCGATGAGATTGAGCAGGTCCAATCTGATTTCTTGCATCTTATCTGGGGTTGCTGCCACCTCTAGCTCCTTTCCGTTTCAGCTGCTTGCCGCTCGCGCAGATGCTTGCCCAAATGAGCGCTGAGCCCGGCCGTCTTGATCTGTGCGCCGCATTCCCCACAGCGGTACGCCTCAGCCAGGGTTACCACGGGCGGACCTGCCGTTACGCTTGGCTCGTCAGCGGCAGGGCCGACCGTCGCCCGCGGCGCTGAGGGCAGCGGGGGAGCGAGCGATCCAGCAAGGGAGCCCGCAATGAGCCGCGGTAGCAGCTCGCGTACGGTCGTGCCCTCACTAACGGCCATTCTGGCCACCTGGTCCCAGAGCGAGTCTTCCAGCCAAATCCTTGTCGAAGTCGCACCCAAGACGGTCTCACTCCTTTCTAGATGGCCCACCTCTGTCCAATAGAATACTAGCAAAGCCGCAGCACGGCTGGGACGCGATGATGTCGGTTAGCCACTGGCAGTATAGCAGGGCCAGGAGGCGCAGAACAACTGCGCTACCGCCTGTGGTTCCACCAACAATCGGCGGGGGGCATGTCGCCGGGTAGGCAA
>JAMCYS010000096.1 GCA_023473795.1 Chloroflexota bacterium | reverse complement strand
GACCCTCGGCTGAACCACAGATCAATTGCCCCTGTGCCCACCTCCGGGCTGAGCAAGAACTTCTGCACGTTGGGCAGAACGCGCTCGACTGCTTCCAGGTATAGGCGGGTGCGCGTGACGGCGGGCGCGTTCTTGTATTCCGCCAGACGGCTCGCGAAGCGCTTCGACTCGCCCGTGGCACTGGCAATCTTCTCGGCCTTGTAGCCCTCCGCCTCACGCAGCAGCTTCTCGGCCTCGCCGCGAGCTCTCGGCAGTACTTCGTTCTGATATGCCAGCGCCTCGTTGATATATGTGGCCTTATCCTCGCGGGCGGAGGCCACGTCGAGAAAGGCCCCGGCAACTTCCTCCGGCGGGCTCACCTCAGCGAGCTGGACGGCCACTACCTCAAGCCCGCTCTGTTTGGCGTCGAGGCCAGCCTGGAGTCGTCTAGCGGCCTCATCCTGGATGGCCCCCTTGCCGTTGGTGAGCAGAGCATCGACGGATCTTAGGCCGATTACCTGGCGAAGGCTCGCTTCGGCCGCGCTGCCCAGCAAGTCAGCCGGTTGCCCAACATGGAGGAGGTAGTCCCTGGCGCTGCGGATGCGATAGTGGACGTTGGCGGCGACGTTGACCAGGTTCTGGTCGCCCGTCAGCATCAGCGAGCGTGGCAGCTCGCTGCGCCTGACTTGGGCGAGAGATACGATAGTCAACTCGTCTACCGGCCAGGGGAGGCGGTAGTGCAGGCCCGGCGGCACGTCCGCCCCAGCCAGCCTGCCGAAACGCCGGACCACGCCAACCTCGCCGGCCTGCACGACGTACAGCCCGGACAATAGGTACATCGCCACCAGCAGGGGCACCAGGAAAGGCACCGCCGCCTGGAAGCGGCGCCGAGGCTCGCCCAGAAATTGATGCTCGAGATGGCCGCCGTCCGATAGGCCGGCGAGCGCATCGCGCACGACTTCATAACCTGCGAAGGCGATGAACAACACCACCACGACGGCGGCGACCTTGTCGAGGCTGCGAAAACCGATGGCGTAGCCCAGAAGGCCGGCGACGACGACCACCGAGCCCCACATGTCCATCAAAGAGTGGTAGCCGTCGGCGACGAGGGATGGAGAGTTCGCCGCTCGCCCGACATAGGTCTTGTAGCGCGCCATGAAGTAGCTAAGGACGATGGTGAGCGTGGCGGCAAGCGCGACCCAGAAGACGTTGCGCAGCTCAGGCTCTTCGGAGACCAGCGCGTCACGGAGGATATCGTAACCCATGTAGAAGATGAAGGCGGCCACCAGCAGGCTCACGACGTGCTCGACGCGGCTCACGCCCTGTACATCCTGCTGCTTGCGCCGTGCGAAGAGCAGACCGGCGAGCACCAGGCAAGACACGAAGACGTCGGAGAACGAGTGCCAACCAGAAGCCCGCAGGGATAGGCTGCCCGATACCCCTGCCAGCAGGAACTTGAGCCCGATGAGGCCCAGATTCACCAAGATTGTGATTAAGATGGTGGTCTCTTTGCGTCCCATATTCTCCAGCCTGCCTCTAGCGCGTATTGACCGCCGGCCCGCCGAGTTCGGCCAGCACAGCCTCCAGGCGCCGATCGAATACCTGCAACTGCATCCGCTCCAGGAATCGGCGCTCCATGTCCCTGGTCAACTCCTCGTGCTTGCGGACTTCGAGCTCGCGGCGCACCACCTCTTTCGTTTCCTCGAAGGAGCGCTGGCGCGCCTCCTGCTTGTCGCTGATCTGGAACAGGTAGTAGCTGTCGCCCAGCGGCAGGATAGGTGATATATCCCCCACCTTCAGTGGCAACAGCTGTTCGTGCAAGCCGTGCTCGAACAGCTCCCCCATTGGGTCATTGCCCTCGCTCAGCCAACGATCGAGCTCGCCACCGTTCGCCGCCGTCTGCGGATCTTCCGAGTACTGCTTGGCGACCTCGACGAATTCCGCCGGCTGCCCCCCCAGGCCGAGTACCCCGAAGGGCTTCAGCTTGCCCTCGGCCTCTTCGATCTTGGCGCGAGCCTTCCCATCGGTGTCCTGCGTGCCACCCCGCCCGATCCGGAGGTAGCGCACCTTCACCTTCGGCGGGTCCGCGTAGCGGGCCTTGTTGCGCTCGTACTCGGCTCTGACCTCTTCGTCGGCGATCTTGACCTGCTCGTCGACCTGTTCCTCGTGCAGCATCTGCCCTAGGAGGTCCGAGCGGGCGTGCTCGATTTCTTGTTTGCGCTTGACGTCGGCTGCCTGCTCGGAGGCGTCTTCTACCACTAGCAAGCGCTCTATTAGCCCATCGAGCAACGTACGCTTCCCCTCGGGCGAGCTATACCGCCCTCTCACCTCTTGGGGAAGCTCGTCCAGCTCCTGGAGGAACTCGCCCAGGGTGGTGCGGCGGGAGTGGATGGTGAAGAGCGTGCGCTCCCTGCGCTCGGCGTAGGCTTGCCGCTCTCGCTCCGCGCGGAGCGTGGCGGCTATGGCGCCCCTCGCCTCCTCGTACGGCTGCAACCGCTCCGGCCGGCGTTCGAGCAGCTTGACCACGTAGTAGCTGTCGCCTTCTTTGAACACCGGCGAGAGCTGGCCGGCCTGGAGCGGCAAGACCGCCGTGTCGAAGGCCTGGCCGCGCCCGCCGCGCGCCACCGGGTTCGGCAGCTCGCCCCCTTGAGCCCTCTCGGGACCGTCGGACAACTCCCGCGCGAGCTGGGCGAAGTCCTCGCCGGCCTCCGCTCGGGCGCGCGCACTCTCCGCTCTGGCGCGGGCCTTGTCATCGCCGCCGGCAAGGCTCACGCTCACCTGGATCTGGGCGACTCTCACCTGCTCGGGCACACGGAAGCGCTCGCGATTGTCGTTGTAGTAGAGAGCCACATCCTGCTCACCTGGCTCGGGCACCTCCAGCAGGCTGTAGTCGACCTGTAGACTGGCCCGCTCCTTGAGGTCCTGCAAGTAGGTACCCACGAACCCCTGTTCCTTTTCCTCGACGAGCGTCCCCCGGATCTCATCTTTGACCTCGCTCAGCGGCCGCTCGCCGAATCGCTCTCGGTTCCGGTCGTAATAGGCCTGGATCTCGGCTTCGCCGACGGCAATGCGGCCCTGGTGCAGCTGCTCGGACACGTCGGCGATCTTGATCTCCTCGGTCGCGTGTTTCACGGCCTCCTTGAAGGCCTGCTTCTGATCGACCTGCCGCTCTTCGGCCCAGCTCCGGCCCACCTCGTGCGCCACCGCGTTGCCTATCAGCATCTTCAGGCCATTCAGGGTGCGATAGAAGGGTTGCTCCGCCTTCGGCAGGGCCTCGAACTCGCGCCGGAGGCGCTCGCGCGTCACGACCCCGCCCTGGTACGTGGCCACCACCTCCGGGTCGGCCGGCTCCCGGGCGCTCCAGGGTGCCCAGCGCAGAACGAGAAGACCGCCTACCACGACTAGACCGACCACCGCCCAGACCCGCCAGCCGGGGAGGCGCCTCGCCGCGGAGGCCGGCCGGGCGGGGGAAAGGCCCTCGTCGGGGAGCGGGCCACCTGCCGGTGGCGGTTCCGCCTCCCCGTCCGCCGGCGCGGGCTCGCTGCTCCGCGCCGACTTCAGGAAGTCGTCTACCGCCTCTCTCAGGGTGCGTAACATGGTAATTCCTCAGTCCAAGCTAGCGTTGTCGGCGTTCGCCTGCGGTCCGGCCGCGCGGTCGGC
This sequence comes from Chloroflexota bacterium, assembly GCA_023473795.1. Taxonomy (GTDB): domain Bacteria; phylum Chloroflexota; class UBA6077; order FW602-bin22; family JAMCYS01; genus JAMCYS01. Next base: position 291 of record JAMCYS010000096.1, on the reverse strand, counting down.
CCGCCAACTGACACGGTGGTCAGCCCCCGTCTAGTCGAAATCGAAGAGATTGCCCAGGAATCCTCCTCGTCGCCCTCTCCCCTTGGTAGAGGCCGCGCCCTCGTGATCGCGCTCCCCGTGCTCACGCCCTTCAGGCCATCTTTCGGGCTGCCGCGTGATAGACTGCTCGATTATCTTGTCCAATTCTCCACGGTCCAGCCAAACCCCCCGGCACTTGGGGCAGTAATCGATCTCCACTCCCGTGCGCTCAGTCATATTCAGCGGAATCTCACAGACAGGACAGTTCACTTG
>JAMCYS010000057.1 GCA_023473795.1 Chloroflexota bacterium | reverse complement strand
GCGGCGCCTCGCCGCCATTGGCGCCGAGGCGCCGCTGCCCGCGGGCGCCGCCGCGCTCCCGGAGCCGCCGAGCGAACGCGAGCTCGAGGTCTTGCGCCTGCTGGCCGCAGGGCTCTCCAACCAGCAGATCGCCGACAGCCTGGCCATCAGCCTCGGCACCGCCAAGACCCACGTGCACAACCTCTACGGCAAGCTGGCGGCGCGCAACCGCGCCGAGGTAGTGAGCCGGGCCACGGCTCTGGGCCTTTTGTGAACTCGGCGCCGCAGCCAACGGAGCGCCGAGACGAGACCCGGCAAGGTTACGCTCCCGACCCCACTTCTCCTGGCTAAACCCCCCTAAATCGATCTTTCGGTAGATGACGCTGTCCCTCGCCTGCGACACACTGTCAGCATAGACCCCTCATTGTCGCTTGGCTGTTCGAAGAGGGAAGACCTGAGCGCCGGCTCACTGGGTGCGAACCGATGCGTACGGTTGAGATTAGGGTGAAGGGCAGGCTGGACCCGCACTGGTCGGACTGGTTTGCCGGCCTGTCCCTGGCGCACAACGCCCAGGACGAGACGGTCTTGACCGGCATAGTGCCCGATCAGGCGGCCCTGTACGGGTTGCTCGCGAGACTGCGGGACCTAGTGCAGCCTCAGAACAGGTCGTCGGTAATGCCCGTTGTCCACAGATGCGCGGATCACCGTCCCTGATGGGCGGCTGCCAACGTCCCTCGGTCCGACGATCCCCGAAGAGGTCATCTGTTCGTGCACTAGGCCTGTCGCTGGTGTCGGTGGATCTGCGAGAGGTGTGAAGCGGCCACTCCTGCTCTCGCGACAGCTCGTTTGACTCGCCTGGAGCGCGCTAGACCGCATTGCAGAGGCAGTAAGCTGCCGACTCTGCTGAACCGAGCAGCCGCTAACGATCCCGCCCAGTCATCACCTCTCGGCAGACCTAGGCCTTGGCTGCCGGGAGCGCTCAAGGAGGGAGCGATGTCAAAGCAACCGTTACTTTGGCTGTTGTCCGTTCTGCTGCTAGTGGCGGGTTGCGCGGCGGCGCCCGTGCCGCTGCCAACGTCAGCGCCCACGCCGTTGCCCGTGCCAACGCCGACCCCCGTCCCGCCCAAGCAGGTGCTCCTCATTGCGCAGGAGTTCTCACTGGACATGGAGCTGATGCTGACCAAAGAAGTTGGCGTCATGGTCGCCATGCTGGAAAAGGCCGGCTACAAGGTAGTCGTGGCCACGGCTTCGGGCCAACCGATTAAGACGATCAACGCCGCGTTGAAACCCGACCTGACACTGGCCGCGGTCAAATTGGACGACTACGCGGGCGTGATCCTACCCTGCATGGCTACGGCCAAGACTATGGTTGCGTTAGCCGGCCCCCCCGAAGCCGTGGAGATAGTGAAGCAGGCGGTCGCGAAGAACAAGGTTGTGGCCGCTCAGGACGCCAGCGTCTACCTGCTCGCCCAGGCAGGGGTTCTTAAGGGGAAGCAGTACGCCGTCTACGACGGCAACACTTATGAGAAGGTTCCGGAAGCCATCTACAAAGGCACGGGCGTTGTGCAGGACGGCAACCTCATCACGTCTGGCAAGTGTCCCATGGTGGCCGTCGTCCATCAAGTGCCTGACACGACCGTAGACGTTACCCTGAAGTTCATCGAAGCGCTGGCCGCCAGCAGGTGAGTCAAGCCAACTGAAACGTAAGGCACGGGTCCTTTGGTGGCTGGGCGCTGGCGCGTCTGGCGGCCGAGTCGCGGCGCCAGGCCGCGCGGGTCACCTGGCAAGGAGCTGAACGTGCGACGCTGCGCGCTGGCCCTCCTCTGGCTGGCCCTCACGCTCTCCGCCTCTCCGGCGACGGCGCAGGTGCAGCAGGTACAACTGGGCGTCTGGCAGCCGGTCGGCTTCAAGGGCATACGCGTGGACGCCCTTGCCGCGGCCGAGGAGGGGCGCGTCCTCTACGTCGCCACCGAGTTGGGTCTGCAGGCCAGCGTCGACGGCGGCGAGAACTGGAACTTCGTGGGCGGCGACCTCGAGTCCCTGGGAGCCCCGCCGGTGTTGTCGCTCGCCGTCGACCCGCGGGACTCTGGCCTAGTCTACGCCGGCACCGAGCCGGGGCCCAAGGGCGGCCTCTACGTCTCGCGCGACGGCGGGCTGCACTGGCAGTGGCTCTTCCGGGGGCAGAACCAGGAGGGCGTGCGCACCCTTCTCGTCGCCGGCCAGCCGGGCAGCATCTACCTCAGCACGTGGCCGCTCGGTGGCGCGGTCGACGAGCTGCTGGGCACGGCCGACGGCGGGCAGAGCTGGCGGGTGTTGTTGCCCGCGGCCAGCGCCCAGGCAGGGCGACGGCTCTTCGCCGTCTCGCTCGGCGAAGGCGATCGCCTCTTCGTCGCCGGCTCGGATGGCGTCCAAGTCAGCGTCGCCGGCGGCGAGCACTGGCGCCGCGCCCTCGGGCGGCCGACCTACTCTCTGGCCGTGGCGACCGTGGACGGCGAGGGCGGGGTGACGGACGGGCGCCACGACATCCTCTACGCGGCCAACGAGGTCGACGTCGCAACGAGCGTCGACGGAGGCGCCAGCTGGCGGCAGCTGGTCAGCCCGGTCGAATGCGGCTGTGGCGCAATGGGACCGAACAGCCTGGCGCTGTCGGTCGGGCGCGTCCCGGTTGTCCTCGCCGGGGCCAATGCCACCTGCGATTACGCTGGCTACGTCAGAGTCCTGGGCACGAATAAGTATACGGGCGACGAGGCGTGGGGCGACGGCAGCGCGGGTCTGCCGGCGCTGCGTGAGTACAGATTCGTCGTGGCCGGCGAGGCACGCCCGCGCGCCTATGCCCTGACGCCTGAGGGCGTCTGGTCGCTCGACCTGCCAGTCTCAGCTTCCGCGGCGACGCCGGTCTCAGGGCTCGGCGCCATGCCCGTCGGCGCCAGCGCTCCCCAGCCGGCGCCCGACTCGCCGCTACCATCCGGGGCGCTCGACGGCGCCCTGAAAGAGCTGGCGGGACGCAGCAGCCTCGACTACACACTCGTCGGAGCGGTGTTGGCCGTGGGCTGCCTCATCACCCTGCGCCGAGTAAGAGGCCGTCCTGGGCACTAACCCCACGCTGCCTGGCCAGCGTGTTGTTAGAACCTCTCCCTGCCGGGATTTGACAGTCCTCGGCAAGCGCTCCTATACTCGAAGGTGCGGCCGGTCCGGGGCGGGGTTCGCGAGCGCAGCTCGCAGGGAGAAGCTATGGCGACCTACATCATGCTCAGCACCCTGACCGACGAGGGTGCCAAGACCATCGGCAGCAACCCGGGGCGGATCAAGGACGTCAATCGCGAAATCGAGGGCATGGGCGTGAAGGTGCTCCAGCAGTACGCCGTCCTCGGCCCCTTCGATTTCGTCAACATTGTCGAGGCGCCGGACAACGAGACCGTTGCCCGCGTCTCAGTTCAACTCGGCCAGCGGGGCAGCATCAAGATACAGACCCTGGCCGCCATCCCCATCGACCAGTTCATCGCCGGAATGAAGTAGCCGTCGCCCGCCCAGGACCGCGCCGGCCCTCGTGCCGCTCTGTTAGCTCGTGCCCATCGTCGCCGTGGCGGCCCTGATGGGCGCCCTGACCGAGCTCTACCTCGTCGCCTTCGCCGCCAACAAGGTGGAGGGCTTCGCTCAGATGCAGATCATCGCCTCCAGCGGCGTCGTCCTCTTCGCCGCCTGGTTCCTGCCCCAACCCTGGGACCTGCTGGTGGGTTTGTACCCGCCCTACTGGGCGGTGAGGGCCTACTGGCTGGCGGTGGCCGGCGACCCCAACTGGTGGCTGGCGCTGCTGGTCGGTCTGGCCTACATGCTGGCGGTGCTGGCTGACTCCCGGGTGACACGCTGGCATGCACTTGCTGCCTTTGGCACACGACTTGCTATTAGCTGGTCGCAGGTTAGTTAACCTAGCTCAAACACCCCCCGGAGGAGGTCTAGACTAGTTTCTGGTGCAAAAAG